>NZ_BOVJ01000009.1 GCF_018403665.1 Paenibacillus cisolokensis
TTCACTTTCAAATACAAAAAATAGATTTTGGTTTCGAAATTATGATTGCAACGTCGTCGCCCGGCATGCTATGGTAAAAAGAAACGTGTCCTAAAACCTAACATGTCTGGAGGGCGTATGATGAAGAAACCGGTCGTTGGAACGAAAACAATGGTTGTCAGCCCGCATTACCTGGCTTCGGCAGCAGGCGCCCGCATGCTGGAGAGAGGGGGCAACGCCTTCGATGCGGCGATCGCGGTAAGCTCGGTGCTGGCGGTCGTGTATCCGCATATGACCGGACTCGGAGGCGACGCTTTCTGGCTGTTGTACCGTCCCGAAGACGGGACGGCCAGAGCGTACAACGCGACCGGCAGATCCGGCCGCAAAGCGGAAATCGCGGCTTTCGCGGACGAGGCCGCCATCCCGGTGCGCGGGGCGAGAAGCGCGATCACGGTTCCCGGCATGGCGGACGGCTGGTATGCCGTGCACCGGGAATACGGCCGGCTGCCGTTCGCCGAAGTGCTGGAGCCGGCCATCGGTTATGCCGCGGACGGATTCCCGATGTCGCCGGACCAATACGAGCATGCCCGGAAGCACGCGGCGATGCTTGCCGGCTGCCCGACGACGGCGGCGATCTATCTCCCCGGCGGGCGCGCCGCCCGTCCCGGCGAACGGTTCGTTCAGCGCGATCTGGCGCGGACGCTGCGGCAAGTGGCGCAGCGAGGCCGGAGCGGCTTCTACGAAGGCGAAGTCGCCTGTGAGATTGCCGATTATTTGGCCGCGCACGGCGGATTGCTGACCGAAGAGGACTTTGCCGACAATCGGGGAGATTGGGTGGTGCCGATTACCGGATCGTACCGGGGATACGAGATTTGTCAGCTGCCGCCCAACTCCCAGGGCTTCGCCGCCCTGATGGCTCTTCATATTTTGGATCGCTTCGATTTGAGGGCGGTCGAGCACGGCTCCTTCGATTATTATCATCTGCTCGTGGAAGCGATCAAGCTCAGCTTTCGCGACCGTAACGCCTGGCTGACCGATCCGGCGTTTCATTCCATTCCGCTCGACCGTCTGCTCAGCGCCGAATATGCGGCGGAGCTTGCCGCTTCCATCCGGCCGGACCGGGCCGCCGAAGCGGCTGCGCAGCCGGCCGGCAGCGATACGGCGTATGCCGCCGTCGTCGATGCCGAGGGCAACGCCGTGTCGTTCATCCAAAGCCTCTATTTCGAATTCGGCTCCGGCGTTGTCGCCGGCAGTACGGGCGTGCTGCTGCAAAATCGCGGCTCGTTCTTCTCGCTCGATCCGGCGCATCCGAACTGCCTGATGCCGCGCAAGCGGACGTTCCATACCTTGATGCCGGCGATGGTGTTTCAGGACGGCAAACCGGCCTATCTGCTCGGCACGCAGGGCGGAGAAGGCCAGCCGCAAACGCAGCTTGCGCTGTTGACCCGGATGATCGATTACGGGATGGACCCGCAGCGGGCGATTGACGAGCCGCGTTTCGTCTGGGGAAGGACATGGGGGGAAGCGACGACCGAATTGAAGCTGGAGAACCGCATTTCCGAAGAGACGGCGCAGGCGCTGGCTGCGGCCGGGCACGACGTCCGGCGCGTCGCTGCCTATGACGGCATTGTCGGGCATGCCCATGCGATCGCCATTGACGAACACGGTTTTCGTATCGGAGGAACGGATCCGCGCTGCGACGGTGCGGCGATTGGCTGGTAAATTGAAAAGTAATAAAACATAACATGCACATTCGAAAAAACCCGCATAGCGAGCGGTGTTTTTATTGTCGCAAAAAATATATGATTTAATGTAATATAACCTTACATAAACATATTGACGGGTTTCTGTCGTCTCGTTATAATTGACGTAAATTACTTGACAAAACGAATATCAAAACCTATCAAAACATTCGATTTGAATGTTGCAATCCAATAATTTATTAGTTTTATCAATTTTCAGTTCGTTTCTTTCAACATGTAATATTTTATGACATAAATAGACGGAGTGGAGGTTGATCAGAATGAGTTTGCGCAGTTTGGACGAGAATGCGGCGGCAGCCGCCCGCTCCGCTGTCCCCGGCAGCGGCCGGCAACTGGTCGAGTTGAACAATGTCGACAAAATCTATCCGAACGGGACGATTGCCGTCCGGCAGGTGGATCTCGCGGTTTCCGAAGGCGAGTTTATCAGTTTTGTCGGCCCGTCGGGCTGCGGCAAATCCACCATTTTCAACATGATTGCCGGCTTGACCGACCATACGCGAGGGAGGCTGTCCGTCCTCGGGACGACGCCGAGAGATGCGCGCACCCATAACGAAATCGCCTTCGTCTTTCAGGAGCATACGCTGCTGCCGTGGACGAATCTGCTCGAGAACGTGACGCTTCCGCTGAAGCTGCGGGGCGTGCCCCGCAAAGCGCGGGAGGAGGAAGGGCGAAGGGCGCTTGAGCTGGTCGGGCTCGGCGACAGCGTCAAGTCGCTGCCCCGTCAGTTGTCGGGCGGCATGAAAATGAGGGTGTCGATCGCCAGGGCGCTCGTGTCGAGGCCGAAGCTGCTGCTTATGGACGAACCGTTCGGCGCGCTGGACGAAATTACGCGGCAGACGCTGCAGGACGAACTGCTGAACATCTGGCAGAACGACAAGCGGATGACCGTGCTGTTTATTACGCACAACGTGTTCGAAGCGGTTTTTCTTTCGACCCGCGTCGCCGTCATGACGCCAAGGCCCGGCAAGATCACCGAAATCGTCGATATTCCGCAGCCGTTCCCGCGCGAAGAAACGTTCCGCTCCGATCCGCAGTTCGGCGAGTACGTCCGGGCCGTGTCGGACGCGATGAAATTCAAGCCGGCCGCAGCCGGGGAAAGGGAGTGAATCCGATGGCCAAACCGATGCCGCAAGAAGCGCTCACCCCGTCCGTACGCCGGGGGCTGAACGCGCCATCTGCAGGAGAGAGCGGCAAGAGCGTCGCTTTCGATCCGTTCCGGGAGAGGCTGCAACAAATATTGCCGCCGCTTGCCGTGTTCGTCCTATTCGTCGGCGGCTGGGAGCTGCTGGTTCAACTGCTCCGGATTCCGCCGTATCTTGTGCCGAAGCCGAGCGATATCGTCAAGGCCGCGTCGGACAATGCGAGCAATCTGCTGACGTCGGTCAGCACGACCGTCATGGAAGCGGTGGTCGGGTTTCTGGCCAGCGTTGTGATCGGTACACTGATGGCCATTCTGCTCGCGCTGTCCAAGACGATCGAGAAGAGCGTCTATCCTTACGCCATTATTTTGCAGACGATCCCGATCGTCGCCGTCGCGCCGATTATCGTCATCTGGTTCGGCGCCGGGCTCAATGCCATCGTAATCATTTCGTTCATCATCAGTTTTTTTCCGATTTTGTCCAATACGCTGATCGGACTCCATTCGACTGACCGCAATATGACCAATCTGTTCGATCTGTACAATGCGACGAAGCTGCAAACGATGTGGCGGCTGCGCATTCCGGCTGCTTTGCCTTATATCGTGGCCGGGTTGAAAATTTCCTGCTCGATGTCGGTAATCGGCGCTATCGTCGGCGAGTACATCGCCGGAATCGGCGGCGGCAAGGGCGGACTGGGCTATGCGATAACGGTGGCGACGAACAAGCTCCATACGCCGTATCTGTTTGCTTGCGGGTTATCCGCTTCGCTTGTCGGCATCTGCTTCTTTTTGCTCATCAACCGGTTATCCAGATGGCTGCTCAGTTCCTGGCACGAATCCGAAATGCGCCACTAGTTCCGAATCCTCGAAACGTTAATTTCCGAAACGTAGTTTTCAGAAGCGTTAATTCAATTAAAAGCGCTAATCATTAGGGGGAGTTATGATGCAAAAACAGACGATTCCGGATTGGCCGATTCGCCGGCTCGCCGTATTGATGTTCGCCATGACGCTTGTCGCGGCCTGCGGCAACGACGCCAAAGGCGGGGAAACAAGCGGGACGGGAAGCAGCGGGGCGGAAAAGGTGAAGGTGACGGCGGTGACGAACTGGTTCGCCCAGGCCGAGCACGGGGGGCTGTACGCTGCGCTTGAGAAAGGGTTCTATGAGGAGGCCGGGCTGGACATGACGATCGAGCCGGGCGGTCCGCAAGTGTCGTCCACGCAAATCGTAGCTTCCGGGAAAGCGCAGTTCGGCATGGGCCAGGCGGACCAAATTTTGCTCGCGCGCGAAAGCGGCATTCCGCTCGTTGTCATATTCGCTTCTTTCGAGACGAGTCCCCAGGGATTGATGGTGCATAAGGAAGAAAACATCGCGTCGCCGGCGGAACTGGAAGGCCGCAACGTTTATGTGGCGAGCGGGGCGAGCTACTGGGAATATTTGAAGAAGGCTTACAATCTGCAAGACGTTCAGGAGATGGCTTATACCGGTTCGCTGGCGCCGTTCCTCGCCGACGGCAAGGTTGCCATCCAGGGCTACGTCACGAGCGAGCCGTACGAAATGCGCGAGCAGAACGTGGACGTCGACTTCCTGCTGAACGCCGATTTCGGCTACAATCCGTACGCCAACGTGCTGTTTACGACCGAGAGCTATCTGAAGGAAAATCCCGAGATCGTAAAGGCGTTCGTCAACGCTACGGCCAAAGGATTCGACTATTTCAAGGAACATTACGAAGAGATCAATCCCGTCATTCAAAAGGAAAATCCGGATATGCCCCTTGAAAAGCTGAACTATGCGGCGGAGGCGATGATCCCGCTCGTATACGGCGAGGAAGCGCAGAAGAGCGGCGTCGGCCGGATGACGCAGGAACGCTGGGATACGTTGGCGCAGCAAATGACGGAAGCGGGGATGCTGAAAGAAAAGCCCGATGTGACCCAAGTGTTTACGAACGAATTTTTCGAATAAGGACCGTTGCTGGAACAAAAGGGGATTCCGAAGGAGGACGGACGATGGGAAACGACTGGAGAACGCGGATCAGGCAAGAGATCGACGAAGCGTGTTTGCTGTGGGACGAAACGTCGCGCGCCAAGCTTTCGACGGACTACCACCATTTTTCGCCGGTATTGGTCAAAGAGCTGCAGGGGAAGATGGCCGAATGCATCGTCAGCCCCCGGAACGAGAAGGAGCTTGAAACGATACTCGCGTTTGCGGCGGAGGAGAAGGTGCCGGTGACGGTGCGCGGGAACGGCACGGGCAATTACGGCCAGTGCGTGCCGCTCACAGGCGGCATTGTCGTTCACTTTGCCCGGATGAACCGGATCGCGGAGATCGGTGACGGCTATATGATCGCCGAGCCGGGCGCCCGCATGGGACGGATGGAGCAGGCGGCAAGGGCGAAGGGCCAGGAAATGCTCGCTATGCCTTCCACCTATCAATCCGCTACGATCGGCGGCTTTCTGAACGGCGGTTTCGGCGGCATCGGTTCGATTCGCTGGGGCACGATCTGGGACGGCATGGTTCAGTCGATGAAGCTGAAGACGATCGAATCCCCTCCGGCCACGCTGTATACGACCGGAAACGACATGCTTCCTTATCTCCATACGTACGGGACGGTGGGTGTCCTGGCGGAGGTGCGGGTCAAGCTGGCTCCCCGCGTGGAGTGGATGCAGTTGGCGGCGACGTTCGCAAGATGGCAGGATGCGGTGCGGTTCGCGCAAGATGTCGCGGCTGACGACGCCGTCGGCAAGCGGCTCGTATCGGCGCATGAATGGCCGATTCCGCGATATTTTCAGCCGCTGCGGCTGCCGGAAGGACGATCCGCCGTGCTGCTGGAGATCGACGAACGGCATGAAGCCGCCGTCCGATCCAAGTGCGCCGAATGGAACGGAAGCATCGAGTTGACCGTGCCTGCGGAGAAATATCACAAAGGAACGGGCGTCTCCGATTTTTCGTGGAACCATACGACGCTGTGGGCGCGCAAGGCCGATCCGGACATGACGTATCTCCAGACGACGTACAGCTGGGATAAGCTGTTCGAGCAGATGGCGGCGCTGAAAGCCGAGTTTCCGGAATATATCAATCATCTCGAATTCAACCGGAGCGCCGGCCAGCTTCGCATCGCCGGATTGCCGCTGATGCGGTTCGAATCGGCCGACAGGCTGAACCGGATCATAGACCGCTGCCGGGAGCTCGGCGTGGCGGTCAGCAATCCGCATACGTGGGACCTGGAAGACGGAGGCCGTTCCTACGAGCATCACAAGCTGTGGGAGCTGAAGCGGCGGAATGACCCGCATCTGCTGCTTAATCCGATGAAGCTGAGACCGGCGGCGGGTCAGGCGCGATGAGCCGATTCGGCGGCGTCGTCGTACGGCGCGCGGTACCTTGCGTCATGCGGGATGGCGTCAAGCTGTACAGTGACATTTACATGCCGGACGAACGCGGCGAATTTCCCGTATTGCTGATGCGCCAGCCGTACGGCCGCACGATCGCTTCCACCGTCACGTACGCTCATCCGGTCTGGTACGCCCGCCACGGTTACATCGTCGTCATCCAGGACGTCCGGGGCCGAGGAGATTCCGAAGGCGAGTTTGCGCCATTCATCCAGGAAGGGGCCGACGGCTTCGATACCGTCGAATGGGCGGCGGCGCTGCCCCAATCGAACGGCCGCGTCGGCATGTACGGCTTCTCCTACCAGGGCATCACCCAATGGGCGGCGGCCGCGGAACGGCCTCCTTCGCTGAAGGCGATCGCCCCGGCGATGTGTCCGGCCGATCTGTATCACGGCACGTTCTATCCGCACGGCAGCTTCGCCATCGGCGACAAGCTGCCCTGGGCGTTCCAGCTCGCTCGCGACACGGCCAGAAGAGCGGGGGATGCCGAGGCGGCCGAACAGTGCACGCGGATGATGCGCCATCCGGACGACTGGCTGTTTCACGTGCCGGTGACCGATCGGCATCCGCTGTTGGAACGCTATTTTCCAACCTACTACGAATGGTGCGAGCATACGGAATACGACGGTTACTGGCGGGAGCGAAACTGGCTGCCGCGGCTGGCGGAATGCCCGATTCCGGCTCTGCATATCGGCGGCTGGTACGATTCCTACCTGATGGGCACGCTCGGCTCGTTTGCGGCGCTGCAGGAATCGCCCGGCCGGGAACGGACGATTCACCGGCTTATCGTCGGACCCTGGGGCCATATTCCTTGGGGCCGGATGGCCGGCGGAGCGGACCACGGACCGGCGGCGGACGGGGATATTCATATGGAGCAGCTGCGCTGGTTCGATTACTGGCTGAAAGGAAACGCCGACGCCGATCCTTCCGCCGAGCCGCCCGTCCGCTATTTCGAGCAGTACAGCAATTCGTGGCGGACGGCCCGGCGCTGGCCGGCAGCGGATGCGCCGGATACCGGGAAGAGCGGCTTCCGGCTTTATCTCTCGGGAACGCCGAAACCGGCGAACGGCGCGCTGGGCGGCGGCGTTCTGGCGCCGTCGCCCGGCCGGGAAGAGGAGGAGACGGCCGACGTATTCGTCTACGACGCCCGTCTGCCGATGCGGACGGACAATTGCCTCCCCTCCGACCGGAGCGCGATTCAGGACCGCTATGAAATTTTGGTGTATTCCGGAGAGCCGCTCGACCGTACCATTCATCTGTTCGGCTCGCCGAAGCTGGTCGTCCGCTGCCAGACGATGGGCGGTCCGACCGATCTCGTCGCGACCTTGACAGTCGTCAAGCCGGACGGCAAGGCGCGGTTTCTGAGCGTCGGCCGAACGGAGATCGGCCGTCCGGCCGCTCAAGGAGCCGCCGCTGCCGGCGCGGCGGACGGAGACATGGCGGACGATGCGGAGCCGGCGGCTGAGGCTTCGGCCGGCAGCGCCGGCGAGTGGGAACGGGCGGCGATCGATATGCGGCCGTTCGCGGCCGCGCTCGAAGCGGGAGACGCGCTGCGGCTCGAGCTGACGGGGAGCGCCTTTCCGCTGTTCGCGCGGCATCCGAACGCCGGCCCGGAGGGCCGGCATCGGGCGGGCGAGGAGAAGCTCGGCATCGTCGCCGTGGCCGTCTGCCGGGACAACGGCGGTGCGGCGTATGTCGAACTGCCTGTTGCGCCGCTTGATGACGATGCGGTCGGCGGGTAAAGCCGAGTATAACCGAAGAAAGGGTGAGCTTCCGGATGAAGAGACTGGGTCATGCCCGCAGCCATTGGCATGTTTCGCGGGAAGGAGTCGATTTGCGGCGAAGGCTGGAGCAGCCGGACACGGTCGCCATTCATGCGGAACCGCAGCAGCTTGTTTTCGACCTGAAGCGCACAGCGCTGATCGTCGTCGATATGCAGAACGATTTTTGTTCCCGGGGCGGTTGGGTCGACTATATCGGCGGCGATTGCGACACCCTGATGGCGCCCGTGGAGCCGCTCAACCGGCTGTTGCCCGCGCTGCGGGAACGGGACGTTCCCATCCTGTGGCTGAACTGGGGCAATCGCCCGGATCGTCTCAATTTGAGCCCGTCGGTGCTTCATGTGTACAACGGGGACGGGGAAGGGCGGGGCATCGGCGATCCGCTGCCGGACAACGGCTCGCGCGTGCTGGAGAAAGGCAGTTGGGGGGCGGCGATCGTTTCCGGACTGGATGCGTCGCCGGACGATATTTATGTCGACAAGTATCGGATGAGCGGATTTTGGGATACGCCGCTCGACAGCATTTTGCGCAATCTGTCCGTGCATACGGTGCTGCTGGCCGGCGTCAATCTCGACCAATGCGTCATGGCGACGCTGCAGGACGCTGTCAATTCGGGATATGACGCGGTGCTGCTCCGGGACTGCAGCGCCACCAATTCGCCGCCGTACTGTGCGGATGCGGCGATCTACAACATTAAACAATGCTACGGCTTCGTCGCCGATTCGGCGGAACTGCTGCGGGCGATGAACGGCGGGCATGAAAGGGGAAGCGAGCGATGACGATTTCCGGACTTCATATGGCGGCCGGGCATATCGAAACTTGTCCGGTCTACAAAATCAAAAGTACCGATTCCAACAAATTCGTGCTGTTGACCGATCGGGAACTGACGCCGTTCGTATCCGTCGTCGAAATTTTCGACGAAGGCGGCCGCACGCCGCCGAACGAGCATGCCGAAGCGTACGAATATTTCTATGTGTTGAAGGGAGAGGGGTACGCGACGGTCGGCGAGACGAGCATTCCGATCCGGCAAGGCTCGTTCTTCATCGTGCCGCCGGGCCGCACCCATGCGGTCGTCAATACGGGCGAAGGCAAGCTGTATGTGCTGACGACGATGGTGCCCGACGAGAAGTTTTCGGATCTGATCAAATCCGGTCCGCGGGCGGAGCTGGACGAGGAAGATCTGGCCGTGCTGGGGGCCCTTCGATGAACGACCGGTGGAATGCCTATGCCGCGGAGCGCATCGTGCTGGAACCGACGGCGGACGGGCCGCTTTCGGGACTGGAGTTTGCGGCGAAGGACGTTATTCGGGTGGCCGGCCATATATCCGGCGCGGGCAACCCGGACTGGCTGCGCACGCATAGTCCGTCCGAACGGACGGCGGAGGCGATTTCCCGGCTGCTCGCACAGGGCGCCCGGCTTCGCGGCATGACGCACACGGATGAGATGATGTACAGCCTGAACGGTCAGAACGTGCATTACGGCACGCCGGTCAACCCGAATGCGCCGGACCGGATTCCGGGAGGGTCGTCCAGCGGCTCGGCCGTAGCGGTTGCCGCCGGATTGGCCGATTTCGCGCTCGGCACCGACACCGGCGGCTCGATCCGGGTGCCGGCCGCTTATTGCGGCGTGTACGGGATCAGGCCGACGCACGGACTGGTTCCGACCGCCGGCGTCATTCCGCTCGCGCCCAGCTTCGACACGGTCGGATGGCTGGCGCGGGACGCGCAATTGCTGCACGATGTCGGCGTCGCTTTGCTGAACAAAACGGGGAAACGGGCAGCAGATGCGGCAGGCGCAAAAAGAAACAGGGCGGAGGAGGCGGCTGATCGGGGGGAGCCGTACGGAAGCCTCCTGCCGCCAGCCTGAGAACAGGCGCCGCGCAGCCGTTCAAGCGGATGCTGCTCGCGATTGAGGCGTGGGAGCTGGCCGAACCGCCGGTGCGGGTGAGGCTGGTCAAAGATGTCACTTCCATGGCCAAGACCTGTGTCGACAGCGATTGGGCCGTGATCGCTCCGGAAGGGCTGGCGGCCTGGATGCGGGCGTTTCGCATCGTGCAAGGGCTGGAAATATGGGATACGCACGGACCATGGATCGAACGCGCGCATCCCGTATTCGCCCCTGACATTGCGGAGCGGTTCGCATGGGCGAGCAAATTGAAACGAAAGGATAGCGGCGCGGAACTGAGATTATGGTTCGACGTTCGGGCGCGGCTTAGGGAGCAGCTTGGGGATGACGGTCTGCTCGTCATCCCGACGGTGCCCGGTCCCGCTCCGCAGCGGAACGTATCCGGGGCGGCGAACGAAGAACGGCGCTCTCGCGCCATGCAGCTGACCTGTATTGCCGGACTGGCCGGTTTGCCCCAGGTGCATATTCCGACCGGCGCGGCGGACGGCGCGCCGATCGGCCTTTCGGTCATCGCCGGACCGGGACGGGATTTGCAATTGCTGTCCTGGGTCGCGGAATGGGCGAAGCAGCGGCCGGCCGGTATTCGGCAAGCGGCGTGGGGGGCCGCGGCGGAACGGTGATATCGCGCGGCCTCGTTGCCTGAAAGCCGGCAGAGCGCCTGCTGCTTTCGCTTTCGCCGCGAAACGGCGAAGCCGCAGACGCTTGCAGGAGCGGGAAACCGGCAGCTTGACGTAGATGCGCAGGCGTGTCGGCGCGTCGGCGTATAGGAAGGCGCATATGAATATGGAGGAGGGAGCCCGATGTTTACAAGGTATGAGGGCGTTGCCTGGGAAGAACGTTTCCTGCCGCGGTTGACACGAAAGCAGGTGAAGGAATTGCCGAAGGAACATGCGCTCGTCATACTGCCTATCGGGGCAGTCGAGCAGCACGGCGATCATTTGCCGGTTATGACGGATGCGCTGATCGGCGAAGCGACCTTGACGGATGCGCTGGAGAAAATCGATCCGGCCGAGCAGATCTGGCTTATTCCGCCGATCGCCTACGGGAAAAGCAATGAGCATCTCGGCATTCCGGGCACGATATCGCTTTCGGCGTCCACGCTTGCCGGCATCGTCTCGGATATCGCCTACAGCCTGAAGGCCAGCGGGTTTCGCCGGTTGCTGCTGTTCAATACGCATGGCGGCAATACCGATCTGCTGAACGTGGCGGCGCGGGAAATTCGCATTGCGACCGGGATGATGGTGTTTTCCCTGTCTCCTGCAAGCCTGGGCGTCGCCGCCGATCTGCTGCCGCCGGAGGAGCTGGAATTCGGCATTCACGGCGGCGATTACGAAACGTCGATCGTCATGTATCTGAAGCCGGGCTGGGTGCAGGAGCACTGCCGCGTGCGCGAAATGCCGGCGATGAACCGGTACCGTTTTTTGACGCTCGAAAAAGCGATCCGGTTTGCCTGGAAAATGGAGGATGTGTCCCGCAGCGGTATTCTCGGGGACGCGACCCGGGCGACGGCCGAGAAAGGGCGCATCATTCAGGAGCGCGCGTCCGATCTGATGGCCAAGGCGTTCGTCGAAATTAGCAGGTTCGAAATCAAGCAGCTGCTCGAGGAAACGTCGGCGGGAGCGGCAATGGGATAATCGCGGGATTCGCTTTCAGGAAGAAAGGAGGCGGCGGCGAATGGCGAAAGCAGGCGCCGGCGGCGCTGTTCTGGAAATCATCAATGCCCGCCTGCCGCTTGCCGATGAGCGGCATTATTATACGCTGCGTGCGGAGAACGGCGTCTGGACGGCGATCGGGCGCCAGAGCGGGCGGCTGGAGCCGGGCGGTTATCTTTCCCTCGACATGCCGGAGGGGGCGTACGCGAAACGGCTCGATGCCGAAGGCAAGCTTGTCTTGCCCGGGTTGGTCGACGCCCATATGCATCTCGACAAGGCGTTTTCCCTGCCTTGGGCGGCCAACCGGTCGGGAACGCTCGCCGAAGCGATCGCCAGCTATTCGCGCCAGGCGCCCTTATTTGCCAAGGGTGAAATCAAGGCGCGCATGACAAGGATGGCGCTGCAAGCCGTTTCCTACGGCACGACGTCCATCCGGACCCATATTGACGTGCATGCGGAAGCGGGCGCGCGAGTGGCGCTGCGATCGGTGGAAGCCGCGCTGGAAGTGAAGGAGAAGCTGGCGCCTTGGGTCCGGGTGCAAATATTCCCGATGGCGCCTTATCGCGCGCAGCCCGGCTTCGGCATGGAGCTGATCGGGGAGATGCTGGCGATGGGCGTCGACGGGATCGGCGGCGCGCCTCATCTGGCTGACGAGCCGGAAGCGCACATTGACCGGATATTTGAACTGGCGGACCGTTACGGCTGTCCGGTCGATCTGCATGTCGACGAAAGCGACGATCCGGGGATGAGGACGTGCGTCTATATCGCGGAGCGGACAGCCGCATACGGAATGGGCGGCCGTGTCGTCGCCGGCCATCTCTGCTCGCTTTCGGCCATGAATCCGGAGGACGCTGCATACGCGATCGGACGGCTGGCGGAGGCGGGGGTCGCCGCCGTCACGCTCCCCGCGGCCAATCTGTATTTGCAGGGGCGGGCCGACCGGCGGGCGGTGCGGCGCGGCGTGACGCGGGTGAAGGAACTGGCGGCGGCGGGCGTGCCGGTCGCGGCGGCTTCGGACAACGTGCACGATCCGTTTCATCCGTTCGGCCGCGGCGATCTGCTGCAGATCGCGCTCATAACGGCCTATGCCGCTCATATGGGGGCCCCGTCGGATTTGCGGCAGCTGCTGCGGATGATCACGGAAATCCCGGCCGGCATCATCGGGATTTCCGGTTACGGCATCAAGGCCGGCTGCGAGGCGGACTTCGTCGTCATAGACGCCCGCTCGCCGGAGGAGCTGTTTGCCATGCAGCCGGAGCGGCGCTGGGTTTACCGTGCCGGCAGCTGTCTGGCAGCCGCCGCTCCGCCGGCTGCATGGGCCGATCCGGCGCTCGCGGATGAGTGGGCGGCCGCGCGGAACGTCGGCTTCGCCGGGGTTTTAGCGGAACGGTAATGTCACAATGCTGAAACGTCGCAATGCTGCAACGCCGCAATATCGCAGTGTTGCAGCGCCGCAATGCTATAACGCCGCAACACCACAATACTGCAAAGCCGCAAAACTTCATCGCGCAATGCGCAACGCCGATACAGCCGGTACGTGGGCGGGCTTCGCCGTTCGCGTCCGAGCACCCCGCGGGGCGGGCCTCGCCGTTCTCGTTCGAGCGGTACGCGGGCAGAGGCGGCTCTGCGGTAACAAGCGTCCAGGCAGAGGGCAGTGCCGCCGTTTTCGCGCGAATGGGCGAAGAACGGGCGTTAAGGGCGGTCAGGGCATCGTCCGGCAAACTCCAGGGACATCCGACAGACGGGTGTCCCTGTTTGTTGCGGACGGAAGTGGGGACCGATATAATAAAGGTCAATAACGCAACACCGGGAGGCGAAAAAGTGGACGAATTCGCGCGCATCCGGCACTGGACGCACGGGCGCCAGAGCGCGGACATGCAGCGCCGGCAAGGCGTCGTGCTGGGCATCGGCGACGACGCCGCCGTCGTGGAGCCGCCGGCGGATGAAACGGAGCCGCTGCAATGGGTGCTCGCGGTCGACACGATGGTGGAGACCGTTCACTTCGCCGACGCGACGATGTCGGAAGAGGATGTCGGCTACAAGGCGCTCGCCGCGAATGTGAGCGACATCGCGGCGATGGGCGGCGTGCCGCGGCATGCGCTCGTCTCGGTCAGCGTGCCGCCTTCGTACGGGGCGGACCGGATGCGCCGGCTGTACGACGGGCTGTACGCGTGCGCCGACCGATACGGCGTCGCGGTCATCGGCGGCGACACGACGTCGTCGCCGCAGCATCTTGTCATCGCCGTGACGGTGATCGGCACCGTCGCGGCGGGACGGGCGCTTCGCCGCTCGGGTGCGCAGCCCGGCGACGCCGTATTTGTGACCGGCCCGGTCGGCCTGTCGGCTGCCGGGCTGCATTGGCTGCTCGCGCGGCAGAACGATCCGCTCGCGCAGCCGCCGCCGGAGGCGGCCGCGCTGGTGCGGGCGCATCGCCGCCCCGCGCCTTCGGTGCGCGCCGGGCAGCTGCTGGCGGCGCGCGGCACGTGCCGGTCGCTGAACGATGTCAGCGACGGGCTCGCGAGCGAGGCGTGGGAGATCGCCGAAGCGTCGGGCGTGCGCCTCGTGCTGCGCGAGGCGCTGCTGCCGCGCAGCGGCAGTCTGGCCGCCTACGCATCGCGCGCGGGCGTCGACCCGCTGGAGTGGATGCTGTACGGCGGCGAAGATTATGTGCTGGTCGGCACGCTGGCCGCGGACGATGCGGAGGCTGCAAAGGCGGCTTTCGCCGCGGAAGGGCTGCCTTTTTACGTGATCGGGGAGACGGAAGCGGGCGATCCCGGCGTCGAGCTCGTCGTCCGTTCGGAGCGGCGGGGCGCGGAGGAGCGCAGAGTGCCGCTGGCGAAGCGGGGCTACAATCATTTTGGCGGATAAGTGGTGAATAACGGATGGACAACAGCGGACAAGCCGGAAGCGGACGGCCGGATCGGGCGAGCGCAGTATGGGAGGCCCGGAACGAACGGGACACGGCCGAGCTGGCGCGCCGCCTTGCCGGTCTGGCCCGGCCCGGTACGGTGCTCGCGCTGGACGGCGATCTGGGCGCGGGCAAGACGAGATTTTCGCAAGCGTTCGCGGAGGCGCTGGGCGTGAAGGACGTCGTGAACAGTCCGACGTTTACGATCATTAAGGAATATGAGGGCGAGCGGATGCCCTTCTACCATATGGATGTATACCGGCTATCTCCGGAAGAGGCGGAAGAGCTCGGGCTGGACGACTATTTTTTCGGCGACGGCGCGACGATCGTCGAATGGGCGTCCCTCATCCGGGAGCTGCTCCCGGACGAGCGTCTGGAGATTGAGATCGAGCATGCGGGAGACGATGCCCGGCGCATCGTTTTGACGGGGATCGGTCAGCCGTACGCCTCGTGGTGCGCAACAATCGGACAGATAGGAGACGACAAACATGAACGATAAGGAGCGGAAGCGGGAGAAGATGGATAATCCCGTTGTCTTGGCGCTGGATACGTCGACCGCTTCGCTGGCTGCCGCAGTGGTCCGGGGGACGGAGGTGCTCGGCGAGATCGGCTCGGTTGCGGAGCGGAATCATTCGGTACTGGTCGTGCCGAAGCTGCAGGAGCTGCTTCGTTCGTGCGGTTTGACAGGCCGGCAGGTGGATGGCATCGCGGCCGGCCGCGGACCGGGGTCGTACACCGGCATGCGGATCGGCGTTACGGTCGCCAAGACGCTCGCCTGGGCATGGGGCAAGCCGCTCGTCGGCGTCTCCAGTCTGGAAGGGCTCGCTTACGGCGCGTTTCATCGGGGGATGGAGCAGCAGGCCGGGACGGCGGATCGAGCCGGAGCCGCTGCGGCAGATGCCGGCGCAGACGACGGCACGACCTGGATTGTGCCGATTATGGATGCGCGGCGGGGACAGGTTTATACGGCTGCCTTCGCCGCCGGCGATTCCGGAGCGAAATGGGAGCGGCTTGCGGATGACGGCATCCGGATGATGGATCGCTGGATGAGCGAGCTGCTGCAGCGGCTTGAAGCCGAGCGGCACCGCCGCGTCCGGAACTTGTGGATCGCTGGCGACCTGACGCAGCACGAAGCGGCGGCCGGCCGGCTGGGAGAAGATGTTGCCGCCGCGTTCGGCGATGACGCGCCGCAAGTGCGGCTGCTCACCTATTATATGGAGGGTCGCTGGATCGGGCGGCTGGGCGGATACCGGCTTGCGGCCGGCGAATCGGACGATGTCCATGCGCTGGTGCCGAACTATACCCAGCTGGCCGAAGCGGAAGCGAAGCTGCTCGCCAGGGAGGAGGCCAACCGGTGAAGTCGGATCATGAACTGGAATTCCGTCCGCTGCGGCTTGAGGATATTCCGGCGGTCGTAGCCATCGAACAGGAGGCGTTCACGAGCCCCTGGACGGCCGAAGCGTTCGAGAACGAGCTGCGCAACAATCATTTCGCCCGCTATTTGGCCATGTGGCACCGGGGAGAACTGATCGGGTACGGGGGCATGTGGACGCTTATCGACGAAGCGCATGTCACCAATATCGCGGTGCGGGCCGATTACAGGGGACAAGGATTCGGCAAGCAGCTGATGCGGGAACTGCAGCAGCTTGCCGTTCGGAACGGCATGGAGCGGATGACGCTCGAGGTGCGGGTTTCGAACGAGCGGGCGCAGCGGCTGTACCGCCAGTTCGGCTTCGAGCCGGCCGGCCTGCGTCCCGGTTATTATACCGACAACAAGGAAGACGCTTTGATCATGTGGGCGGAATTAGGGAATATGAAGGCTGGTGAGCGATCATGACGAAATGCGGGCAGCAGCCCGATCCGACGCGCGCTGCTTCTGCCGCGGAGACCGCGGCGGTCGGAGGCGAAACGGCGGCCGCCGGGGACAGCGTCATCCTTGCGGTGGAGACCAGCTGTGACGAAACGTCCGTCGCCATCGTGAAGAATGGCCGTCAAATTCTGGCCAATCTTGTGTCGAGCCAGATTGAGACGCATCGCAAATTCGGCGGCGTCGTGCCGGAAATCGCCTCCCGCAAGCATGTGGAGTCCATTACGATGCTGATGGAGGAGGCGGTGCGGTCGGCGGGTCTAAGTTTGCAGGACATTACCGCGGTCGCGGTCACGCAGGGTCCCGGACTTGTCGGTTCCCTGCTCGTCGGCGTCGTCGCCGCGAAAAGCTTGGCGCTGGCGCTGGACGTTCCGCTCATCGGCACCCATCATATCGCCGGGCATATTTATGCGAACCGGCTCGTGGAGGAAATGGTCTATCCCGCTATGGCGCTGGTCGTATCCGGCGGCCATACGGAACTGGTGCTGCTGGAGCGGGAAGGCGTGTTCCGCGTGATCGGCCGCACCCGGGACGACGCCGTCGGGGAGGCTTACGACAAGGTCGCCCGGGCGCTGCAATTTCCGTATCCCGGAGGGCCGCATATCGACCGTCTGGCGCAGGAGGCCGACGAGGCGATCGAGCTCCCGCGCGCCTGGCTCGAGCCGGATTCGTACGATTTCAGCTTCAGCGGCTTGAAATCCGCTGTTCTGGCGGCGATCAACCAGGCGAAGATGCGCGGCGAAGCGCCGATGCGGGCCGCGCTCGCCCGCGGTTTCAGGAGTCGGTCATCGACGTGCTGACGACGAAGGCGCTGCGGGCGGCCGGCGAATACGGCGCCAGACAGTTGCTGTTGTGCGGCGGCGTCGCCGCCAATGCCGGCCTTCGCGCCGCCCTGGCGGAGCGGTGCGCCGAGGCCGGCCTGCCGCTGCTCGTTCCGCCGCTGTCGCTATGCACGGACAACGCGGCGATGATCGCCGCCGCGGCCGAGCTGAAGTGGCGGCGGGCGGAGTGGACGCCGCTCGATATGAAGGCGGATCCGTTGCTTTCGCTGGAGGCGTGGTCGGTGAA
Source organism: Paenibacillus cisolokensis (assembly GCF_018403665.1). Taxonomy (GTDB): domain Bacteria; phylum Bacillota; class Bacilli; order Paenibacillales; family Paenibacillaceae; genus Paenibacillus_AH; species Paenibacillus_AH cisolokensis. The sequence goes on from NZ_BOVJ01000009.1 coordinate 17,446, forward strand.
AGATGAGGCTGCGGCAGCGAAACGGTAAATCGGCGGCGCCTTTTCGAATATGGGTTTGACAGTTCGCATGCGGATGACTATAATAGTCACCAATACTTCTTTATCCATACCTTGCAAACGCAATGATCGGGAACAGTAAGGCCCAGCCGGGAAAGAAGCGGCCGTCATCCTGGGGATGAGGCGGCTTTGGCAAGAGAACTGCGGGACGGTGCGACGCAGTCGAAGGCAGCCTGAAGCTCGCCCGTGAGCGGAACGGTGGAACTTGACGGCGCGATGTTATGCGGCCGGTAAGATGTACATCGTTACGGCTGACCCCCGTCATCGGGTGCGCTGGCGTCCTGTCCGGACAGGTCGCTGGCGGCAGAGTGGGCGCAGCGTCCTTATAAGGGGGGCTGGCGTCAACAAGGGTGGTACCGCGCGGGCCTGTTTGCAGCCTGTCGTCTCTTGAATACAAGGGGCGGCGGGCTGTTTTTAGTTGGCGGGAAGAGGCAGGTTGGACAGTATGCCACCGGAAAATTTCCGGGCGGGCGCAGTTAAGACGGAACAGTGCGTAAGTGAAAGGTAAATGACATTCATTTCATATCGGAAACGCTGTGAACAGGAGCAGTAGGGCAAAGTGGCGGAACAAGTGATGACGCTGCGGAACGGAACGTCCGCGTCGGTTGTCGCGACAGAGAGCTGCGGGATGGTGCGACGCAGCCGAAGCCGCGGTCCGAACTCGCCTGGGAGCGGAACGGCGGAAGCAGCGGGCGGCAGCCGGCGATCGGCGCTGCACCCGAGTACGCCGTTACGGTTAACCCCCGTGATCGGGTGCCGTTCGGGCAAAGGCGCATTTGAAGCGGAAAACGGTCGGGAATCCATTGATCTGACGAGGTTCGGATCGATCGGACCGGTTTTCGGTGATTGAAGCGTGTTTGTCTGGCGGAGAAAGCGGTTCGAGCTGATGCTTCGAGGCTGCCTTGCAGCGGACTCAGGCATACGTGATCGAACAAGTAGAGTGGTACCGCGGCCGGTTGCAAGCCTGTCGTCTCTTCGGAAGAAGGGATGGCAGGCTTTTTTTCGTGGCGGTCTTGCGGCTGCCTTCAGTCTATTCATTCAGGAGGGATATGATCATGAACGAAAAACAGGAGTATACTCGAGTACAAATATTCGATACGACGCTGCGGGACGGTGAGCAGTCACCAGGTGCTGCGATTGAGCCCGAGCGGAAAATCGTCATTGCAAGGCAACTGGCCAAACTGGGCGTCGACGTGATTGAACCGGGCTTTCCGGTCTCAAGCCCCGGCGAATTCGCCGCGGTGCAGCAAATTTCGCGCGAGCTTCAGGGCGTGGAAATCGCCGGCTTCGCCCGCGCCGTCAAGGGCGATATCGATGCGGCGGTGCGCGCGACGCAGGATGCGGGCAAACGTCGTCTGCATCTGTTTATCTCCTCGTCGGATATCCATCTGAATTACCAGCTGCGCAAATCCCGCGAGGAGGTCGTGCGACAGGCGCGCGAGATGGTCGCTTACGGCAAGCAGTTCGTGGACGAAATTGAATTTTCGGCAATGGATGCGACCCGTTCGGGGCGCGAATTCGTAATCGAACTGGTGGAAGCCGTCATTGCCGAAGGGGCCACGATCATCAATTTGCCGGACACGCTCGGTTATGCGCTGCCAGGGGAAATAACCGAACTGTTCCAGACGGTGCGCAAGGAAGCGCGGGGCGGAAACACGGTGCGTTACAGCGCGCATTGCCATAACGACCTGGGGCTGGCGGTCGCCAACAGTCTGGCGGCCATCGGGGCCGGGGCGACGCAAATCGAAGTGACGGTCAACGGGATCGGCGAGCGCGCCGGCAACTGTTCGCTCGAGGAGCTCGTGATGGCGATCGAAACCCGGAAGGAGGCGCTGCGGGCGGAGACCGGCATCAACATCGGCGAAATTTATGAAACGTCCCGCCTTGTCAGCCGGTCGATGCATTTTCCGATCGCGTTCAACAAGCCGATCGTCGGCAGGAACGCTTTCCAGCACGAATCGGGCATTCACCAGGATGGCTTGCTCAAAAACCGCAGCACCTATGAAATTATGGACCCGGAAGCGATGGGCATTCCGCGCAGCATGATCGTGCTCGGCAAACATTCGGGACGCCATGCGATCCGGCATCGGCTGGCCGAATTCGGCATTGAAGTGACCGACGAGCAAATGCAGGACATTTACGACCGTTTCAAAGCGAAAGCGGATGAGCAGAAGATCGTGACCGACGATCAGCTGATCCGCATTGCGGGGGAAACGACCCGGACGCAGCCTGATCCGTATGTGCTGGTCGATCTTCAGGTGCTGGCCGGTTCGCAGAAATCCCGGATCGCCTCGGTGACCGTCCGCGGCAGCGCAGACGGACAAGAGCGGACCTATACCGGAGCGGGGACGGGACCGCTCGAGGCGGTCATCCAATGCATCCGGCAGGCGATTCCGGCGGCGGCGGAATTCGAAGATCTGGAGCTTCACTCGCTGTCTACAGGCGAGGATGCGCATGGCGAGGCGGCCGTATCGATCGTGTACCAAGGCGAACGGTACCGCGGCACGGCCATTCACCAGGATATTGTGCTGGCCGCTGCGCAGGCTTATGTGGCGGCCTGCAACCAGGCGCTGATGAGCGCCAAACGTCGTCAGGCAGCCGGATACGGGGCGCGTCAAGCGGAAGCGAAGTGACTCCTGCAGCAGGTTATCCACAAACCGTGGCCTTACGTGGATAACTGCTGCGAAAGCCTGCCAGCATTGAATTCGGGCTGTGGAGAAAATGGGTGCTGTTTTTTCACAGGACAATTGTGGATAATGTGGATAATGGGGACCGAAAAGGCCGCTTTTCGGTCCTTATCTTTGCAGTCCGGGCGGGGCGTCTTCTAGCCGCAGTCTGAATTGATCAACAATTTAGGAACAATTGTGGATAATACTGTGGATAAATATCGGGTTGCGAAATAGAGCGTAAAAATATATATTATACATAACAAATTTAGACCGAAGCATGGTGATTGTGATGAATTCAACCGATCGAGTACCGTTATATCAGCAAATTCAGGATTACGTCCGCGACCTGATCGTTTCGTCCGGCCTGCAGGAGGGCGATCGCATTCCGACCGAGAAGGAATTGATGGAACGTTTTCAGGTAAGCAAAATTACGGTCGTCAATGCGCTGACGGGGCTCGCCAATGAAGGCTTGATTAAGCGGGTACCCGGACGAGGCAGCTTTGTCAGCCGGCCGGAGACCGCTCATCCGGAACCGGACGAAGCGGAGCGTGCGCCATCGGCCCCCGTCCCGGCAGGCGAGCGGAACGTTCCCCGGCACAGTGGATTTGTCGGCATCGTCATGCCGACGATCGAGGATTATTTTGCGATTCGGCTCATTGGCGGCATCCAGCGGGCCATCTTGGAGAGCGGGTACCGGAGCATGATCCTGCTGACAGAGGGCAGTCTGGAGAGGGAACAGGAAGCGATCAAGACGCTGAAAGAGATCGGCGCGGAAGGCATGCTCATTTTCCCGGTCGACGAAGAGCAGTACAATGAGGAAATATTGAGCATGAAGCTCGCGGGGTTCCCGTTCGTGCTGATCGACCGGTATTTGCCCGGCGTGGAGACTCATTATTTCGCTTCGGACGGCAAGCTCGGCACGGCGATGGCGGTGGACTACCTCTGGGAGCTCGGCCACCGCGATATCGCGATTTGCTCGGATTCCCCCTTGCAGACGGTAACCGTGCAGGAACGTATCGAAGGCTATATGAACGCGCTTAGCGCCAAAGGCGCGCTGATCAATCCGGCGCTGATGATTACCGGCTTCCGCGTAAACGGCGCGGACGGCCTGGAAGAGCATCCGCTGTACCGGTATATTCGCAACCGGATGGCTACCGCCTATATTACGCTCAACGGCAAGCTCGGCGTTCACGTTTACCGGATGGCCGAACGGGCCGGGCTGAAAGTGCCGGACGACTTGTCGATCATATCGTTCGACGATCCGACCTCTGCTGTGGAGGATTTCAGCATGTTCACGCATATTCGCCAGCATGAAGAAGATATGGGATATCAGGCGGCATTGAAGCTGCTGGAAATCGTCCGCACCGGTCACACCAACAAAGGGCCGTTCAGCAAAATGCTGATTCAACCCGAGCTGGTTATCCGCCAGACGACGGGGCCGGTACGAACGGCTGCGGAATGAGCGGTTGTTGAGGCGTAAGCGATCCGAAGATGTGTACGAACCGGAGGTCTGCGGGCGGCTAAAGCCCTGCATTGCGCAATCGGTCGCGGTTCCGTGGCGGTGCGAGTGTGAGCAGGTGCGCAATCGTTCGCAAGACCCGGTAAGCATGCGGCGCAGTAGCGTCATACAAGTTATAAAAATTCGAGACTGCCGAGATCACTCCCGGCAGTCTTTTCTTCCATCCGCGCCATCCGTCAAATCTTCACCGGTCCGTCGGTGTGCCTCGCCATCCGTCAATTCGTCCAACGTCCGTTTACGCGCCCCGCCTTCAGCGCCTCCATTTCTCGGCAGATTGATTTGGCGAAAAGCCTGCAAAAGCGATAAAGCCCTGCAGGTGCGCAATGGACCGCGTGGCGGGGACGTCGGGCTGCCGCCCGGCCCGGCCTCTGACAGAGACGACGGAGTCGTTGCTGCTTATGCATCCTGGCGTATGACCGCTTCACCCAAGTCGGTTCACCGATATACATATTGAATATATATAAATAATATATTATATTAGTCAATGAATAAGGTTCTTCGCGTTAACAACCGATCGGGTCAATCGGAGCAAGCCGTACGCTAAAAGTAAAGGAGAAGCATAATGCCATACGAAACAGTGAAGCCGAATCAATTAAAACCGATGCTGGACTTTTTGAAAGAAAACATTTATCGTCCGATCGCGGAACTGAAAGTAACCGCCTGGGTGACGCCTGAACCGGTTCCGTATGCGGAGCGCATGTCCGGCCGGAAGGTGGAGCTGAAATCGGGCGAACGTTGGGGCGAGCTCTGGGACTGCGCCTGGTTTCATTTTCAAGGAACGGTACCGGACGAGGCGGCCGGCAGCAAAACCGTCCTGCTCATCGACGTGAACGGGGAATTGTGTCTGGTCGACGATGAAGGCTCGCCGGTGCAAGGTTTGACGAACGTCAACTCGGAATTCGATCTGTCCCTCGGTTTGCCGGGGAAACGGGTCGTACATATCAGCGATGCGGCTTCCGGCGGCGAAACGATCGATCTGTGGGGAGACGCGGGTTGCAACGATCTGTTCGGCCGCTATCGCAGCGGCACGTTGAAGGAAGCTTGCGTGGCGATATGCCGGGAAGACGTCCGCCGATTATATTACGACGCCGAGGTGCTGCTCGAAACCGCGGAATGGCTGCCGGAACGCTCGGCACGACGGGAGCGCATTTTGCGCGCGCTCTACGACGTATCGCTGCTGCTGACACCGGATTTGCCGGAAGAAGCGGTCGGTCGGGCGCTGGCGCTGCTCGGCGAACAGCTTGCCAAGCGGGGCGGCGATCCGGTTCTGACGATCAGCGCGATCGGTCATGCCCATATCGACTTGGCCTGGCTGTGGCCGATTCGCGAAACGATCCGCAAAGGAGCCCGTACGTTCGCCACGGCGCTGCGCATGATGGAGCGGTATCCCGATTATGTGTTCGGCGCCAGCCAGCCGCAGCTGTATGACTGGATCAAGCAGCGCTATCCGAAGCTGTATGAGCAAATTCGCGAACGAATCAAGGAGGGGCGCTGGGAACCGCAAGGGGCGATGTGGGTCGAATCCGATACGAACGTGCCGGGCGGCGAATCGCTCGTACGCCAGATTTTGTACGGCAAACGGTTCTTTATGAAGGAATTCGGTCAGGAGATGAAGTCGCTCTGGATGCCGGACGTATTCGGCTACACCGCCAGCCTGCCGCAAATTTTGAAGAAATCGAATGTCGATTACATGATGACGCAGAAGCTGTCGTGGAGCATCTACAACCGCCACCCTCACCATACCTTCATGTGGGAAGGCATCGACGGCTCGCGCGTCCTGACCCATATGCCGCCGGAGGATACGTACAACAGTCCGGCCGCGCCAAGGTCGATCGCCAAGGCGGAGGCTCAATATCTGGATAAGGGCGTGTCGGAGCATTGCTTGATGCTGTTCGGCATCGGCGACGGCGGCGGCGGTCCCGGCGAGGAGCACCTGGAGCGGCTAGCGCGGGAGAAAAACTTGCTCGGACTTAGCCCGGTTATGCAGGAGACGTCCGCGGCGTTTTTCGAGAAGTTGAAGGCCGGCCAGGACCGGTACCAGGTATGGCGCGGCGAGCTGTATCTGGAGCGGCACCAGGGGACGCTGACGACCCAGGCCCGCAACAAGTGGTACAACCGCCGACTGGAGAAAGCGTTGCGGGAGCTGGAGTTTGCCGCCGTGCTGGCCCAAGCGGTTTCCGGCATGCCGTATCCGGCCGCGGAACTGGAGGAGATTTGGAAGGAAGTGCTGCTGTACCAGTTCCACGATATTTTGCCCGGATCGTCGATCAAGCGGGTATACGATGAATCGCTGGCCCGATATGCGCTGCTCGCTGAGCGGGTCGAATCGCTTATTGCCGAACGTTACGGCGAGCTGGCGAAGCGGGCTGCCGGCGGCGATCGGACGATTGTGTTCAACTCCTTGCCGTGGGAGCGGGACGAGTGGTTGAACATCGACGGGCGATGGACGAAAGTCCGCGTTCCATCCATGGGGTATGCCGGAGCGGACGGATTGCTTGGCGGGGACGGTCAGCCGGAGGCGATCGGGAGCCTGCGCGCTTCGGCCGAAGAGCGGCGGATCGAGAACGAGCTGCTTGCGGTCGTCTTCGATGCCGACGGCTCGATCGTCTCGATATTCGACAAGGAGAACGGCCGGGAAGTCGTGTCTGCCGGCGAACGCGCCAACGCGCTGCGCATTTATAACGACAACGGAGATGCCTGGGACTTCCGCCAGGATTACCGTCAGCAGGGAAGCGCGGCGCCTGAATTGGCGGAAACCGAGGCGTTCGCGGACGGACCGAGTGCCGGGCTCATTCACCGCTACCGTTTTGGCCAATCGGCCATTACCCAGAAGGTGGTTTTGACGGCGGGAAGCCGGCGCATCGATTTTGTGACGAATGTGGATTGGAAGGAATCGGGGAAAATGCTGCGGACGTCGTTCCCGGTCGACGTGCGTTCGGATTCGGTTGCATGCGAAATCCAGTTCGGCCATCTGAAGCGGCAGACGCACCGCAACACGTCGTGGGATTATGCGCGCGACGAAATTTGCGCACATCACTGGATCGATCTGTCTGCGCCGGATTACGGCGTCGCGTTGCTCAACGACAGCAAATACGGGCATCGTGCCGAAGGGAATACGCTCGATCTCAATTTGCTGCGCAGCCCGTCTTATCCGGACCCGGAGGCTGACCGGGTGGAGCATACATTTACGTATTCACTTTATCCTCATAAAGGGGATTACGTTCAGGCAGAAGTGTATAAGAGAGGGTATGAGCTGAATGTGCCGCTGCGGGCGATAAGCGCAGGTCCTGCCGATGGCGTTGTCGGGGAAGCGGTCCTGCCGTCGCGTTCGTTCCTGCGAATCGACCATCCGCATATTATGATAGAGGCTGTCAAAAAGCCGAGGATGACGACGATTGGATCGTTCGTCTGTATGAAACGGCCGGCACGCGGGCCGAAGCCGAGCTTCGGACGGACTTTGCGGTCGAATCGGCATGGATTGCCGACTTGATGGAGCAACCGCTTGAGCCGGTATCGACGGAAAACGGTGCGATCGCGCTCTCCTTTGCGCCGTTCGAAATTTTGACGGTGAAAATTCGGCTTTCGGCGACACAGTCATAATATAACATATAACGTGACATAACATCATATTATAATAGAAAGGCAGCATCGGCCGCAGACGGAATTGCGGTTGATGCTGCTTATTCATTTTACAGATTTCAAAACCGAATCTTATAACCAATGATTCACATATGCAATTAATCCTAACGTAGCTCCAATTGCAGCTCCGACAAATACAAAGCAGCTTGTTTTTAACTCGGCCATGTTCCGTTTCATTTTTGTATCGCTCACGAACAGCCCTTCCTTCTATTCCAATCTAATAATTTGTACGTTTTTATGAACGATATGTTTCATTAGCGGGAAAGGGAGGATACGGGATAACTTTTATCAACAACCTGTGGATATTGTGAATAAAACCGATCCGGTTTTTTGTCGATAAGTATGCTGCGCTCAGTTTTCTTGAGAAAATGCTGATCGAAGAACGTGCTAAACGTATCGTTGTCGACAGAATTGTATTACAATTCATAGCAAATTGTGGATAAACCTGTGGAAAGAGTGGATGAATGAAAATGAAGGAGCGGATAGACGGAAATAGCATGACCGTAATGGCGATGGCGGGAATAACGGAGTCGAGTAGCATGATCGTATGCGATGACGAGAATGCGTGACAGGAATAGCGAGACGAGAATAGCGTGGACGAATCGTGATGCCGGAAGGTATCAGGCAGGGATAACGGTGTCAAATAGCGATACCGGGAATAGCGACGACAGGAATAGCGCGACGAAAATAACGGAAACGGCAGCGCGGCCGCGGCGAGGGTTCCCCCTCGCCGCAAGGCCAAGCCGGCAGCATAACGGCAGCAGACAGGCTACTCCAGCAGCGCTTCCCAGGCTTCGTACGCTTGCTGCAGCTCCGCTTTTTCGCTTCCAGCTCGGTTTGAATTTGCTGAACTTTGACATAATCGGGATAAACATCCGGATCGGCGAGCTGCTCCTCCAGTTTGGCCGTTTCCTCCTCCAGCCGGGCGATTTGCTGTTCGAGCTGCTCCAGCTTGCGCTGCCGGTTCCGCTCTTCCCGTTTCGCCTGTTTTTCGGCTTCGTATGACATGACAGCTCCTGCGGTCTGACCGGACGGCGACTTCGCCGCTTGATTGGCATGCTCCCCGGACTCCAGCAGCGATTCTTCGGTTTCCCGCTTTTTCTCGAGCATTTCGTCATAATTTCCCAGGAAATGATTCGTGCCGTCCGGTTTCAATTCGACAATGCGTTCGGCCATCTTGTTCAGAAAATAGCGGTCATGCGAAATGAACAGCAGCGTACCTTCATAATCGATTAATGCGGCTTCAAGCACTTCCTTGCTGTACAGATCGAGATGGTTCGTCGGCTCGTCAAGAATAAGCACGTTGGCCCGCTGCAGCATCAGCTTGGCCAACGCGATGCGAGCTTTCTCGCCGCCGCTAAGCGACGAAACCCGCTTCAGCACGTCTTCGCCGCTAAACAGGAACTGTCCGAGAACGGTTCGAACGCTCGTTTCCTCCATATGCGGGTAGGCGCTCCAAAGCTCTTCCAAAACCGTATTTTCTCCGTTCAAATCGCTCTGTTCCTGATCGTAATAACCGATTTTGACATTCGCGCCCCATCGGATCGTGCCTGCCGAAGGCTGTCGCCTGCCGACAAGCGTCTGCAGCAGCGTCGATTTTCCGATGCCGTTCGGACCGATCAGCGCAACGGTTTCGCCCCGCTGCAGGCGGAAACCGACATGTTCGAACAACGGGCGATCCTTCCCCTCGAACGTCACGGCCAGATCGCGCACCTCCAGCACGTCGAACCCGGTCTGCCGATCGATGTCGAATGTGAAGTACGCTTTTTCACTTCGCCGGCAGGCTTGTCGACGCGCTCCATCCGCTCGAGCGCCTTGCGCCGGCTTTGCGCCCGTTTCGTCGTCGACGCGCGCGCGATGTTCCGCCGGATGAAATCTTCCATTCTGGCGATTTCGGTTTGCTGCTTCTCGTATTGTTTCATCGCGGATTCGTATTCGGCGGCTTTCAGCTTGACGAATCTGGTATAGTTGCCGGCGTAGCGCTTCGCCCCGTGCCGTTCGATCTCGACGATGGTCTGAACGAGCGCGTCGAGAAAATAGCGGTCGTGCGAGACGACGAGGATGGCGCCCGGGTACCCTCGCAAATAATCTTCCAGCCAGGTCAAGGTTTCGATGTCGAGATGGTTCGTCGGTTCGTCCAGCAACAGCAGGTCGGGGGCCTGCAGCAGCAGCCGGGCAAGCGCAAGGCGCGTCTTCTGTCCGCCGCTTAACGTTGCGACCGGCGTATCGGGCGGGAACTGGCCGAAGCCCATGCCGTGCAGCACGCTGCGGATGCGCGTCTCCATCTCGAAGCCGCCCTGGTCCCGGAACCAATCCGATTTGCGCGCGTATCGCTCCAACGTTTCCTGGTACCGCTTGTCGTCGGCCTGCAGCTTTGGATCGGCAATAAGCCGTTCCAGTTCTCTCAATTCGGCTTCCGCTTCCGTCAGATGGCTGAAGACCGCCCGCATTTCGGCATCGATCGTACGATCGGAGTGAAAGCCGCTATTTTGCGGCAGATAGCCGATCGTGCACTCTTTCGTCTTGTAGATCGCACCGCCGTCGGGAGACAGCTCGCCGGCCAATATTTTCAACAAGGTGGACTTGCCGGCGCCGTTGACGCCGACGAGCCCGATCCGCTCGCGTTCCTGTATTTGAAACGAAATGCCTTCGATAATCGGCGTTGCGCCGTAGCTTTTGGAAATATCGGTTAATTGCAGCAGCATCGTTTGCGTAACCTCCATACGAATCGGCCTGTCGACAACGGACAAAGCGCCGCTTGTTTACCAATTACAGTTTACATGATATCGCCGCTTTGCGCGACTGGCGGGAAGGGGCGGAAATGGCCGGGATATTCGCCGCTGTGTGCATTGGCTATTATTGAAGTTAATGGTACACTAGTAGCATCTGGCGTTAATGGCTTCGCCGTCGTTGACGGGCGAAAATATGTGAATAAAGGCAGAAGAAGCATAATGCAGGATAAAGCGAATGATACCGCAAGCCAGAAGCGCGAATGGCGCCGCCGGATGTCGGCGCTGCGCGACGGGCTCCCTCTGGAGCGGCGTCTCGCCTGGTCGCTGGACGCATGTCGCGCGGCGGCCGCATGGATGGAGGAGCGCGGCATCGAATCGTTTATGACGTATGTCCCATTCCGTTCGGAGCTGGATACGCGGCCCTTGATCGAATGGGGTTGGGAACGGGGCGTCGCCGTAACGGTACCGCGCGCCAATCCCGCCGACCGTTCGATGACGCTGTACCGGATTGCCGGATGGGACGATCTGGAAACCGGGGCATACGGCATCCCGGAGCCGAACCCTTCCCGGGCCAAAGCCTTCCGTCGCATACCGGATGCGGTATGGGTCCCGGGTCTTGCCTTCGATCTGCGCGGCGGCAGACTGGGGTACGGGGGCGGCTATTACGACCGGTTCGACGCCTATCTTCGTTCCTTGCCCGGCGGCAGACCGCCATGGATCGGGATGGCCTACGAAGCGCAGTTGACCGCCGATGTGCCGACGGAGGATCACGATGCGCGCGTCGACGGCGTGATGACCGAGCGGGGCTTCTATCCTGCGGTGCGGAAAGGATCGTAGCGATGGAAACGGGATTCAGCCATTTCAACGAGCAGGGGCGGGCGAAAATGGTGGACGTGTCGGACAAGGAGGCCACGCCGCGAGAGGCGACTGCCGGCACATGCGTCCGGATGCGCGCGGATACGCTGGCGCGGATCAAGGAAGGAAAGGTCGGCAAGGGCGATGTGCTTGCAGTCGCGCAGGTGGCGGGCATTATGGCGGCGAAGAAAACGTCGGAATGGATTCCGATGTGCCACCCGTTGCCGCTGACCGGCATCGATCTGAAGTTTGCCGATAACGGCGAAGACGAACTATATATTGAAGCGACAGTCAAGACGACCGGCAAAACCGGCGTGGAGATGGAGGCGCTGACTGCGGTATCGGCAGCGGCGCTGACGGTATACGACATGTGCAAGGCGCTGCAGAAGGATATGGAGATCGGTCCGACCCGGCTGCTCGCCAAAACCGGCGGAAAATCGGGAGATTACACATTTCCTGCGCGGACGGGTGAATGACGGAACAGTTGGGAGGAATGGGACATGCGATGGAAAGTGGCGATTTTGACGGCCAGCGACAAAGGTTCCCGCGGCGAGCGGGAAGATACGAGCGCACAGGTGATACGCGAGCTGGTGGAAGAGGAGTTGGGCGGCGAGATCGTGGATTATCGCATCGTGCCCGACGAACAGGACGAAATTATGGCGGCTCTGATCGAGATGACGGATTATTATAAAGCCGATCTTGTGCTGACGACCGGGGGAACCGGTCTCGGACCGCGGGACGTGACGCCCGAAGCGACGCTTAAGGTGGCGGACCGGAACGTGCCCGGCATGGCCGAAGCGATGCGGATGGCCGCCATGCAGCGCACTCCCCGGGCGATGCTGTCGCGGGGCGTGTGCTGCATTCGGGGAACAAGTCTGATCGTCAACCTGCCCGGCAGTCCGAAAGGCGTGCACGAAAATTTAATGGCGGTTATGGACCAGCTGCCGCATGCGCTCGGCGTGCTGTCCGGACGGATCGGAGAGCATTCGTATGAAGGCTAACGGGAAATCGGGCGGCACGGTATTGAAGGAAGTGCCGGTGCGCGAAGCGATCGGCATGGCGCTCGCCCACGATTTGACGCAAATCGTGCCGGGTTCCTTCAAAGGGCGGCTGTTCGCCAAAGGCCACATCATTACCGAAGAAGATATTCCGCGGCTTCTGGATATCGGCAAGGAACATATCTATGTTATGGAGCTCGCGCCGGGAGAGCTGCACGAGGACGATGCGGCGATCCGGATGGCGCGGGCGCTGGCCGGGGAAGGGACGGAGCTTGCCGGGCCGCGCGAAGGCAAAGTCACGGTACGGTCGAATATAACGGGACTGGCTGCCGTGGACGAGCGGTTCGTTCATGCCGTTAATGAAATCGGGGACATCGCCCTTGCGACCGTGCGCACGCATACGGTTGTCCGTCCCAGGGTTCCGCTTGCGGCGACCCGGGCCATCCCGCTCGTCGTGCCGGCCGGCAAGGTGGAAACTGTGGAACGGCTGGCCGCGGAATATCGAGATGCGCATGGCGGTGCCGCTCCCGTCGGCGTTCGTCCGCTGCACAGAAAGCGGATCGGATTGCTGACGACGGGCGGGGAAGTGTACAGCGGCCGGATCGCCGACCGGTTCGGTCCCGTCGTCCGCCAGAAAGTCGAGGCGCTCGGTTCGGAAGTAGCGGAGCAGCGATTTGCGCCTGACGACCGCCAAATAATTGTTAACGAAATTTACTATTTGTTGGAGTGCGGTTATGATATAATACTCGTGACAGGCGGGATGTCCGTCGATCCGGACGACCGGACGCCGGGCGCGATTCGGGAGACCGGAGCGGACATCGTCAGCTACGGTACGCCGATGTTGCCGGGTTCGATGCTGCTGATGGGCTACTTGAAAGGTCGCCCGATCATGGGGCTTCCCGGATGCGTCATGCATGACCCGTATACCTCGTTCGATGCGCTGCTGCCGCGAATTTTGGCGGGCGACACGATAACGCGGGACGATATTGTCGCCCTCGGATACGGAGGTCTGCTGCACAACTGCTAGCATCGTCGGCTTGGCGGTCGGTTTCGACTGATCGTTGATCGTTGCGAATAGAAGCGTTTGTTTGCGTAATGCTGATAAGGAGGGAATGATCATGGTAAACTCGATTGGCGTAACGGGCGTCATTTTGCTCGTACTGGTTGCGTTGCTGTTGTTCGGGCCGAACAAGCTTCCGGAGCTTGGCCGGGCGTTTGGACGAACGCTGCGGGAGTTCAAATCCGGAGCCAGGGAGTTAATGGACGACGATCAAGACCGCAAAAATGAGAAACGGGTTGACGTCAGCCGCACGGAAGACAATCCATCGGATAACAAACGGCTTCCGGACTGACGGAAGCCCGCTTTTTTTAACATGAGCATGTTGTCGAAATTACTATTAATCACATGAAAAAACGATTCAGTCGGAGAAGAGCGTAAAATGATTTGTCATTGCAGACACTATGCCGGTACCGGTTTGAAATGCGAAGCCATGCTTCTTCTCCCCTTGAAAGGTGCAAGCTTGACTACCTTATGCAATCATGCAAGGAAGGAGGCGGTGGCTCATGGCAGTTGACCGTTCTTCGGGTGCGTCTGCGGACGACAACCGTTTGAAAAAGCGGCTTCGGGAAGAAGGACTGATGTCGCTATTCGAGCATATTGGCGAACTGCGCAAACGTGTGATCGTCATCTTTGTCGTGCTGGTACTCAGCATGGTTGCCGGCCTGCTGCTCGCCGACCCCGCTTACCGGCTGCTGATGGCCCAGGAGCCGGTTAAAGACATGGAACTGCATGCTTTTTCCTTGTGGGACGGCATCGGCATGTACATGAAATTTGCGTTTGTTATCGCACTGCTCATCACGATTCCGGTCGCTTTCCATCAAATATGGTCGTTTGTCAAACCGGGTCTGCATCCGGCGGAGCAGCGGGCGACGGTTCGTTATGTGCCTTATGCGGCGCTGTTGTTTGTGCTGGGGCTTTCGTTTGCCTATTTTGTCATTTTTCCGATGGCATTCGGGTTTACGACGACCGTATCCCGCAATCTCGGGCTTGAAGAGACGTACGGCGTGACGCAGTATTTCGCGTTCATGTTCAACATTTTGATCCCGGTATCGCTGCTGTTCGAATTGCCGCTTGTCATTATGTTTCTGACGAAGCTGCGAATCGTCACCCCGCAAAGACTTAAAAAATGCGCAGAGTCGCTTATTTCATCATGGTGTTAATCGGTACGACGATTACGCCGCCGGATGTGATCTCCGATATTTTGGTGTCGATTCCGCTAATTGTTTTGTATGAGGCGAGCCTGTTTTTTTCCGGTATCGTGTATCGCAAGCAGCAGGAGAAGGATGCGGCGCGGGAGCGCGAATACGGAGAACTTGAAAGCCATGCGCAAACGTAATAAGGTCCCTGATAACCGAGGGACCTTTTCGGCGAAGCGCTTGCAAGGCGGCCGGTGAAATTGTTGAAAATTGCACCTGCCCCCTTGAAATCCGAAACCAAGTTGAGTATTATAAAAATGGTTATTAGCACTAAACCATTACGAGTGCTAATAAAAGTAAAATGAATCCAAAAAGGAGGCTATTTTTCATGATCAGACCTTTGGGTGAACGCGTATTGGTCGAACCTATCGCGAAAGAGGAGACGACTGCCAGCGGTATCGTATTGCCGGAAACGGCAAAAGAAAAACCGCAAGAAGGCCGAGTCGTTGCCGTGGGCAGCGGAACGTTGAAAGACGGCGTTCGTGTCGCACTCGAAGTTAAAGAAGGCGATCGCGTTCTGTTCTCCAAATATTCCGGTACGGAGATCAAATACGATGGCAAAGAGTATTTGATTATGAAGGAAAGCGAAATTCACGCGATCCTGGACTAAGCCTCTTTCACTAAATAGAAGGCTAATCGTTACTTAGAATCCAATATTAGGAGGTCACTGACGATGGCAAAAGAAATCAAGTTCAGTGAAGACGCCCGCCGTGCGATGCTGCGTGGTGTCGATGCACTTGCAAACGCGGTAAAAGTAACGCTCGGACCGAAAGGCCGCAACGTTGTGCTTGAGAAGAAATTCGGCAGCCCGCTCATCACCAACGATGGCGTGTCCATTGCCAAAGAAATCGAACTCGAAGACGCGTTCGAAAACATGGGCGCTCAGCTCGTTAAAGAAGTAGCGACGAAAACGAACGACGTAGCCGGCGACGGTACGACGACGGCAACCGTTCTCGCGCAAGCGATGATCCGCGAAGGGCTGAAAAACGTTACGGCAGGCGCCAACCCGATGGTAATCCGCAGAGGGATTGAGAAAGCGGTCAACGCAGCTGTGGAAGAGCTGAAATCGATCGCCAAGCCGATCGAAGGCAAACAATCGATCGCACAAGTAGCCGCTATCTCCGCATCGGACGAAGAACTCGGCCAACTGATCGCTGACGCGATGGAGAAAGTCGGCAACGACGGTGTCGTGACCGTTGAAGAGTCCAAAGGTATCCAAACCGAGCTGGAAGTTGTCGAAGGTATGCAATTCGACCGCGGTTACACTTCCGCATACATGGTTACCGATACGGACAAAATGGAAGCTGTACTCGAAAATCCGTATATCCTGATCACGGACAAAAAGATTTCCAATATTCAAGAGATTCTGCCGATTCTCGAGAAAGTGGTACAATCCGGACGTCAACTGCTCATCATTGCGGAAGATGTCGAAGGCGAAGCGCAAGCTACCCTGGTCGTCAACAAGCTGCGCGGCACCTTTACCTGCGTAGCGGTTAAAGCTCCGGGCTTCGGCGATCGCCGCAAAGCGATGCTGGGCGACATTGCCGCTCTGACCGGCGGTCAAGTCATTACGGAAGAGCTTGGTCTCGACCTGAAATCGGCTACGCTGGAACAACTGGGCAGCGCACGCCAAGTTCGCGTATCCAAAGAAAACACCATCATCGTCGATGGCGCTGGCGACAAGAAAGACATCGACGCCCGCGTAACGCAAATTCGGGCTCAGCTCGAAGAAACGACTTCCGATTTCGACCGCGAAAAGCTGCAAGAGCGTCTGGCCAAGCTGGCTGGCGGCGTAGCGGTCATCAAAGTCGGCGCCGCTACGGAAACCGAGCTGAAAGAGCGCAAACTGCGCATCGAAGACGCTTTGAACTCCACTCGCGCTGCGGTTGAAGAAGGTATCGTATCCGGCGGCGGTACGGCGCTCGTGAACGTATACAAAGCAGTGGCCGCCGTTCAAGCGGAAGGCGACGAGAAAACGGGTGTCAACATCGTGCTGCGCGCGCTGGAAGAGCCGGTTCGCACGATCGCGGCCAACGCTGGCCAAGAAGGCTCCGTTATCGTCGAGCGCCTGAAAAACGAGAAACCCGGCATCGGCTACAACGCTGCAACCGGCGAATGGGTTGACATGTTCGAAGCCGGTATCGTTGACCCGGCGAAAGTTACCCGCTCCGCACTGCAAAACGCGGCTTCTGTTGCGGCTATGTTCCTGACGACCGAAGCGGTCGTTGCCGACAAGCCGGAGAAAGAAAAAGCCGCTCCCGACATGGGCGGAATGGGCGGCATGGGCGGCATGATGTAATCGTCAGGCCGAAAACCCTGAAATATCAAAGAAAACGGGACCTTCAAAGGTCCCGTTTTATCATAAAAGTCACAAAAAAGGTCACCTTCTTCCTGCAATGATTGAACGAGAAGCTTCTCATAAGTTCCTTCGAACTTGTGAGAAGCTTTTTCTTTTTCCGGAGCCGCTGCAAGACGGTATTAAGCCACCTGATTGCAGCCGATCAACAGCCCTGACACCTGTTTGCAGCCGATCAACAGCCC
>NZ_BOVJ01000010.1 GCF_018403665.1 Paenibacillus cisolokensis
GAGTCCGCCGGCGGCGCATTCAAGAGTCCGCCGGCGGCGCATTCGTTGAACGGCCGGGGCAATTCCGGTACAATATCGGGTACGGACGGCCGACAGTCGTCCGTTCAAAATCGTAGCGTCAAGTTGGTATGACAAGGCGGAATGGATGATGGATATAAAGCGCGAATGGGGGAGCGCGTCCGCGCGCCGCACAGAAGCAGACGGACTTAAGACATTTCTGCGCAAGATTGCCGCGTCGTATCCGGATCGCGGCGCCGTCGCTTTCGTGTGCATCGGAACGGACCGTTCCGCCGGCGACTCGTACGGGCCGTGGGTGGGATCGCTGCTGGAAGAACGCGGCTGGCCGCATGTGACGGGCACGCTTGCGCGTCCGCTGGATGCGGAGCGTCTGGCGGCGGGAAGCGTTCCGCTCCCTGCCGGGGCCGTCGTTGTCGCAGTGGACGCATGTCTCGGCAGACCGGAATCGGTCGGCAAATATATCGTGTCCGAAGGCCCGGTCGAGCCGGGACGGGGGATTGGCCTGAAGCTGCCGCCGCTCGGCGATTACGGCATCGCCGGAGTCGTGAACGCCCGGGGGGCGAAGCCGCATTGGTCGATCCAGTCGGCATCGCTGTACCGGGTCGTACGCATGGCGGTCGAGACCGCGGATGCGATCGAGGCGGCCTGGATGGGCGGAACGCGAAGCGCGCGGGACGGACGCGAGCTGCGCTTGACGATTCGGAACGAACCGGACGGTACATAATGGGAATAGACGAAAGGAGAGAATGCAAATGGACGCTATATCGCTTGCCGAAGCCAGACTGAACCTTCCGAACGGATTGAACTGCGCTTACTGGGATTCCGGAAGAAGCCGTCGGGCAGACGGGCGGACGATTGTGCTGCTGCACGGATTTTGCGGCAGCTCCGCCTACTGGGAAAATATGCCCGCGCTGCTGGAAGGCGCGGGCCGGCTGATTATCCCCGATCTGAGGGGACACGGACGGTCGTCGGCTCCCGGCGATCCGACGTATACGATGGAGCAACTGGCCGATGACGTCTGCGAGCTGCTGGATGCGCTGGAGGTCGACCGCGCCATTGTAATCGGGCATTCGCTCGGAGGCTATACGGCGTTGGCGTTTGCGGAGCGGCACGCGGACCGGCTTGCCGGTCTCGGACTCGTCCACTCGACGCCGCTGCCGGACGACGAAACGGGCAAGGCGAACCGGCTCAAGACGGCGGAGTCGATTCTCGCCGGCGGTCTCCGGGAAGTCGTGGACGGACTTGCGCCCAAGCTGTTCGCGCCGCGCCACCTGGAAACGATGGCCGAGGCGGTGCAGCGCGTCAAGGAGATCGGCTATCGCGCAAGCGCGCACGGCGCGGCGGCGGTTACGCGCGGCATGCGGGAACGGCCGGATCGGCGGGCCGTGCTGGAGCGGACGGGTGTGCCGGTATTGCTCGTAGCGGGGGCCGAGGATGGCATTGTTCCGCCGGAGAAGGTTTTCGCGGCGCACGGTCCGGATACGGAGAAACGGATCATCCAGAATTGCGGCCATATGGGCATGATCGAGTCGCCGGCCGAAGTGGCGCAAGCGATCCACTCGTTCGTCGAAAACGTGTAGGGGGCACGGCCATGCTGCAGCGCGACTACTTGATGCGGATGATCGAGCAGGTTGCCTCCGCGATCGGACAAGTGATGGGCTTGCGCCGCCAGATGCGGCATCAAGAGGCGCTGCTTGTCATCGACGAGCTGCTCGACAGCCGCTTCCGGTTAAACGGCCGGCTTATCCGCTCGCTGTCGGACGAGGATATCGTCGGCATGATGACGACAAACGGCGTAATGGAGACGGAAAATATACAGGCGATCGCTCTTCTGCTAAAGCAGGAAAGCGAAATTTACGAGGAGATGGGCGACGGGGCGCGCGCTTACCCGCTTCAGCTCAAGGCGCTGCAGTTATTTGCGCGTTTGGCGGCGGCCGATGCGCCGAAGGTGCTGGCGGATTCCGACGCCGAGGCCGAGCGGTTGCTGCTCAAGCTGTCCGATTGTGAGCTGCCGGCGGCAACCAAACGGCTGGTGATGGACTGGCAAGAATCGCGCGGCCGGTACGACCAGGCCGAGAATTGGCTGTACGAGCTGCTTGTCGAAGGCGAAGCGGGACGGGACGAGGCGGTCGCCTTCTATCGCCGCCTGCTTCCGCTCCCCGACGAACGGCTTGCCGCCGGCGGCCTGCCCCGTGAGGAAGTGGAGGAAGGGCTGGCGCAGGCGGAGGCGGACGCATGGCTTTCCAGCCGCGAGTAGCCGCGGTTTGACGCCATTGTCCGTTAAATCGGCGGTATGCTACAATGGATAGGAATGGCTATTAGACGAGTGGGTGAGCCTTTTTGGACGTGCAGATGTGGGTAAATTTCGGCTTGTTTCTCGTTTTGCTCGGTACCTTCGTTTACATTTTCGCATCGAGCGTCATAACCGGACTTCACAAAATGTACTTGTCGGTACATTCTTTCATGATGCTGTGGCCGCTGTTTCAGTTTGCCATGCGCCAGACGGACGATCCGCAATTTCAACTGCTCTACCTGACGGCTGCCTTCGTCGGCATCGCTCTGCTCGGAGCGTTCTGGTATATTTTCACCATCTGTTTGGTCGGCGAATCCTATCTGTTGAAAACCCGCAATCTGATCGTCATATTTTTACCCGCCGCCATCACGGCCGCAGGGCTGATATGCAATCCGAACGAACTGTTTTTTCAATATATCGGCCATGACACCGGCGATGCGGACGTTTCCTTCTGGTATCGGCCGGGGCCGCTATTGATTTATATGCCCGTGCTGCTCGCCGGCTATTTTGCCGTTTCGATATACGCCATGGTTTCCACGCTTCGTCGGGACGCTTCGCCCCGCCATCGCAGGCTCGTCGTGACGGCGCTTTACGGGATGCTGCTTTTGACCGGTTTCGGTTTGGCCGATTTTGCCGCAGCCATGTTTTTTCATCAGGCGCAAAGCGTCCTGTCCGCCGGCCTGGCCCTAGCCGGCATTTACTATGCGCTGGCCGTTACGCGGTACAGCGCTTTCGACATCATCAATATCGCGCAGCGCGACGTGATCGATACAATGTCTACCGGGCTGCTCGTGCTCGACGAGCATAATGTTGTCATCGAGATGAACAAGGCTCTCCGCTCGATCTTGCCGGTGAACATCGGCGACAAATTCGACCTTCGTGCGCTTTCCTCGTTGTCTTCGTCTTCCCGTACGCAGATGGAGGCGTTTTTCTCCATGCTGCGCAAGCATGCGATGGCGACTGCCTCGGTTGAGATCGCGACGGCCGGCAGCCGCCATTATGAGCTGCATTCCACGCCGATTCTGAATCATCGCAATACGCTGATCGGCCGCGTCATCACGTTTCAGGACGTGACGGAATACCGCCGGCTGATGGAGGAGATGAACGATCAGAACGCGGTTCTGCAGGAGCGCAACCGCGAGCTGATTCTGATGCAGGACCAGCTGTTTCAGGCGAACCAGAAGCTGGAGCGGATGGCGGTTACAGATGCGCTGACCGGCTGCTTCAATCGCCGCTATTTGCTGCAGCAGCTTGAGCGGGAGGTGGTAACGAACGTCCGCTACCGTATTCCTTTTGCCATGTTTCTGTTCGATATCGATCTGTTCAAAATGATTAACGACAGCTACGGCCATCTGGTCGGCGACGAAGTGCTGCGCAGCACGGCGGACATCGTCAGGCGCACGATTCGCCGGACGGATATTCTGGCCCGCTACGGCGGCGAAGAATTTGCCGTTTACCTGCCCTATACGACTTCGGCGCAAGCCGTAAGACTGGCCGAGAGGGTGAAGGCAGCCGTTGAGCACAATGCCGTCGGCGCCGGCGGGGAAGACCAGCTCGTATCGGTGACGATCAGCATGGGCGTGCTCTGCATCCGCAGCGCGGAGGATGCTCGTCCGGGCGTGGCGCTGGACGACGCCAAAGATTTCTTGCTGGGACTTTTTGCCCAGGCCGATGCCGCGCTTTACGAAGCGAAAAATAAAGGGCGCAATTGTATCGTCGTGAAAGATATAGCCTGACGGCGGACAGACCTCCGCAGCTTTTGCATAGCCATAGGCCCGTACATTTGATACAATAGTTCCAGAAATAATGGGACCGAGCGTTTGCAAAGGCGGGAACCGAAAGTTATGAAAAAATTGAATATCAATTTGGTCAAGCCGGGAGATCGGCTGGCCAAGCCGGTCGTGCAGGAAAACGGCAACGTGCTTCTCGGGGCGGGTGTGGAACTGAGCGACCGCTTTATCCAAAGGCTGCAAAATTTGGGCGTCGACACGCTGTTCATCGAAGACGATGCGACGGAAGGCATCGAGCCTGATGAGGCGATCCGCGACGATACCCGACGGCAGGCGACCGAAGCGATTTACAAGACGATGACGTCGCTGATGGACCAGCCTTATACGAAAGGCCGGGCCGTCGAGCCGGAAATCGGGCGGACGTTTCGAAAGGTTTTCGGAGAAATCATGCAGGATTTGATCGGCCGGGAGCATCTTCTCGTCAGTCTTTCCCAAATCCAGGTGAAGGACGCCTATCTGTTTCAACATTCCGTGAACGTGGCCATTCTTGCCGGCATTATGGGAATGGCCAAAGGGTTCAACCGCAGTCAGATGGAAGAGCTTGGCGTCGGGGCCATGCTGTTCGACATCGGCATGACGCAAGTGCCGAAAGAACTGCTCGACAAGGAGGGGCCGCTGAGCGAAGCGGAACGTGCGATCGTGGAGCAGCATCCGACGGCCGGATTTGACATCCTCCGCAAACATCACGATATATCGCTGCTGTCCGCGCACTGCGCTTTGCAGCATCACGAGCGCTATGACGGATCGGGATATCCCCGCGGACTGCGCAGCGAGGAGACGCATATCTATGCGCAGATCGTCGCGATCGCGGACGTCTACGATGCGTTGACGTCGCCGAGACCGCACCGCAAGCGGTACACGCCGTCGGAGACGATCGAGTTTTTGTTCGCGGCAGGCAATACCTATTTCGATCTCGATCTGATCAAGCTGTTTTGCCGCAATATCTCCATCTATCCCGTGGCAACGACTGTGCTGCTGAATACCGGTCAGGTCGGGGTTGTGTCGGCCAACAATCCGCTGGCGAGCCACCGTCCGAAGGTGCGCATCGTGCAGGAAGCCGACGGGTCGATACCCAAAGAGGCTTACGATATCGATTTGCAGGACGAGCTCCATATTATGATTGTGAAAGAACTGTAACGACGACAACCGAATACGAGCGCGACAAAGGCAAACCTGTCGAAAGGCAGGGACGCAAAGCTACAGGGTCTAAGTCCGAACGTGCAACCGAGCGTCGGATATCGACAGCCTGGCTACCGAAATCGAGTCTCTATTTGATAGGGGAACTTAAGGCGGCTTCTTGCAGGATAGCGGCTTTTTTTGCATTCTGCCCGCGTTTCCCCGCACGAAAGGAGAATACTGTTCGGTGAATCACGATCATTGGGTCACTCCATCCCTGCTTCTGCAAAGCAAAACCGTCGTCGAGAAGCAGGGCTATGTAGCGGCAGGCACGCTGACCTATCTGGAAGGCGATTTGCTGGAGGTCGAACTGCAAGAATTCGACCGGTTCAAGCTTGGCGAACGCGTTCAGCTGACCGTCTATGCATCTTCGGCCAAATATCGGCTGCGAACGTCGGTCATCGGGATGGCGGAAGGCTCCATCGCGGTCATTCTGCCGCCGGGCGCATTCAATTTGCACAATGAGAAGCGCAAGGCGCCCCGCATTTCCGTATCGGTCAAGGGCAGGCTGCTGCGGAAGCCGGAGCAGTCGCCCGAGCCGCTGTCGAAGGCGGAAAAGCTTCACCGCAAATGGGCGAAAGAACTGCAGGTCGACAGACTGGACGAGGGGCTGGTCCGGCGTTTGGAAGCGCTGATGAACGATGCGGATGCGGAGGAGCCGGAGGATGCCGGGAATGACGGCAACACGCCGGATGCGGAAGGCGGTGAAATGGAAGTCGTCAATATGAGCCTGGACGGAATCGGCTTCCAGGTTCATGCGGGCAGCTGGTCGTTATGTCCGGGCGACTGGGTCGAAGCCGTCTTGTACCCGGGGTTTGAGCTCGATTGTCTGCTGGAGATTATTCGCGAAGTCCGGTCGGGCGGCACGGTTTATTACGGCGCCCGTTTCGGGGAAATGCGGGAGGAGCAGGTGCGTTCGCTCCGGGCGTTCATCCTGCGGGAGCAGGTGGCGGCATATTATCAGATGAAGCAACAAAACGACGGGAAGCGCGCATCCTCCGGTTAGGGGGAGCGCGCTTCCCGTCGTTTATGCCGGCGCTGTGACGGTTTATGCCAGCGTTGTGTCGCTATATATCCCGGCGCAGCGCGCGAAGCACGTCGATGCGAACCGCCCGCTCGGCGGGGCGCATGCCGGACAGAACGGCGACGCCTACGCTGATGCCGACGCTGAGCAGCGTCAGGGATAGCGGAATGTACGAGAATACAAAGCCTTCCGGCGGCTTGCTGTCCAACGCCGCGGCGATGATCGGCGGCAGCGCGATGTTGACGGCCGCGCTCAGGCCGTAAGCTATAACGGTGCCGATCAATGCTCCCATGACGCCGATGCCGGAGCTCTCGATCAGAAAGATGCTGCGGATCGACCTGGGATGGGCGCCGACCGCTTTCATGATCCCGATGTCCTGCGCCCGTTCGGTAACGGCCATCGTCATCGTATTGTAAATGCCGATGGAGGCGATCAGGACGGCAATCGTGCCGACAAATACGAGACCGATCTTCATGACAAGGAAGATCGTTTCCATTTGGTTGACCGAATCGGCAGCGGTATAAAGGGAATACCCTTGTTCGCGCAGTTCTTTCGCCAGCGCCGCAACGACTTCCGCGCTTGCGGCGTAAGCTTTCGCTTGCGGGCTGCCGATATCTTCGTCCTGCAGCAAAAACGACGGCATCAACGACTGGGCGATCATGACATGCGTTTCCATGTTCCTTTCGTTTGCGGGCTTCTTCAGAATGCCGACGACTTTCAGTCTGGCTTCGCCGGATTCGATCATTTCGTTCTTTTTGGGGTCCATCGCCAGCCCCGTTACGGTTACTTCCGCATCGAGCAGACGGCCCGAATAGGAGGCTCCCTGTTTATTTTTCAGATGCTCCGCCAGATGGTAGCCGACGACAATCTCGCTGCCCGACTCCGGCATACGGCCTTCTTCAAGCTCCAGGTTGGCGGCTTTCTCCTGTTCGAAATCGGTAAAGACGAGCGTTGTCGTCGTCTCAAAACCGTCGAGCTCCACTTCTCCGCCTTTCATATAATGGGTCGTCACCGCCTTGACCCTTTCCATGGCGCTGATCCGGCGCACATCTTCCGCGGTGATCGGGGAAGGCTCGCCGTCTTTCATGCTGTTGTACAGATCGATTTCGGTCAGCAGCCGGTCCCGGAGCAGCTCGTCGACAAAGCTCTTCTGCAGGCCGAAGGCGACGGACGCGATCATGATCAGAAACGCGCAGCCGATCGCCGTCGCGAGCACGGTCATGAAAATGCGCGATTTGTTCTTCTTCATGTTCTGCCTGACGAACCGGATTTTATCGGCCATTTTCATCGCAGCGCTTCCTCCTTTTCGGCTTCGGCGGCGATTTCCGACAGAAGGCCGTCTTCCATGCGAAACCGGCGGCTGCCGATAGCGGCGACCCGCTCGTCATGGGTAATGACAAGCAGCGTGAGGCCGCGCTCTTCGTTCAGCTCGCGCAGCAGCCGCAGAAATTGCTCTTCGTTTTCGCTGTCCAGGCTGCCCGTAGGCTCGTCCGCCAGCAGCAGCGGCGGATCGAGAATGAGCGCGCGGGCGATGCCGACGCGCTGCTGCTGTCCGCCCGACAGTTCGGCAGGATAATGGTCGGCGTAATCCGCGATGCCGAGCCGCTCCATCGCCTCCTTGACGCGATTGCGACGCACGCTTGCTGAAAGGCCGCGGAGCACCAGGGGAAGCTCGATATTTTCATAGGCGGTCATGCCGGGAATAAGTTGAAAATTCTGAAAGACAAAGCCGATATGCGACAGCCGGAAATCGGCCCATTGTCCTTCGGTAAACGCGGTGACGTCTTGCCCGCCGATGCGGATGGAGCCTTCCGTCGGGCGAAGAAAGCCGCCGATCAGGTGCAGCAGCGTCGACTTGCCGGACCCGCTCCGGCCGACGAGCGTGGCGATTTCGCCCTTGCCGACACGCATGTCGATACCGTGCAGCACCGGAACGCGTCTTTCGTTGCCTTTGCGACCGAGCGTAAACGAATGTTTGATACGGTTCAGTTCGATCATGTCGTTCCTCCTGCCAGTGTTTATACATGAAAAAGAACGACGAGAGGTAGGAAAAGTTTGCGTGCTGCCGGCCCGGCTTGGGGGCATTGGGCGGGTCTGCTGCTCCGCAAATATGGAAAACTATAAGCTATAACAATATGCGGCAGATATGATGATAGAGAAGGAGGCGATGGCGTTGTCCGTCGTCATTCGGGCGGCTGCCGCCTTCTGGATTGCGGCGGTGCTCGCGGTTGCCATGTTCCGCAGCGGGCTGTACTTTGATACGGCGTTTTACCGGATCGGCATGATGCTGAGCGCGGCGGGGGCGCTGGCGGCATGCGGGATGGCATGGCGGCTTGCGCGGCTTAAAGGGCGGTTAAGCGGGGAGCGAAGGAAGGCCGCGCTGAGCCATTATGCCGCCGCGGCCGGGCCTCTTGGCGTCTCCGCGCTTTATGCGCTTTCGCTGCTTCGGGGGCCGGCGTCCTGGCAGGCGACGATCGAACAGGGGCTGCGCTGGTCGGCCTATGCGGGCTTTCTGCTAGTTGTCCTGATGTTTCTCGAGGACGGCCGGTTTCGCCTTTGGCTTGCAGCCAGCCTGCAGCTGGCCGGAGCGCTGCTTGCCGCCGGCGGCCTGGCCGGCTGGTTCGGCTGGATACAATATCCCGGGATGGTCATGCTTTCCGGAGACGAGCGGTTGTCGGCGACCGGGGCGCGGCTTGGCGGTTTCTTTCAATACCCGAATATGTATGGGGCGGCGGCAGGCGCGTTCGTCTTGTGGCAGCTCGCGCTGCTTGTCCGGGAACGCGGGATTGCGGCCTCTGCCTGGTCGGCTTGTACCGCTCCGTTCTGCTTTGCCGCTATGCTGCTGACCGAGTCCCGCGGAGCGTGGCTTGCCTTTGCCGCCGGCTGGCTGGCCGGCCTGCTTCTGCATCGCAGCGAAGAACGGCTGCGCTGGCTAGCTTGCAGCGGCTCGCTGGCCGCCGCAGGCGCAATCGGCTACCGGCTGGCGCTCGCCGCCGGGCCCGGCCATGCCGCCGCCGGTTACGGCGAGGCGGCAAGCGGCGGCGGCATAGCCGGCCTGTGGCGCTCCGCGCCGCCGGGCGCGGAAGCGGCTTTGGCCGTTGCCGCCTTGGCGATTGGAGGCGCGGCGTTGTTTGGCCTGAACCGCAAGCTGGCGGCCGTTGCCGCCGAAGGTGGAGGCGGAGCCGCCGCGCCGGACGGCCGCGCCAGGAGCGTGGCGGGCGAGCGTGGCGATAGCCTTGGAGCCGCCGCGCCGGGCGGCCGCACCAGGAGCGTGGCGGGCGGGCGTGGCGATAGCGCCGGAGCCACCGCGTCGGGCGGCCGCGCCAGGAGCGTGGCGGGCGAGCGTGGCGATAGCCTTGGAGCCGCCGCGCCGGGCGGCCGCGCCAGGAGCGTGGCGGGCGAGCGTGGCGATAGCGCCGGAGCCACCGCGCCGGGCGGCCAAGCCATGAGCGTATCGGGCGGGTGCGGCGAGAGCGCCGGAGCCGCCGGCACCCCCGGTGAGTCTGCGGCGATAGCAGTTCCGGCTTCCAGGCGTCTGGCGGCGATCGCGTGGCCGATTTTCACGATAGGCTTCTGTATTGCCTTTTGGACGGTGTGGAGCGCCGTTGAAGTCAGAGTGGAAGGGGAAGGACGCAGCGGGACGGCTGTTGCGAGGCTTGCCTATTACATAGATGGCTGGACACTGCTGAAGGAGGCGCCGCTGTTCGGACAGGGAGGCGGCACTTGGCGGGCGCTGTACGCCTCGGTTCAGCGCGAACCGTACGTCAGCGGCGAGGTACATAACGGTTACTTGAACGTGGCGCTTGATCTCGGTGCGTTTGGACTGGCCGTCTTCCTTGCGATGCTGGGCGTATTCCTGCTGCGTATAGGCAGACGCGACGCGGCAATGCTCGCCGTTCCGGTCGTGCTGTTGACGCATGCCGCCATCGACTTCGATATGTCGTACGGATACTACTGGATTTTGTTGTTCTGCTGGCTGGCGCTCCATAGTTCGAGCGGACGAAGGCGGGGGGGAAGACGAACAAACGCAGTATCCAAACGATGATGGAACGAACGCAGTACCAGAACGATGATGGAACAAACACAAATATCCGAACAGGGTGAAACGCGGGGTTAAACGCAAACGTAGATAGAAACGCGGGAAAATGCAAACGCAATCCCAACGCGGGGAAACGCAAACGCAGACCCGAAATACGGGCGGGAGGCTGCTGAATCGCTCTATTCCGGGCGGAAACGAATGAAAGTTGGTTTTCAATATCTGTAAGATTGGATTTGCGCGGACCAGAAGGAACCTTTGTGGCCGATGAAGCCGATTTTGGGTGTATTTTATACAATAAAAAGATGCTCATCAGGCCTGCATGCCGCCAATTATTGTATAAAATACAATGATTGATCGCCGGGGCGGGGGATATCGGTCCGATTGTATCGAGTCAGGTGTATTTTGTGCAATAAAACTGCGTCATTCGACTTTCAATACCGGGAATCATTGCACAGAATACAGTTACTCGATACAGTTACTCGATACAGTTACTCGGCATAGGGTAGGTCATTTTGTCCGATTGCACCGAATTAGGTGTATTTTGTGCAATAAAACTGCATCATTCGACTTTCGATACCGGAAATCATTGTATAGAATGCAGTTAATCGGCATAGGAGGAGACATTTTTGTCCGATTGTACCGATTCAGATGTATTTCATGCAATAAAATGACGTAATTCGGCTCTCAACACCGGGAGATATTGCACGGAATGCAGCTATTTGACAAGGGGTGGGACGTTTTGGACGATTATGCCGAATTAGATGTATTTTGTGCAAATAAACTCGCAGCTATCGGCTCATCTGTCGGCTCATCTGTCGAACGCAATACAGGGTTGGGAACTGCGTCGAGAACCGGGGAGGCGTGAGAGGGCGCGTGGCCATGCAGCCGGAACGGATGCCGAACCCGAATCAAACCGCATAACGAGCGGGCATCAGCCTGCAACTGCCTGGTTCCAGACGTTGGTGAAGCGTTCCACGCTGCAACCGCCTGCAACCGGCATCAGCCAGGCCGTTCCTTTCGATCCGGAACAGCCCGGCTCCTCAGTCGGGTCAGGACGGCCGGCACGTTTCAACCTCCGAAAGCTTCGCGGAACGCGGCGCACAGCTTCGCGCGGTCGACTTCCCACAGCTCGGCGATCTCCCCGCTGACATTTTCGTCCCACCAGTCCGCCAACGCCTGTCGGTTGCTGTAATGCTCGTGGATCCACGGCAGGTTGAGGGTGACTTTTTGAAAATACAGCTTTTCCGCCTGCTGGATGCGCTCCTTCGGAATCCATTTTTCAATCGCTTGACGGTCCGGTACAGCTCCTGGTTGCAGGCGCGGCGGATTTTACGGGCGGTAGGATAGCCGGCCTGATACTTTTCGCTTTGCGGCTTCATAATGACCGCCTCCTTCCATCCCTATATGTATGCGCTCGTTCGCGCGTCCGCCACTGTCTTTCGGAGCCAAAGCGTTACAGTACGACGATATAGCCGACCATCGGACCGTTCGAATGGATATCGGCATGCGTCAGACACCGGATCGGATACGTGCCTTTTTTGTCCACCTTGAACCGGACCGTCGTCGTGTTTCCTTTCGTTACCTCGCCGCGCACGCCGAGCCCCTCGATGACAAACGGGTGGCTGGCGCCGTTGACGCCCGTAATGTTCAGTTCAACCGACTCGCCTTTGCGCACGACGATCGTTCCCGGGTCCCACCGGTACGCTTCCAGTTCCTTGCCGTCAGCGGTCGTCGTTTTAAACTCGCCGGTTACCAGATGAAAATTTGTTCGCCTTGCTCCGTCGCGTTTACCGCCCGCGCCTGCTCGTACCGCAAATAAAATGCCGCAACGATGACGGCGAGCGCGACATAGACGAACAGCCGGACTTGCTTTTTGCTGACCACGAACACTTTGGACAACTTCATCCTCCCCTTCCGGTTCTGCTCATTGTGTTTCCAGGGCTAGTCTATGCGCAGGCTTGTCAGCGGATGACACATGGACGTTCGGGAATCGCCCGGCTTGCGCGCCTTCGGTCCGGCCTGTTATCCGTACGCCCGTTCTGCTACAATAGAAGCAATACCAAGTTTTTCGGGAAAGCGAGGAGTTGCCAATGAGTAAAAATGTAGCCGCTAAGCTGAACAAGGGCATCAGCCCGCAGCAGTTCCGCGATTCCATGCAAAAAACAAGGAGGCGTTCGAGGACTGGTACGAGCGTTTCGAGTGGAACGAGGACGATCGCGAATTTTTCGAATCGCTTAACAACCGCGACGATTTGCGCTGTCTCATTCTGGCTGCGGAATGGTGCGGAGACGTCGTGCGCAATGTACCGGTCGTGTTCCGTGCGATGGAAGTTAGCGGCATTCCGACGGAAGTGCTCATTATGGAGGAGCACCTCGACACGATGGACGAATTTTGACGATGGGCGGACGCGCCATTCCGATCGTCATTTTCGCCGATACCGGAGGTCATGTACTCGGTCAATGGGGACCGCGTCCGAAGCATGTTCAGGAAGTGATGACGCAGTTCAAGCTGAACAATCCCGACCGGGAAGCGCCCGATTATCAAGAGAAGCTGGCCGAAACCCGCAAAGAAATGATGCGCCGCTACGGAGAAGGAACGGACTATCAGGCCGTTATCATCAAAGAGCTGCGCAGCTTGCTCGAGTCGTTCTAATATGTTGAATATCGAAACATTTACGCTCGGCCCGCTTCAGACAAACGCTTATCTGGTGACAGAAGAGACGGGGAAACGCGGGTTCGTCATCGATCCGGGCATGTCGCCGGCGCGTTTGCTGGAACGTGTGAAAGGGTTGGAGATCGAGGCGATTGTGCTGACGCATGCGCATTTCGACCATATGGGCGGGGTGGAAGAGCTGCGCAAGGCGGCCGGCTGTCCGGTATACATTCATGAGCTGGAAGCCGATTGGCTGACTGATCCGCAGAAAAACGGTTCCGCGAGGTGGCCGGACGTTTCGCCGCCGCTCGTCACGGACCCGGCCGAATACCGGCTGGAGGAAGGCCAGACGCTGGAGTTGATCGGGCACCGGTTTCAGGTTATGCATACGCCAGGCCACTCGCCGGGAAGCGTCAGCCTGCTGTGCGGCCGCCACCTGTTCGCGGGCGATGTGCTGTTTCGGCTGTCCGTCGGACGAACCGACCTCCCCGGCGGCCGGGAGGGGGATCTGCTCGATTCGATTCGTCTCAAGCTGTTCAAGCTTGATCCCGAGGTGACCGTCTACCCCGGACACGGGCCGAAGACGACAATCGGATTTGAGATGGCGAACAATCCGTATGTGGCGCTTCGTTAACTAGACAAGGCCTCCGTTTCGCGCGTTCGCGCGGGCGGGAGGCCTTGTTTGCCGTCAACGGACGGCCGTTCTATAATCGTTCGCGAATGATCTGCCTGCTGAAAAATGCGATTTAAGGCGTCGTCGGCTCCGTGCCGCCCGCATCGCCGTCGACCGCGCCGTCGTCGCCTGCATCGGGGGATTCCGGCGCATCCGCATCGACGTCCGTACCGCCTTCATCGCCGCTGTCCGGCGTAACCGCATCCGGGGTTTCTTCCTCGACGATGCCGCTGTCTCCTTCTCCGCATCCAGCCGCCGTCATCGCGATCACAGCCATCATTACCGCCGTCAGCAACATTTTGGACCATTTCAGTTTCACGCTGATCTTCTCCTTTCCTCAGGTGAAAAATGTAACGCCGAGTCGGCGCTACTCGTTTTTTAACCCGGAGCCGCCGAATTTGAATATGATAATTTTTTAATCGGCATTCGGACGAGATGGAAAGCTTGAAGCGAAGAAGACGAAAGATAGCGCCTTTCCCGGCGATCCGAACGTAAAGGACTTTGGCTGCGGAGAATCGAATACATTAGGGTGAGGATTTAAGCGGCTGTTCGAAGCGAAGGGCTGCTCCCCTATTCTAGTCGGCTCTGCCGGAAGGAGGCGTCGGGGTGAAGGAGATGTACGCAGCGGCAAACGAGTGGATTTTAGCGGGAACGTTGAAAGCGCTTAATGAACAAAAAGCGACGGTGGTAAAAGGCGGAATCGCCGTGTTTGCCATGAAGACCGGGTGTATGCGGTGGATAACCGTTGCCCGCATTTGGGCTTTCCGCTTCATTTGGGAAGTCTGTGCGACGGGCTGCTGACCTGCCATTGGCATCATGCGCGGTTCGATATATGCAGCGGCGGGACGCTCGACCCATGGGCGGACGATGTGCCGGTGCATGACGTGCGGATCGAGGATGGCAGCGTATGGGTGAGCCGCCGCCCGCGAACTTCGAGGCGTACGGCGGACGATGCGGCGAGGCTTCGGGAAGGACTGGAACAAAATATCGGCATTGTCATCGCGAAAGCGGTCGTCGGTTTGATGGAGGCGGGATACCCGGAGCGCGATATCGTGCGCATCGGCATCGAATTCGGCACCGGTGTGGCCGGAGGCTGGAATTCGGGGCTTACGATTTTGACGGCGATGGCGCGCATTTTGCCCAAGCTGGACCGTAACGGCAAAATATTGGCGCTGTACCAGGGCCTTCTGCATGTCGCCCGCAACAGCGCGGGCCGCCCCGAACGGAGACTGCTCGGGCCGCTGCCGCAAGGGGATGTTTCGCTCGAGCGGCTGGCCTCCTGGTACCGCAACTGTATCGAGGTGCGCGATACGCAAGGGGCGGAGCGCATATTGTTGACGGCGATCGGCCTCGGGGCGACGGACGATCAATTGCGGTCCATGATGATGACGGCGGCGACAGACCACGTGTATCTCGATGGCGGCCATACGGTCGATTTTCACAACAAGGCGTTCGAAGCGCTCGAGCTGGTAGGACCGGAGCTGCGGGTGCGGGTATTGGCTTCGCTTGTGCCGCTGCTGTCGAATCCGTCGCGAAGCGAGGAGCAGCATCATTGGCAGGCGCCGGTCGATCTGGTCGGGCCGTTGCGGCAGGCATTCGCCTCGCTCGAGGACGGGTTGCCGGAGAAGCGGCGCCCGCTTGCGCCGGAGGAGGAAGAGCGGCTGCTCGGGCTGCTGCTTGCGGACCGGCCGCTCGAAACGATTCCGGCGCTCTCGGCGCTGCTTGCGGACGGCTGCCATCCGGCCGAGCTGGCGCGAATGACGGCGCTCGCCGCCGCAGAGCGGATGGTGCGGTTCCATACGCAGAACGACTTCGGCGATTGGATCGCCGTCCTTCATACGTTCACGCATGCACATGCCGTGCACGAAACGGTCACGCGATGCGACGATCCGCTGCCGGTGCGGGCGCTGTTTCACAGTGCGGCGGCGATCTATCTCGATCGCTTCCTGAACGTGCCGGCCGCTCCCCGGCCGAATGCCGCCGGCTCGCCGGGCGAACCGGCTGACAAGCTGCTGGAGCTGCTTGACAAGCGGCAGCAGGTGAACGAAGCGGCTGCATGGGCCGCCGGCTATTTGCGCGGGGGCGGCGACCCGGACGCGCTCATCAATACGCTCGGCCACGCATTGCTGCGAGAAGATGCGGAGTTCCATTCGTTTCAGCTGCTGGAGGCGGCTGTCGGGGAGTACGAGAGCTGGAACGGCCGCAGCGATGCGTTCGCCGAGCGCGCGAGGGAGACGCTGCTGCTGGCGGCTGTGCGCTACCTGGCGGCTCATGCGCCTACGGCACGGGAAACGCCCCATACCGCACGCATTGCGCAGCGGCTCAACCGGGGCGAGCGACTGTTCGAGGAGTGACCTGTTCGCCTGCGGGTGGCGGAAGGAACTTATTCTCCCGCATACGATCGTGCGGAGCGCGGGTTTGCACCGCTATGCGGAATGCGGATTTGACGGGTCGTTCGCCTGCGGTGTACCGCCCGTGGTGGATATGAAGGTGGTGGCAATGCGAGGGGGGGCCTTGCTTGTTCGCGAGGTTGCGCCATAGCGTCTGTCGTCCGGGTGCGTCCTGGTGAGATCGCGGTCAAATAGTAGTGGAGTTCCTCGCTTCAAAATGAACAAATACTGCATTTATACAACTTTTCGGAGTGATTTTCGTGCGTCAAAAGAAAAATCCTGCAAATATGCAGGATTTTTCTGGTATTTACCGACTTATCTCGGCATTTCGTTTGAAAAAGATGTAAAAATGCAGGAATTTCGCTTAATATATCATTTATATGGAAAAAGATGTATAATTGCAGGAATTTCTGCTGATGTCGGTGAACGTCTCGCATAGCGGTCGCCTTCTTCAGGTCCGCGCCGCCAAAGTGGCGCCACCAGGCCCGCGCTGCCAAAGTGGCGCGCACCAAGCCCACGCGCCCCCGGGCATGCGCCCTACCGGGTCACGCGCCCCCGGGCATGCGCCGCCACTGGCACTTACTCTTCCTCGATCGCAGCTTTCCTGGTATTGATCGCCCGGATGACGGCCGGATCGAATTTGGGCTTGCGGTCGTACGTGTAGAGGCCGTTCACTTCCTGCTCGATGTCGTACAGCTGCGTATAGCAGAAGCCGAACATGCGCGGGTTGTCGAGCAGCGTCGTCGTCAGACCTTCGTAGCGGCGCAAAATTCCTCTTCGCTCTTCGGCCGGTCGCCGTAGCCCCAGCCCTCGTCGCCCACCTGTCCGGGATTCCACCAGATGCCGCCGTATTCGCTCACGAAATACGGCTGCCCTTCGTATTTCTGGCGGTTCGGGAAGGTGTTGTACGGTTCGCCGCCCGTTTTCATCGGCTCGTAGCGGGCTTTGAACGTTTCCGGATTCTGATCGTAATCGTGCACGTCGAAAATATCGGTTGAGACATGGAAGTTGCCGCTCGTATCGATCACCGGACGCGTCGGATCGAGCCGTTTGGTCGTCTCGTAGACGATGCGCAGCACCTCGTCGTTTTGTCTTGCGCCGTTGTAATCCCATGTTTCGTTAAACGGGCACCAGCCGACGATGCTCGGGTGGTTGAAGTCCCGCTCCACGCCTTCGAGCCATTCCGGCAGAAAACGCTCGAGCCCTTTGGCCGTCGTAATATCGAGGCCCCAGTTGGCATGCTCGCCCCAGACGAGGTAGCCGAGCCGGTCGGCCCAGTACAGGAAGCGGGGCTCGAACATTTTTCGTGCAGTCTGGCGCCGTTAAAGCCGAGGCCGAGCGAAATTTCAATATCTTTCCGCAAGTCGTCGTCGGTCGGCGCGGTATAGATGCCTGCGGGATAGAAGCCCTGATCGAGCACAAGGCGCTGGAACACCGATTTTCCGTTAATGCGGAACGCCATGCCGTCGAGACGGAGCGTGCGCAGCCCGAAATAGCTTTCGACTTCGTCGGCGGCTGCCGCGTCTGCTCCGGACGGAAGAAGCGACAGCTTCAGATCGTACAGGTTAGGCTGTCCCGGCCCCCACAGATGAACTTCCGACAGCGGCAGCGTCAGCCGGGCGGACGGGCCGGATACGATCGCCTTGACGTTGCCGGCCGCGCGCGGCATAGTACGCCTCGGCCTTGAGCGTCGCGCCTGCGGCCGGACCGGCGAGAGCGGCTTCGATATGCAGCTGCGCGTTGTCCGGGTCGGGATACAGGCGGAAGCTGCGAATATAGGCTTCCGGAACCCGCTCGAGCCAGACGGTCTGCCATATGCCGGTCGTCCGCGTATAGTCGCAACCATGAGAATAGTACCGGCCGCTTTGTTTTCCGCGCGGCTGCAAGCCGGAGCGGACATCGTCCTCCGCGCAGACGGTGACGGTATTCACGCCTTCGCGCAGCGCGTCGGTAATATCGAAGGAAAAGGAGCTGTAGCCGCCGCGGTGAGTGCCGACGATACGGCCGTTCACCCAGACGGTCGCTTCATAATCGACGGCGCCGAAATGCAGCAGCGTCCGTCCCGGCCGCCAGTTTTGCGGAATTTCGAAAGAGCGTTTGTACCATACCGCGGGCATAAAGTCTTTATGTCCGATGCCGGACAGCTCGCTCTCCGGGCAGAACGGGACGGCAATCGTCCGCGCCAGCGCATGCTCTTCCTGATGCCAGCCGCGTTCTTTGCCGCTTTTGCCGTAATCGATTTCAAATTGCCAACTGCCGTTTAAATTTTGCCATTCGCCGCGCACCATCTGTGGCATCGGATGTTCCGGTCTTGGGATCGCGTTTGCAGAGGAATTCGCCATGCTTGATCCATCCTTTCGCCTTTAATCGTAAACTTTCGTGAACTTAAACGATCACGTTTATTGTAAGTCCGCCCATTATTTACGTCAATAAAAATTAATTAAATAACTTATGAGTTAACTAATACAATACTGATCTGGCATCTGGCCGGAAAATTTGAGAAAATAGGGAACAGACTTCGATCGATCCAAGGTCGAACAAAGGAAGGTGCAAAGCGGTTGACTGAAACGAATACGTATACCCCGGACGGGAAGGAGAAGCACCCGGAATCGAAAGGGGCGGCATCGCCGGACGGGACGGAGAAGCAAGCGGAAGCGAAAGGGGCGGTATCGCCGCAAGAGGCGGCGGCGTCCCGCGAACGGATGATTCGGGCGATCGCTTCCGAACTGTCGCTGCCGGCGGGCAAAGTGAAAGCGGCGGTCGCGCTGCTGGACGAAGGAAACACGATTCCGTTCATCGCGCGCTACCGCAAGGAATTGACCGGGGAACTGGACGAGAACGAGCTGCGCGCGATCGAAGACCGTCTCCGTTATATGCGGAATTTGGAGGAGCGCAAGCGCGAAGTCGTCCGGCTGATCGACGAGCAGGGCAAGCTGACCGACGAGCTGCGAGCGGCGATTGAGAAAGCGGTCAAGCTGCAGGAGGTCGAAGATCTGTACCGGCCATACAGGCAGAAGCGGAAAACCCGTGCTAGCATTGCCCGCGAGAAAGGACTGGAGCCGCTTGCCAAATGGCTTTGGTCGCAGCCCCGCCAGGGAGATCCGCTTCAGGAGGCAGCAGGTTATGTCGATCCGGACAAGGGAGTCGACAGCGCCGAGGCGGCGCTTCAGGGCGCGATGGATATTTTGGCGGAGCAGCTGGCCGACGACGCGTCGATTCGCGCGTGGGTGCGCAGGTTCACGCACGACCACGGCGTGATCCGGACCGAAGCGAAGGACCCGGAACAGGACAGCGTATACGAAATGTATTACGATTACCGGGAGCCGGTGCGGAAGCTGCCGCCGCATCGGGTGCTGGCCATCAATCGCGGGGAGCGGGAAGAGGTGCTTCGCGTGACGCTTGAGGTGCCGGCGGAACGGATTCATGACTATATCGGCAGACAGACACTGCGTAACGGGACAGCTCCGGCAGTGCGCGAGACGTTGATCGCGGTGATTGAGGACGCCTACAAGCGGTTGATTGCTCCGTCTATCGAGCGCGAGGTGCGGGGAGAGTTGACGGAAAAGGCCGAGGAGCACGCCATCGCGATTTTTTCGGCCAATTTGCGCAACTTGCTGCTGCAGCCGCCTGTTCGCGGCAGCGTCGTGCTCGGCGTCGACCCCGCGTTCCGGACCGGCTGCAAGCTGGCGGTCGTCGACGAAACGGGCAAGCTGCTCGAGGTTGCCGTCTGCTACCCGACGGCGCCGCACCATAAGGTGGAGGAAGCCGAACGGATTGTGAACGGCCTGATCGACAAGCACGGCGTCGATATTATCGTCATCGGCAACGGCACGGCGTCCCGCGAGACCGAGCGGTTCGTCGCCAATCTGATTGCGAAGCGGCGCGGCGGCCGGGCGGACGGGGCCGGAGACATCCGCTATATTATCGTGAACGAGGCGGGAGCGAGCGTCTATTCCGCATCCAAGCTCGCGGCGGAGGAGTTTCCGGATCTGGATGTGGCGGAGCGCAGCGCCGTGTCGATCGCGCGCAGGCTGCAGGACCCGCTTGCGGAGCTCGTCAAGATCGAGCCGAAAGCAATCGGCGTCGGCCAATATCAGCATGACGTCAGCCAGAAACGTCTCGAAGAGACGCTCGGCGGCGTCGTCGAATCGGCGGTCAACCATGTAGGCGTAGACGCCAATACGGCTTCGCCGGCGCTCCTGTCGTACGTGGCGGGAATCAATGCCGCCATCGCCCGCAATATTGTGAAATATCGCGAGGAGAACGGGCGGTTCACCGACCGGAAACAGCTGCAGAAGGTGCCGCGGCTCGGCGCGAAAAGCTACGAGCAATGCATCGGCTTCCTGCGCATTCCGGACGGCTCCAACCCGCTGGACCGGACGCCGATTCATCCCGAGTCGTACCCGGTCGTGGACAAGCTGTTCGAGGCGCTTGGACTGCGAGCGGAGGAGCTCGGTTCGGAGACGGCCAAAGCGCGGCTGGCGGCGGCCGATCCGGAAGAACTCGCTCCGAAGCTCGACGTCGGGGTGCCGACGCTGCGCGACATTATCGACAGCTTGCAGCGCCCCGGACGGGATCCGCGGGAAGAACTGCCGCCGCCGGTCTTTCATACCGATGTGCTGGATATCGAGGATCTGAAGGAAGGGATGGAACTGCAAGGAACCGTCCGCAACGTGACCGATTTCGGCGCCTTTGTCGACATCGGCATCAAAAATGACGGACTCGTCCATATTTCGCAGATGAGCGACAAATTCGTCAAGCATCCGATGGATGTCGTGGCCGTCGGGGATACGGTAACCGTGTGGGTGCTCGGCGTCGATCTGAAGAAGGGGCGCGTCAGTTTGACGATGCGGAAGCCGTCGTGAACGGACCGCAAAGCGGATGGAGGCCAGCGTGACAGACCGCAAAGTCCATACGTTCGGGTGGAAGCCGTCGTGAACGGACCGCAAAGTCAATGCGTTCGGGTGGAAGCCATCGTGAACGGACCGTCAAAATCCATACGTTCGATTACGAGGCAGGGCTGCCCCAAAGCCGTTCGTCGGCTTCAGGGCAGCCCCTTGTTTGCCCCCTCATGGAAGGCCGGTATAATCGTTTGCGGACGTTGCCTGGCACGGTAAAAATACCAGCAGTCGTTCAACAGACGGATTTGCCGCCGGTCTTTTTCTGAAAGGCACGCATCAGCTGGTTGCAGAGCCATTGCGGCATCATGATCGTCCTCCTCCCGGCCGTTCTAATGGTATTAATAATCATATGGAAGAGGACGGATGCCTGTGCAGGTCCCAGCCGCATTCGCCGGTCTTTCGGTTTTACAATTCGGCTTCTTCTTCGTACCACTGCTCCAGCTGCGCCTGCAGGGCGCGAATTTCGGTCAGCAGCGAGACGAGCGGGTAAGCTTGCTCCCGGATCGACGCGAATTCGCGTTCGAGCGAATTGATGTAATCCAGCCCCGATACGATCGCAATGCCCGGATCGTGCAGCTCGACATCCGACATTTCGGCAACGGCGTACGGAAGCCGCGGCACATTGTCAGCCGTCAGCTTGTCCAGTTCCTTGTGAAGGCGCAGATTGAGCGCGCTGAGTTGATAGGCATGCGATTCGGGCATTTCGACAAAGGTGAGTTCCGTTTCGTGTTTCATCAAGACGTAGCGCATCTTCGGCATACAGCTTTTGTTCTCCCCTCGATCCAACGCTCGTTGGAATTACTACTTGACAGTTTATCTTATGGCCGCTTTACAATTCAAGTAGTTGGGGGAGATTGCAATGAATGACGAAACGCTTCAGGCATGGGTGGAAAAAATATCGTGGGAATCGTTCGGACTTCCTTTCCGGCATAAGGCGGTGTTTAACGGCAGGCTGCGGACGACGGGGGGCCGCTATTTTACGAAAACGCATCATATCGAAATCAGCCCGCATCAGCTTGCGGCGTTCGGCCCGGAAGAGACGGAAAAATTATCAAGCATGAGCTGTGCCATTACCATCTCCATCTGGCGAACAAAGGGTACCGGCACCGGGATGCCGATTTCAAGGCGCTGCTGGCCCAGGTCGGCGGCACGCGCTATTGCCGCTCGCTCCCGGGCAGCCGTCAGCGGAAGTCCATGCCATACCGCTACAAGCTCGCATGCGTGGATTGCGGAACCGAATATTTGCGTAAGCGGCGGATCGACCCGTCCCGTTACGTATGCGGGCGGTGCCGGGGGAAATTGAAAATTTTTACGCTGTCCGCCAGTGATAAGGTTACCTGAAAAGGATGGAATTGCGCTTGAGGCCATGCCGCCATTGTGATGTTGAGGCGACGGGGGTTGCCGGCGAGCCTCCGGCGGACGGCCGAAACGCTGCAGACGGCCAAAAGGCAGCGGACAGCCGAAACGCTGCAGACGGCCGAAAGGCAGCGGACGGCCAAAACGCTGCAGACGGCC
>NZ_BOVJ01000011.1 GCF_018403665.1 Paenibacillus cisolokensis
TGCGCCGCTTGCGCGACAGCTTGCGCCGCTTGCGCGACAGCTTGCGCCGCTTGCGCGAGCCGGCCGCCGCCAGCGGCTTGGCCGGACGGCTGCGCCGGCGCATCGGCCGGACGCCCGTCCGCGTCAGCCGCCACGGCGCCGTCCACCTGCGGCGGCGCGCCTGCGGCAAAGCCTGGCGTCGGGTCGAACGGCACCCATCCCGCGCCGGGAAAATATACCTCTACCCAGGCATGGGCATCCTTCGCCCGAACGGTATACCAGGCTTCATTCGAAGTTTTACCCGAGGCTTTATCCGGTTCTTTATCCGGTGCTTCATCCGAAGCCACTTCCCCCTGCTCCGCTTCGGCTCCGGGCGCGAACCCTTTCACCCATCTCGCCGGAATATCCTGCGCGCGCAGCAGGACAACCATCGCGGTAGAAAAATGGACGCAGTAGCCCTGCCGCTGCTCGAACAGAAAGTGATCGACGAAATCGGCGCCGGACGGCGGCTCCTCCGTCTCCTCCAGCGTATAACGGAAATTGCCGCGCAAATACCGCTCAACCGCCTTCACCCGTTCGTACCGGTCCGGGGTCCCCGCTTCCGCGGCCAGCCGTTCCGCAAGCTCGACAACCCGGCGCGGCAGATCGGCCGGCAGCTGCAGATCGTCCTCCGATACCGCTTCGACCTTGCCGGCCGTATCGGCGGAAGCGGCGGCCGCTGCCCTCAGCACATCCGGCTCCGAAGGCGTCAGCGTCGTTTCGATCGTATACCCGGATATCCGCAGACCGGCCGACGGCACAAACAGCGATCCGGATGCTTCATCGCGCAGATAAGTTCGCGGCGGCGAATCCGTTCCCGCTGTCTGCAGAGCGGTTACCCGCCCGACAGGGCCTCCTGCCAGAAGCGGCATATCGGCAGCGGAAGGATGAACCAGCCGGACCGTATGTTCGACCTTGCGGGCGGCTCGCCCCACGGCATCCGCAGCGCCTGGCGCGGCGCCGCTTGCCGTCCCGCCCGCTTGGCGGCCGCCGTCTCCGGAGGCGGCGCCATCCGCACCGGCCGGCTCTGCGGCCGTATCCGCCCCATCCCCGATAGCATAAAGCCGCAGCTGCGCCGGCCGGTCCGACCAGCCGCGCCCGGTGTAGATGCTTTTCGCTTCCCCGCGCCAATATAACGGCACAGGCGAACGGACGGCGAATACGACGGTATCGTCCGGCTGCAGCGGCCCGCCGAGCGCGAAATCGTCCGTGCCATAGCCCGTTGCGGCCGTGGCGCCCCCGGCATTGCCCGCCGCTGCTGCGTCCCGGCCCCCTGCGCCCGCCGTCCTGCGCAGCATATCGCGCCACTCGTCCGCCAGCATGGCGGCCCATTCCGCCGGCCGCAAAGATTGCGGCTTGTCCGCGCTGATCGCGAACGCCGCCGCGATAATGACGAACGCCGTAGCGGCCCCGGGCACGATCGGCGAGCGACGCAGTCCAAAGCCGCCGCTCTTGGGGGCTGCCGCCGAATGCACGGCGGCTGCGCCATGAAGCCGCAAGGCGCGCGGATAGGCGACCAGCGCGCCAAGCAGCAGCCCTTCCGCCGCTACGCGCGCAAGCGCCCATTGCAGGTCGAAGCCGAGCCAGCCGTTCAGCAGCAGCAAATAGCAGACGGTCAGCCCGGCGAGACCGAACCCGGCCTGACGCAGCCAGACAAGCGACTGCAGGGCGGGAGCGAGCATCGCCCAGCCGGTGAACATCAGCAGCGTACAGAGCTCGCCGGACATCGCGATCAGGCCGTACCCGGCCATTCGGGACAGGTCGGCGCTCAAGACGGACGGTAATTCGGCCAGCCATTCCACAACCGATCCGTCGACGAACAGCAGCGCCGTGCCGACCAGACATACCGTTCCGTTGATGAGCAGCCCGACCGGGCGGGGCGGCATGAACAAGCCGCAGGCCAGGAAGACGCCCAAAGCCGCGACCAGCGGCTCGAAACGGTACAGCTCGGCCGCTTCATGCAGCTGCCGCCACGGCAGTATCCATTCCGCCAACAGCCCGTAGAGCAGCAGCGTCGTGGCCAAGCGGTAGCGCCACGAACAGCCGCGCGACCCGTCGGCTGCCGCGCCGCTCCCTCCCGCGAAGTCCGGCCGGCCGCTACCCGCTCCGTACGGTCGGCCGTTCGCCGCAGCAGAAGGCGCCGCCATGCCTTGTCCCCGGCCGCCCGTACCGTTACGATGCGCGGCCATCGGAACCGTCTCCTTCCGCCGCTTCCGCCCGAACCTCCGGACGTTCCGGAACATACAACCAGCGGACTGCCGCTCCGCCGCTTTCGATCCGTTTCTGCGCTTCCCGCATGGCGAATGTAACCGTATGCTGGCGCGACACGAACCGCAGCTCCAGCCGGCAGCCCGCAGCGGCAATCAAGGCGGCCAGCTTGCTCCAGCCGCCGGCATGCTGCCAATCCGGCGTGAAGTACACAAGCGTCCCGCCTCGGACCAGCTGCGTCGCGATCGTATCGCGCCAGCCGGAGTCCGCATTTCCGCCGCCGTCCGGGCTGACGGCGGCAAGCCGCTCCGCAAGGCGGACGACCGCCGACGCATCTTCCGCTTCCAGCCGTTCCTCGCTTCCGCCGATCGCAAGCCGCACGCGGTATCCCAGACGAACAGCCTCGTCCGCCGTGCCGACCGCCCAGCCGGCCGCGGCATCGAGAAGCACATCATCGTCTTGATACAAGGCGGACGACGTCTCGACTGCGAGCACGATCCCGTCCTGCGGACCGGGCGGCTGCAAGCGCGTCTGCCAGCCTTTTCCCT
Organism: Paenibacillus cisolokensis; assembly: GCF_018403665.1. GTDB lineage: Bacteria > Bacillota > Bacilli > Paenibacillales > Paenibacillaceae > Paenibacillus_AH > Paenibacillus_AH cisolokensis. The sequence continues at coordinate 2,775 of NZ_BOVJ01000011.1, forward strand.
TGGCCGCGGCGCGCCAGTCGATATGGCGGAGCGAATCGCCGGCCCGGTACGGCCGGCGCTCCGTTCCCGGACCCGGCATCATTCCTGCGAATGCCGCCCGCCCTTCCGCGCCGTCGCTCTTGCGAATAGCGGGCAGACAGCTTTCCGGTTCGCGATGCCGTTCGGCCGCCCGTTCGGCCGCAGCCGGCCGCAGCCGCCCGCCGCGCTCCGATTCGGCAGGCGGGGAAGGCATCACGATCAGACGGTCCGCAGCGAAGACCCGCCGCTCGACCGCCGTCAGGCCGAACGGGTCTTCGACCGTCAAGCGCAATGGCTCGAACAGGTAATGTCCGCGGGGCAAGCCGCTGATCCGATATTCCACCGTCCATTGACGGCGCAGACGGGAGAGCGTGAGAAAGCGGCAGACGACCGCGGAGGAAGCGTCGGCGTTCGCCTTGCCGATTCGTTCTTCAACGCCGATCCAACCGACCGGCGGCACGATGCGCGAGCGGAACGTCAACCGGACAAGCACCGTATCCCGGTCTCCCGCGTGTCCGCCCGGTCCGCTCGGCTCCGGAACCGTAACCGCGCGGACTGCGTCGAGAGCGCCGGCCGCAAGCCGGGGCAGCACTGTACAAAAGGCGGAGAGCAGGCCGAACGCGGCGGCGGCGAACCACTCCATAGCCTCCCCGCGCAAGACGACAGCCGCCGCGCTGACCGTCCAGCAGGCCCCGAGCAGCGCCCAGGCTCCCGGCCGCAGACGCCAACAAATCGCCGCCTTCCCGGCAGAAGCTGCGCCGGACGGGTTTTCCCCGCGAATGGCGTGATCGGCGTGAATGGCGTTCGCTTCGCTCATCGGCGCCCTCCCCCCGGACGATCGCCTTCGGGAAGCGGCGTTTCCTTCAATATGCGCTGCAGCGCCATCGTCCGGTCAGCCCCGGGACGCGCGGCGATTCGGTGGCACAGCACCGGCATGGCCGTATCCAGCAGATCGTGCGGCAGGACATAGGCGCGGCCTTCCATATATGCGCGCGCCTGGGCCGCCCGCAGCCAGTCCCGCGAAGCGCGCGGGCTCGCGCCGAGCGACAGCTCGGAAGCCTGGCGGGTCGCGCCGGCGACGCGGACGATATATTCGCACAGGCTCGGATGAACGTAAACCCGGCCCGCTTCCCTCTGCATCTGCCGCCACTCGCCGGTTGTCACGACAGGCCGCAGCTCCTCCGGCCGCGTCTGGCGGGAAGCGCCGGCCTCCTCCAGCATCCGGACCTCGTCCGAAGGCGCGGGATAACCGATTTCCAGGCGCATCAGGAAGCGGTCGAGCTGCGCCTCCGGAAGCGGATACGTTCCTTCATAGGCAAGCGGATTCTGGGTCGCGATCAGCAGAAAAGGCTCCGGCAGCCGGCGCGTCTCGCCCTCCACAGTGACGCAGCGCTCCTCCATCGCCTCCAGCAGCGCGGACTGCGTTCGCGGCGGAGTGCGGTTGATTTCATCCGCCAGCACCAGGTTGGCCATAATCGGCCCCGGCCGATATACGAACTCGTTCTTTTCCCCGTCCCATATCATGCCTCCGGTAATATCCGCCGGCATCATGTCGGCGGTAAACTGGATGCGCGCGAACCGCCCGCCGATTACGCGCGCGAACGCGCGGGCCAGCATCGTTTTGCCGACGCCGGGCGCATCTTCCAGCAGGACATGTCCGCCCGCGAGCAGCGCGGCCATCGCCTGCGTAATCGTTTCTCTTTTGCCGATCAAAACCGATTCCAACCGCGACGCCATCCGGCCGAGCAGCACCTGCGGCTCTTCGATTCGCGCTTCTGCGGCATGCCCGGGGCTGCGGAAATCCGGCCGCTCTCGCTCCGCACCGGCTTCGCCCCGCCCCATTTCCCATCGCTCGGGCGTGATCATACTGGACTACCTCCCGGAAGATTCTAACTCTATCTATTCTTCCAGTTTCGCCACAGCCGGTCCCCTTTAGACCTGCCGGCAGCCGCGTTATGGCCGCATATTCCGCATATTATGCGATCGTCCTGAACGGGCCGACCTCTATTTCCCTTATCGCATTCCCTGCCTTCATCCGGTAGATTTCCAGACCGAATGCGGCAAGCGCGCCTCTCAGCGGCAGCATGATCCGATTGTTGCGAATGCTGTCCGGCCCCGGCTCAAGCTCCAGCACCGTGCCGTTCACCATAACCGTCGCTTTGTTGGATTTTCCGTCCCAATAAACCTTTCCCCCGAACCCTTTGGCCAACGTTCGGACCGGCACGAACACCGCTCCGTCGCGAATCGCGTATTCCCCCGGCTCCCACCGCACGACGATGCCGCCCTTTCGGACAACGAGCTGCCGGCTTTCCGTCAGGAACGGCGCGCGTTTCCGGACTTCTCCCGCAAGCTTGGCCGGTGCGGGCGCACCGAACCGTCCGCCCGCTTCCGTCGGCGAGCCGGCCGCATGCGCGTTCGCCGGCCGCGCTTCCGGGGCTGCGGCGGCCAGTCTGCCGCTTGCGCCGTGCTTCTGCAAATAAGCGGTCTCCGCCGCGGTCGGCATGTCCCGCTTCCACTTGATGCTGTCCGCAACCGGGAATACAACCGGGGACGCTTGCTGCTCCAGCGCTGCGAACGTATAGCCTTTCGCACGATAATACCGGATAATGTCAGGCAATGCTTTCACCGTCTCCTGATGAATCGAGGAGTCGTGCAGCAGCACGACGGTCCGCTCCGACAGTCTGGACGCTTTGACATTGGCGACGATTTCATCGGCCGGAACGCCAATCCGCCGGGAATCGCCGCTGTCGACGTTCCAATCGACGACGATATAGCCCGCTTCGTCCAAAGCCCGGAAATAGGCTTCGTCAAAATTGCGGTGCGTCCCGCCCGGCGCCCGCAAAAGCCTCGTCTTAACGCCCGCCGCCCGTTCGATCGCCTTGTCGGTTTCGACGACTTGCCGGGCAAACTCTCCGAAGCTGCCGTATAACTGTTCGTACTTGTGATTGTAAGTATGATTGCCGATCGCATGGCCTTCCTCCGCGATTCGTTTCACCGTCTCCGGATACCGTTCCACGTGCTCGCCCAGCACGAAGAACGTCGCCTTCACCCGTTCACGCTTCAAAATATCGAGCACGTCCTTTGTATAGCCGCTCGGCCCGTCATCGAATGTCAAATAGACGACCGGCTTCGCCTTGGCGGACCTGGAAACACCTTTCGGTTTGCTGCCGGCAGTCTGGCTTGTCAACGTGACGTCATGCGCCGTCGCAGCGTCTGCCTTTAAACCTGTCAGAGCCGCGTCTTGCTTCAAGCCTGTCACAGCAACGGCACTCCCCGCTTCCGCAACTGCCCTCCGACTTGTCGGAGCAACAGCATTCGTCATCGCCGCGTCTGCCTCCGGGCTTGTCCGGACAGCGGCATTCGCCGATTTCACGGCACCGGATTGCTCCCTATCCGCCGGCGATGGCTCCGCGCTCCCCGACGCCGTTATGACCCGCTCCGGCCCGGCAGCCGAATTCGGCGTCTCCCCTGTTCCGAACTCCGATATCCGTTCATCCGATTCGGCCGGCCCGCTTTCCATCGTGTTCCGTCCACCGGCGCCGACCGCCACCAATCCGGCCATTGCGGCCAGAACAAACGTCTTCAACCAACGCGGCATCGTCATCCGTCACCCTTCTCTCCATAAATGATGCTTTATCACAGAGTATATGAGCGACGGCCCCGGCGAATGCCTGCCGCTCCCGCATGCGGCCGAAGGTTGACGGTCATTGTCCGCTCATATATAACGCTCCGTGAATCGCGCCACCGCTTCCGCATACGCTTCGGGGTCGGTATCGTAGGAAACGGCATGGCCGGCGTCCGGCACGATCAGCAGTTCTTTCGGTCCTTGCCGTTTGGCCTCGTACAGCTGGCGGACCATGGCCGTCGGCACGAACGTGTCGTTCCCGCCGTGGATGAACAGAATCGGCCTGTCCGACCGGGCCGTCTGCCGCAGCGCCGAAGCTTCCCCGAAGCTGTAGCCGGCCCGCAGCCGGGTCAGGAAGCTCGTAAGCGGCAGCAGCGGAAAAGCCGGAAGCCGATACATCCGCCTCATCTGATACGCCAGAATATCCTTCACCGAACTGTACGCACAGTCGGAAACGATGCACTTGACCTGATCGGGCAGAGCCTCGCCGCTCGCCATCAGGACGGCCGAGCCGCCCATGGAGACGCCGTGCAGCACGATCCGGCAATCCGCTCCGAGGCGCTCGATCGCTTCGCGCGTCCATGCGATAATATCGAACCGGTCATGCCAGCCGAACCCGATATAATGGCCGCCGCTTCTGCCGTGCCCCCGCATGTCCGGCATCAGAACATCGAACCCCAGCTTGTCCCGATACAGCCGCGCATAACCCGCCATGGCGCTTCCATCTCCCGAGTACCCGTGCACCAGCACGGCGAGCCGCTTCGTCTGCCGGTCCGCTTTCAGGTACGACGCCCGAAGCGTGATGCCGTCATCCGCCCGCACCGTCCACTCCTCGGGATGCCGCTCCGCCAGCCAGGCGGCGCTGGCGGCTATATGGTTTCCACGCACGCCCGAAGTGGTGGATACAAGATCGGGATCGCCGACCAGGAAGCTTTTGTCCGAACGGCTGACGCTTTTTCTGTAAAAATATTCTGCCGCGCCGAACAGCAAAACAGCTCCCGCTGCCGCAGCCCCGGCTACGATCCGTCCGATAACCATATCTTTCCCTCCTTTGCATGGCCGCAACCAGACAGCGGCCTGTTCCCGCAGCCGATCTCATTGCACACGATACATTGCAAAATCTATTATAGCGCCGCCCTGCCAAAAAAGCTGTCCTGCCGGCCTTGTACAGACCGGCGGGACAGCTTCGCTGCGGACCTTCCTTCGAGCGGATCGGACAACGATTCCGTCAGCGGCTTTCCGACGACGGACTGGACGAGGGACTTGACGACGGACTTGCCGTCAAAACGACGATATCGAATCGCAGCGCGATCCGGTTGAACAAAGCTTTCCGGCGGAGAGAAAAATCGATCGTATACCATGGCGTTTCCCGCCCGAAATGATCGGTGAACGTTCTGCTCGTAACGACCGGCTCAAGCTCATCGCGATCGCAGACGATTTTGACCGCATAGCCGTCCTCGCCCCGCAGCAGGATACAGCCTTCCCCCGGCTCCGGGGGAACGGCGGTTGCGAGGCGTTCGACGATACGTTCCGGAACGGACGTGAACTTGAACTCGTCGATCAGCTCGAGAGACGGAAGCTCTGCCTTTCGCCATACGAACTGCCGGACGGCGGACGCCAGATGCCCGAGACGGTAAGCGGAACCGAACTCCAGCTTGAACCGGACCTCGTCCTTCCCGAGCGACGCCTCCAGAATGCGGGCGGCGCTGTCCCGGCCCGCAGCCTGCAGACGACCGTCCAGAATCGGAACCGTATGGCCTTGCGAACCGTTGCAGTCGAAGTCGTAGCGGCCCGGACCGAAGTATTCGGCCGTATATTCTCCCGCCCCGAGGTCGGTGATGAATGGCGTCCCGCCAGCAAGCAGAATGAACTGTCCGATATCGTTATGGTTATGGGGCTCGTCGTTATGCCCGCCCTTGGCGGCAAAGCCGAAGCGCCCGTATTCCGAATGATGCCGGGACACGATCCACTCCGCATCCGGCAAGTAGTAGTCGGCGGCGCGCCATGCCGTCTCCCGCTTCCCGGCATCGTACCAGATCAGATTGCGGAAGGCCGGAGCCCAGCGGCTGCAATGGTCCTCCGTGTAGGCGGCCCGCAAGGAAGAAGGCGGCACATCCATATCCTCCGGGTACAGCCCGGCCAAATAATGCGTGAGACCAAGCTGTACGGGGACGCGCAGCGGCGAATCGGAGAAATTGACGACCGCGTCGCCATCCAAATAGCATTTCTGCTGAAACAGGGCGATGCTGCGGACTTTCTCCAGCCGGAACAAGTCGATGGCGCCTCCCGTCCGCCGCTTGAGCAAATCCGCGAAATAGACGAAGAAGCCGAAGCCGTAATTCCAGTAGCCGATTCCTTCCGTACAGGCTCCGTCATCACCGAAGCCGTCCAGAAAATACGCCATGCTGTCGAGCGCTTTGCTTATGACGGCCGTCAGCCTGTCCGACGGATCCAGCATAAGCAGCGCGGCAGCGCCGATCGAACCGGCGCAAACGGCGGACCAATTGTGCTTCGCCGTCTCCCAGCCGAACGGGCCGTTCTCGAGAAAGGGGCGGAACAGGCGCTGCTCCACTTCCTCCGCCATTCTGTCCCGCAGCCGGGCGGGAAGCCGCTGGCCCAGCAGCACCGCGATTTCGCTGAGAGCGAAGCCCGTCTCCGCAGCGAACAGATCGATGGCGCCCCGGGCCTTCCTTCCTTGCAGATGAGCCGGAAGACACCACGTATATTCATTGCAGACCGCCCAGATGATCTCGTGCAGACCGCTTCGCAGTTCATCTCGTTCCGGCTCCAGCAAAGACAGGAGCACGAACGTATTCAACCTTCTTCTGCGCTCGAAATATACGCGTTCGTATTCGAGCCGCGATCCTTGCTTTTCGAACAAGGTGAATAAGGCATAGGTCAGCTCCGGGATCGGAGTTGCCGACAGCCGTTCGCCTTCCCGTCTGATCTCGCTTACGAGATCCGCATAATCGGGCGTTGTACGAACGATGCGCCAGAACGCATCCTGATCGCCGTCCGGATAATAGAAGCCGTGGCCCGCCGGCTCCAGCCTTTCCATGACGGAACGCAGTTTTTCCTTGCCTACCATCTGCCCGCTTCCTCCCCGCCAATCGATTTGCCGGTTATCCATGCAAGCAAAAAAAGACGCACCGTCACATGTGCGTCCGTCCCCGCTGTCAATCCCTTTCCACCAGACCGCGCTTCAAATACCGCTCCAGCGTATTTGTCACATCCCATACCGTATGCGCCAGATCGTAATTCTCGAAAGCGTGCTCGCATTCGCGCCGGTAAGCCAGGTCGCGCTCGTAGCGGGCCAGATGCTCCCCGACGACAGCCTCGTCGAGCCCCTTCTTCCGCTGCCGCCCGGCGACCGTCTCCCGGTCCGCGTAAATGAACAGCCGAACGGTCCGCTCTCCGTACAGCCGCTTCAAGATGTCGGCTCCCTGCCGGTTGACGATCACATAGATGCAGCCGTGCGTTTCGAAGCTGCGCGCCACGTCCAGCTCGCGGATGCCGTACCGGTTGGCGCCGATTCGTATGCTTTCCAGAAATTCCTGCTGGCGTTCCATCTGTTCGTACAATTCGTGTGAAATAAAATGATAGTCGTGCCCGTTCACTTCCCCCGGCCTCGGTTTTCGCGTCGCGCAGGACACGACCTTCTTCATGCCGAGAGTCGCGCCGGCCTGGTCGGCGACCGTCTTGCGGCCCGCCCCGTCCGGCCCCGTGAACACAAAAACGAATTCCCGGTCTTTCAGCTCGTACATTGTTCCGACCTCCTCGAAGAAGATTCGTTGCCGGATGTCATTTCCGTCCCGTTCCTCTTGATGCCAAGCCAACATCGGAAGTGCGTCATGTTCGTCTGAATTCCCGCCGTATAAGACGATTATATGACAATTTCGGCGTTATCGTCAAATAATCCCTAGTAAAAGTTGTCCGTTTTCGCGTTTTCTTTGTTTTTCTTCTGTTTTCTCCTTCAAAACTTCTATAGATCCGAAAAAAGGACATCTGCATGACCCCCGGAAGGCGGTTCGCAGATGCCCTTTCTCTTTCATGCCGATCGGCTATTATTGTTTGACGGCCGCCAGCACCTCGTCCGCATGGCCTTCCACTTTCACGTTGCGCCATTCGCGCGCGAGCCGCCCTTCTTCGTCGATCAGAAACGTCGAGCGGACGACGCCCATATATTCCCGGCCGAACATTTTTTTCTTCTGCCATACGCCGAACATCTTGCACACTTTCTGATCCGTGTCGGCAAGCAGCAGAAACGGCAGGCCATGCTTCTCGATAAACTTGTTGTGCGATTTGACGTCATCCGGGCTGATGCCGAGAATGACCGTATTGCGGTCTGCGAACGCTGCGTTCGCATCGCGGAAATCGCATGATTCCTGCGTGCAGCCCGGCGTCATATCTTTCGGGTAGAAGTAAAGGACGACCTTCTTGCCGCGAAAATCGCTCAGCGAAACGTCGGCGCCGTTGGAAGCCGGCAGCGTAAAATCCGGTACTTTCCGCCCGATCTCCACCTGGCTCATGAGCCGTTCCCTCCTTTGTCTAGGCTGTCCCTTTATTGTAGCGGATTCGGAACGCTTGCGCCAACTCGGGACGTGCGAAGGCAGGACATTCCCTTCGCAACCATGTATATGTTTTACAATAGGGAGGTCGTGGAAAATGAATGCGTTGAGATCGAAACTGTTTTTCCGCTATATGCTGTCCTATCTGGTCATTTTTTTTATTCCGTTCCTTGTGATGAGCCTCTTTCTGTACGAGCAGTCGGTGAACGCGCTCAAGCGTGAAATCGACCAGAGCAACCTGAACAAAATGATGCAGGTCGGCGAGCAGACGGGCAACCTGATTCGGGCGATGAACCAGATTGCCGCCCTCATTACTTACGACAAGCACCTTACCCCCTACATGGTCAGCCATCCTTATACCGCAAGCGACGCCATCGAAAAGCTGGGCATCTACAAGTCGTCCAACGCCACGATCGACGAAATGATGCTGTATTACCACGATTCCCCCAACGTCTATTCCGACCGGGGGTATTACGCCGTCGACACGCTGCTTTACCGCGTTTTCGGCGCCAGCGACGAACAGAAGGAGCATTTTCTCCGCACCGTCCGCAACCTGAAAGCGCCGGCCGCGCTCCCTGCGGATTACTTTGCTTCCGACGACAACAAAAGGCCGGGCTCCGTCCTGTTCCTCTTCCCGATCCCGCCTCACGATACGAACAAATACGGCACGGTCATGTTCCTCGTCCGGCAGTCGGTCTTCTCCGGCATGATCGCCCATGCGCTGGGCGATTTCGAAGGCAGCATCTTCATGCTGAACGCCGACCGGGAAGTCATTGCCGAAGCTCATCGGGACGGACCGCTCGGACAGCTCCGGCAAGCGGAGCTGACGGGTCTGGATCTGGCCCGGACAGGCGTGCGCGAGACGGAGATCGGCGCTTCCGGCCGGCATTCCGTCGTCACCGTTCATGCGCCGGAGACGGGCTGGACGTTCGTCATGGCCGCCCCGACGAACCAGTACGCCAGCAAAGTGTTTCATATTCCGATTCTGCTGCTGGCCATCGCCGGATTGCTGGTCGTGACCGGTCTGCTGCTTGCGCTCTTCTTCGCGGCAAGACAGTACCGGCCGATCGGCAGCCTGATGAGCTATATGTACGGCACCAAAAGCAGGCCGGCGGGAGAAGCCGGCGGGTCCGTGCAGGATACGGTGCAGCAATTCATTCGCCATCACGATTCGCTTCGGGAAAAAATGTCGGTGCAGCAGCCGTTCGTGCGGGACCAATGCCTGTTGAAAATATTGGGCGGCAATCTCGACGATCCGGATACCGTCACGGAAATGTGCGCCATGTCCGGCGTCTCCTTCCCTTACCCCTATTTCTTTGTCGTCTATATTTCGTTCGAGAACGCGCCGCATCACGACGTAAAGCGGAAAGGCGCGCTGCTGAAGGAGCTGGAAGCCCGGCGGTTGCCGGATGCCGTCATCTGCGGCGTGGAGCTCATTCATGACAACGCGATCGCCGCCGTCGTCAATACCGCTCACGCCAACCCCGCCTGCACGGAAGCCGCCGTTCAGGAGCTGCAGCGGCTGAAGGATAACCTGGAGCTGGAAGGCGTTATGGGGGTCGGCACCGTCTATCCGGCAATCACCCAGGCGCACAGCTCGTTTATCGAAGCGTCGGCGGCCGCCGATTACAAGCTGACGAGCGGAACCGATACGGTTCTCTATTTCAAGCAGCATTCGGCATCCGGCGATATTAGCGGCTGGTACAGCAACGATCTTCATCTCAAGCTGACCCAAAGCTTGAAAAAAGGCAACCGCCGCGCCGCCCTGGAAACGGCGGGAACGCTGCTCCGCCGAATCCGGTCGCTCGACGCGTCTATCGCATGGCTCCGCTGCTGCTGCTTCGATGTCGTCAACGTCGTCTTCCGGGCAGCCGCCTCCATCGCCTACAGCGATCCGGAGCTGGAGAAAGCGATCGTCAATTTCAGCTCCATCGAAGATTTGGAGCCGAAGCTGAACGCCTTCATGGAAGGCGCCTGCCGGCAGGCCTCGCTGCTGAAGGAGCGGGAGGGGCAGCTGCTCGGCGAGCAAATTATCCGCTACATCGACAAGCATTATAAGGAATACGCCTTCAGTCTGGAACAGCTTGCCTCACGTTTTCAGCTGTCGGAATCGTATACGAGCCGTTTTCTGAAAGAAAAGACCGGCGCAACGTTTCTGCAGTATTTATGGGAGCTGCGTCTTGCGGAAGTGAAACGGCAACTGGTCATGACGGACAAGCCGATCCGGACGATCGTGCAGGAAATCGGATACATCGATGTACCGAACTTTATCCGCAAGTTCAAGAAGGCGGAAGGCATGACGCCCGGCGAATACCGGAAGCGCCATACGAATTCCCGGTAACGAACACTCAAAAACGCCGGACTGACCGCATCGGTCGCCTTCGCCCGATTGTCATTTGGGCTTGCGCGGCCGCCGGGATGTGCGGAAATGACATATGTTGTGCGGCCTCCGTTCCTTGGCCGAAAGCCGCTTTTCCCGGTCGGTTGTCATCGGCAAAGCGACATATTTACGCGGTTTCGGCGTCGTCCTACAATGAAAGCGCGTTCAATACGACCGGTCGATTCGGAACGCAGCCATCCTCGACGAAGGGAGCGGATGCCGCTGTTATGCACCGCAGAACGAGCTTCACCATGACACTCAGGCAAGCCGTGAAGTGCTGGCAACTTTATGTCCTGCTGCTTCCGGCCGCCGTCTACTTCTTCATTTTTCATTATATTCCGCTGTACGGCGTCCAGATTGCCTTCAAGCATTACGTTGCCGGCAAGGGCATCTGGGGGAGCCCCTGGGCAGGCTTCGATCATTTCGAACGTTTCTTTCAATCCTATTATTTCTGGGATCTGATCCGCAACACGCTCGTGCTGAACGTTTACGGTCTGCTGCTGTTTCCTTTGCCTGTACTGCTGGCCTTGTCCTTCAACGAGGTGCGGAACGCCGCTTTCAAAAATGGGCGCAGACGATCACGTACGCGCCGCATTTCATTTCGACCGTCGTCATGGCCGGCATGATTATCGCGTTTCTGGACCCGCAGACAGGGCTTGTCAACAACGTCATCAAGCTGTTCGGAGGGGAACCGGTCCAGTTTCTGATCACGCCGCACTGGTTCAAGCATATTTTCGTCTGGTCCGGCCAGTGGCAAGGTCTCGGCTGGGGCGCCATCATTTATTTGGCCGCGCTGGCGGGCGTCAATCCGGAGCTGCACGACGCCGCCTCCGTCGACGGCGCGTCCAGGCTGCGCAGAATCTGGCATATTAACATTCCGGCGATTATGCCGACGGTCATTATTCTGTTTATTTTGTCGATGGGCAGTTTCATGTCGGTCGGCTTCGAGAAGGTGCTCCTGCTGCAAAATCCGCTCAACATGTCGTCTTCCGACGTCATCCAGACGTTCGTCTACCGCAGCGGGCTGCTTCAGAGCCAGTACAGCTTCTCGGCCGCTGTCGGCCTGTTCGACTCGGTGATCAACGTTCTGCTGCTTATTGCGGCCAATCAGGGCGCGCGGCGTCTGACGCAGAACAGTCTATGGTGAAAGGAGCGCAGCGATGAAAGCAACGATGTCAGATCGGACCTTCGAGCTTGTGAATCATGTCCTGCTCCTCCTGTTCATCGGCATGATCCTGTTCCCGCTCCTGTTCGTGCTGTCGGCATCCGTCAGCGATCCGACGCTCGTCAATTCGGGCAAGGTGTGGATTTGGCCGCGGGGCATTACATTCGAAGGGTATAAGCGGATTTTCCAGAACAACGAAATTTGGCTGGGCTACCTGAACACGATCGTCTATACCGTGATCGGAACGGTCCTCCACCTGATCGTGCTCCTTCCTTGCGCCTATGCACTCTCGCGGCGCGAGCTGGCCGGGAAGAAGCTTATCCTGTGGTATTTTCTGCTCACCATGATGATCGGCGGCGGGCTCATTCCGACGTATCTCGTCGTGCGCGATCTCGGCATGGTCAATTCGATGTGGGCGATCGTCATTCCCGGCGTGGTGGGCGCCTGGGACATCCTCGTCTCCCGGACGTTTTTCCAGCAAAATGTCCCCGATCCGCTCGTGGAGGCGGCGAAGGTTGACGGATCGTCGTACTTTCATATTTTTTCCGGATCGCGCTGCCGCTGTCGCTGCCCATTATCGCGGTCATGTCGCTGTTTCACGGCGTCGGCTTGTGGAACCAATATTTCAATGCGCTGATCTATCTGAATCACGACAGTCTGTATCCGCTCCAGCTCGTGCTGCGCAAAATTCTTGTCGCCCAGGAGATGAGCTCCGAAAATATGGCGAACAGCTCGATTCAGGCGGAAGCGCTCGCGGCGCAGGCCCGTATCGCCTCGATTCTGAAATACGGCGTCATCGTCGTATCGACCGCGCCGCTGCTTGCCGTTTATCCGTTTTGCAGCGCTTCTTTCTGAAGGGCGTGCTGATCGGCTCGATCAAAGAGTAACGAAACGATAAAGGGGAGAATGAAATTGAAAAGACAGTTATCGATATGGTTGTCCGTTCTGCTGGCCGTTTCTCTGCTGCTGGCGGCTTGCGCCAAGGACGAAACGGAGAGCGCGAATCCGGAAGAACGCGAGCCCGGCGACAATTTCAACGCGACCGGTTTTCCTATCGTGAGCGAGCCGGTCGAGATCGAGGTGATGGGCGCGCGGCATGCGCTTGTCGGCGAATGGAAGAACCTCGCCTTCTTCCGGGAGATGGAAAAGCTGACGAATGTGAAATTTAACTACAATACGCCGCCGTCGTCCGACTATGCCGAGAAAAAAAATCTGGCCTTCGCCAGCGGAGAAATTCCTGAAGTATTTTTCGGCGGACAGCTGACGACGGACGATGAAATTACGTACGGCCAGCAAGGCATTCTTATTCCGCTGGAAGGGCTGATCGAGAAATACGCGCCCAATATCCGCAAGGTGCTTGACGAAAATCCGGAAATCAAGCAATCGATCACCGCTCCGGACGGCCATATTTACGCGCTGCCGGGGTGAACCAGGCGCCGATCGCCAAGCTGACGAGCATGTGGATCAACGGGCATTGGATGCAGAAGCTGGGCATTACCGAAGCGCCGCGCACGACGGATGAAATGTACAAGATGCTCAAGGACTTCAAGGAGAAGGACCCGAACGGCAACGGCGAGGCGGACGAAATCCCGCTCACTTCGATCAAGCTCGGCGACGTGCGCGGCATGTTCCTCCCGGCCTTCGGCGTGCTGCGCCGGGAGCATATGGCCGTCGACGACAAGGTGATCTACGGCGCTCTTCAGCCGGGATACAAAGCCTATCTCGAATATATGAACAGGCTGTGGAAGGAGCAACTGCTCGACCCCGGCACCTTCTCCCAGACGACCGAGCAGAAGTCGGCGAAGGGGCATGCCGGTCAGGTCGGCGTATTCACCGACGCGCTCCCGTATTTGACGCTCGGCGGGGACAGCGAGAGCTCCACGATCCACCCGCTCGTGCCGGCCATGACGAGTCCGGCCAATCCGGACCAGCCGATCATTTCGCAAGGCTCCGGCATTTCCAGAGGAACGTTCGCCATAACGAACAAATGCAAATATCCGGAGGTGATTATCCGTTACGTCGATTATTTGTGGAGTCCGGAAGGCGAAATCCTGATCCATTACGGGCTTGAGGGGGATCTGTGGGAATGGGCCGACGACGAGAAGAAACTGCGCAAATATATCGAGCATGAAGGCATGAACATCGAGGAATACCGCGGGGGCAAGGTGACGCCCGCCGTCGGCGTCTCGTTCCCGATGTTTACGCCGGAGGAAGTGGAGAACAACTGGGCCGATCCGATGCATCAATTCCGGATCGCCGAGGTGGACAAGAAGCTGAAGCCATACGGCAAATCGCCTTTCCCGGATATTTATCTGCTGCCGGAAGAGAGACAGCAGATCCAGGGCATCGAGACCGACCTGAACACCTATGTCGAAAGCATGGAAGCGAAGTTCGTCACCGGGGAAGCGTCGATGGACCAATGGGATACGTTCGTCAAGACGGTGAAGGATATGGGCATCGACAAGCTGCTCGAGGTGTATCAGACCGGCTACGATCGTTGGCTCGCAGCCGACAAGTAGCCCCCCATGCGTTGCGGTCGGACCGAAGCTTGTGTGCTTCGGTCCGGTCTTTTCCATGATGGGAACAAACGACCGTCGGCTACGAGCCCGCCCCGCGGTATCGCTTCACCCCGTTGTTCCAGATCGCAAGACCGATGGCGAATACGATGACGCCCATAACCGGCGTGAGCGGCGCCAGCGCCGCAATGTCGTCCTTCCGGTCCAGAAAATGCGCCGCCGGAATGACGCCGACGAACGCGAACGGAAGCAGCCACGTCAGGACGAAGCGGATCAATTTATTGTAGATGTTGACCGGATACCGGCCGTAATTCTGGATGTTGTACATGAGCGGCAGGATGCCGGTCGGCGAATCCGAGTAAAAGGCGATGGCCGTCAGCGCCGTATACAGCCCGGCATAGATCAACACCGCTCCGGCGATAAACAGCAGCATAATCGGAATGTCGAGCCAATCCAGCGGCAGGCCGAGCCTGTACCAGCAGACGCCCATGATGACCGCGCCTACGATCGAGCCGGCGAGCGACGGCGGGTCCATATTTTCGAGCAGCAGTTGCAGCAAATTGTGGGCGGGCCGGGTCAGCACCCGGTCCATCTCCCCTTTCACAATGTAGCGCTCGCTAAAGTTCCACAAATTGAAGAACGTGCCGAATATGCCGTACGGAATCATGAAAAAGCCGTATACGAATACCACTTCCAGCTCCGACCAGCCGCCGAGCGACGCCGTGTGCCGGAAAACGATCAAAATGAAGATCAGGTTCATTCCCTGGAACATCAGATCGGACAGCACTTCGATCCAGAAGTCGGCCCGGTAGGTCAGACGGGTTTTGGCGTAATTTTTCAGATATTCCCAAAATAACGACAAGGCAAACATGCCGTCTCACCCTCCCTGTACGAACAATCTTCGTCTGGCAAGCCGCCACAGCCACCAGATCGGGACGAGCAGCGCCGCAAACCAGAAGAGCTGCAGGCCGAGCACGCCGAGCGCTTCGCCGGCCGGCGTCCTGCCGGTAAACACCGAGCTCGGCAAATACGTAATCGCCTGGAACGGCAGCCATTCCATAACGGAAGCGAGCCAGCCGGGGAAGAACGAGATCGGGATGACAACGCCGGAAAACAGGTCGACCATGACCCGCTTCATCCGCATCATGCCTTCATTGTTTTCGACGAAAAAGGCGAACAGTCCCGTCAAAATGTTAATCTGCGAATTGATCAGGAAGCTCAGCAGCAGCATGACCAGGTAGACGAGCCAGACGGCGGGATCGGTCGGCAGCTTCACCGGAAACAGCAGGCAGACGACGATCATGCCCGGCACCATGAACATCAGCAGGCGGAACAGCCCCTCGCCGAAGCCCTGCATCATTTTGACGGCCAGATACGAATACGGGCGGATGAACTGGATGGCGACGCTCCCGTCCCGGATCTCATTGGCGATTTCCCGGTCCAGGTTGTTGAAATAAAACGCGCGCGCCATCCACGACACCGCCACATACGTCGTCATCTGCGCGACGGTAAAGCCGCCGAGTTGCTCCTGCGCGCCATAAATCGCCTGCCACAAAAATAGTAAGCGCCGATATTAATGGCATAAATAATAATGCCGCTATAATAATTAACGCGGTAAGCCAGCATCATCAGAAAGCGGATGCGGATCAGGTCGAGATAAGCGCTAGCCATGGCGCACCGGCTCCTTGTCCGCACGGTCCCCCGCGGCTGCCGCGGCGGCTTCCCCGGAGGCCGCGTCGGCTCCCGCCGCGCCGGACTCCGCGCCTTCAAGCCTGGAACCGGCCGAAGCCGAGCCGGAGCGGTAAATTTCGCGCACGATATCGTCGGTATTCGTCTCGACGATTTTAATGTCGCGAATGTCCTGGCAGGCGCCGACGACGCGCGCCAACGCATCGGATACGCTCACTTCCATCGGCACCCACATCGCGGCCGTCATATCGTTTCCCGCCGTCCACGTGACGCCGAGATCCGCGGTCAGAAGCCGCAGTTCGGCAAGCGGAGCCTGTCCGCCGAACCGGAACCGGATTTCGCGCCCCCTGCTCCAGCGGGCTTTCAATTGTTCGAGTCCGCCGTCATAAATAATGCGGCCGTCGTCAAGCATGATTACGCGGTTGCACAACGCTTCGATATCCTGCAAATCATGCGTCGTCAGCAGGATCGTCGTCCCGTGCTCGCGGTTCATCTGCTTCAGAAATTCGCGGATTTCGGTTTTGACGACGATATCCAGACCGATCGTCGGCTCGTCCAGAAACAGTATCGACGGATTGTGCAGCAGCGAGGCGACGAGCTCGCAGCGCATCCGCTGACCGAGGCTCAGCTTGCGCACCGGACGGTTCAGCAGGTCGCCGAGCTGCAGCCGTTCGACCAGCTCGTTCAGCCGTTTGCGGTATTCCGCTTCCGGCACGCGGTATACTTTGCGCAGCAACTGGAACGATTCGATCACGCCGATGTCCCACCATAGCTGGGAACGCTGTCCGAATACGACGCCGATCTGGCGCACGAACTTCTCCCGTTCTTTATACGGCACATGGCCGTTGACGAGCAGCTGTCCGGATGTCGGCACCAGGATGCCGGTCAGCATTTTGATCGTCGTCGATTTTCCCGCTCCGTTCTCGCCGATATAGCCGCATATTTCGCCCTGCGGAATTTGAAACGTAATATCTTTGACAGCGGTCACTTCCCGATATTCGCGCTTGAACAAATCTTTCAGCGCCCCCGAAAGCCCTTCTCTGCTTTTTTGCACTCGAAACTGCTTTCTTAAATCTTTGACATCTATCGCCAGCATGGTGTCCGCAACGCTCCTCTCGCTCGACATTTCCCGGGAAATTGTGATATTTTTCTAATAAATGGCACAGAACTTGATCTTTTGCCATCAAGACCTTTATAATTTTATGATATGTAATCATACATCAGATACGGACAAAGGAAAAGCGGCCCCGGCCCCCTTGCTGCACCGGGTACACCGTGATTTGCCCGTTATACTCGCTTATCATAACTAAAGGGGCGATACGCCGGAATGCGAAAGAAAACGAAAAAGAAATCCAAGTGGAGATGGGGGCTGTACGGGTTGCTTGCCGTATTGGCGGGCGTTATCGGCTATGCCGCCTATCAGGGATTCGGCGTCTATAACGCGCTGGACAATTTCAATAAATCGCCTGAAGAATCCCGGTTCGGCCAGTTCGAGCAGGTCAACAAGGAAGAACCTCCCAAATGGGAAGGCAAGGAACGGGTCAATATTTTACTGCTCGGAGCAGATGCCCGCGGTCTGGAGAAAGATCAGGTGGCCCGCACAGATACGATGCTGCTCGCTTCCATCGATCCGGTGACGAAGAAGGCGCATCTGTTCTCCATCCTTCGCGATACGTATGTCGATATCGAAGGTCATGGCAAAACCGGATCAACGCCGCCATTACGTTGGGCGGTCCCAAACTGACGATGAGCACGATCGGGGATTTGCTCGGACTTGATATCCAATATTATGTTTATACCGATTTCGAAGGCTTCAAAGCGCTCGTCGATGCGATCGGCGGGGTCGACTACGAAGTCGAGAAAGATATGAAGTGGACCGACAATGCCGACGGCAACCGTTATGATATCGATCTGAAGAAAGGTTATCAGCATCTCGACGGCGACAAGGCGTTGCAATATGTCCGCTTCCGTCACGATGCGATGAGCGACTTTACGCGGACCGAGCGCCAGCGCAATTTCCTGAAGGCCGTGGCCCAGAAAATGCAGTCGTCCTGGAACTTGCTGCGCATGAAGCAAATCCTGGAAAGCGTTACCCCGTATATCGAGACGAACCTGACGCCGCAAGACATGCTCAAGCTGGGCATGCTCGGCCTGGAGGTCAAGATGAGCGGCTCGGCGCAGGTGCCGCCGATGGAGCTGCTCCGAAGCTCCAACGGCGGAGCCGCGGTGCTCGAGATCAGCGACGAAGACAAGCTGCGCGAATATGTGCAGGAGCAGCTCGCAACCGACGAGAGCGCAACCGTCTCCGGCGAAGCCGACGGCACGGACAGCGGCCGGGAGAGCGGAGGCGGCACTGCTCTGGACAGCGGCAGCGGCGGCCAAAGCAGCGAAGCGGCGGCGCCATAGGGGAAACGAATATTTCGAGGGATATTTCCAGGGATAACTCAACGGATATTTCAACGGGGAGTTTAACGGGGAATTTAACACGGATAGTTCAATACGGATAGTTCGACGGGGAATTTAACACGGATTGTTCAATACGGATAGTTCGACGGGGAATTCTAATATTTCGACCAATCTGACAATTCCGGAGGGGGAAGCCGGTTCGGTTCTGCGGACTGCGGTTTTCGCCCCTCTTTTCGTTGCCCGGTATACCCGATCTTTTCAAGGAGGAATGACCATGCTGCAGCCACGTATCCGTTCGGAGGAGCTTTACCGCGAAGCGCTCGAGCATATCGTCGGCGGGGTCAACAGCCCGTCGCGCTCGTTCAAGGCGGTGGGCGGCGGCGCCCCGGTTTTCATGGAGCGCGCCGAAGGGGCTTATTTCTGGGATGTCGACGGCAATCGCTATATCGATTATTTATGCGCGTACGGGCCGATTATTACGGGGCATGCGCACCCGCATATCGCCGAGGCGATCGTACGGGCCGCCCGCACCGGCACGCTGTACGGCACGCCGACCGAGCTGGAAATCCGGCTTGCCCGCATGCTCAAGACGGCCATTCCGTCGATGGACAAAGTGCGGTTCGTCAATTCCGGCACCGAGGCCGTCATGACGACGATTCGGGTCGCCCGGGCTTACACGGGGCGCACGAAGATTATCAAATTCGCCGGATGCTATCACGGACATTCGGATCTGGTGCTGGTCGCAGCGGGGTCCGGTCCCTCCACGCTCGGTACGCCTGACAGCGCCGGCGTTCCGTCGAGCATCGCCCACGAAGTCGTCACCGTGCCGTTCAACGATCTGGACAGCCTGCGGCAGGCGCTGGAGCGCTGGGGAGACGAGACGGCCGCCGTCATGGTGGAGCCGATCGTCGGCAATTTCGGGATGGTCATGCCGAAGCCCGGCTTCCTCGAAGGGCTGTGCCGACTGGCCCGCGATGCCGGCGCGCTCGTCATTTACGACGAAGTGATCAGCGCCTTCCGGTTCCATTACGGAGGAGCCCAGACGTTCGCGGCATTCCCCGATCATACGGCGATCGAGCCGGATCTGACCGCGCTCGGCAAAATTATCGGCGGCGGTCTGCCGATCGGCGCGTACGGCGGACGCAAGGAAATTATGGAGCAGGTCGCGCCGCTCGGTCCGGCCTATCAGGCCGGTACGATGGCCGGTAATCCCGCCTCCATCGCCGCCGGCATCGCCTGCCTCGAAGTGCTGCAGCAGCCGGGCGTGTACGAACGGATGGATGCGCTCGCCGCCTGGCTGACCGATGCGCTTTCCCGTCTCGCGGCCGAAAACGAAGTGCCGCTCACGGTGAACCGCATCGTCGGGGCGTTCTCGACGCATTTCTGCAGCCATCCCGTCACGAACTACGAAGAGGCGCAAAACGCCGACGGCGAAGCGTTTGCCCGCTTTTTCCGGCATATGCTGGACCGGGGCGTTTGCCTTGCCCCTTCGAAGTATGAAGCATGGTTTTGACGACGGCTCATACCGAGGCCGACATCGACGAGACGATCGAGGCGGCGCAGGCTTCGTTCCGCGCCATGCGGGACGGCAGTTAAAGCTTTTAAAGCTGTTTAAGCTGTTATGGACGTTTAGGGGCTGTTATGGCTGTTATGACTGTTATGGCTCATTAAGGCGTTGAGGCGTTGAGGCGTTGAGGTATTGAGGCGTTGAGACGTTAGGGCTGTTAAGGACGTTAAGGCTGTTAAAGCTGCGTTAGGACTGTTAAAACTGTTAAGGCTGTTAGGGACGTTAAGGCTGTTAAAGCTGCGTTAGGACTGTTAAAACTGTTAAGGCTGTTAGGGACGTTAAGGCTTTATGCCGTTAAAGCAAAATCATGCTATGTATAAGTCTATATTCCAAGCAGAAACGACTCCGTCGTTTCTGTCTGAAGACGATACTGTTTCGCGGATGGCGGCCAAGGCCATTCGTTCACGCCAACTCCGCCGGGCGCCCGATTGCGAACCTCCTGGCCCTCTATATGTTCGAGCCACCCATGCCGGGCGCCGTTTGCGAACCCCAAGGGCTTTATTCCACTCGCTCCAGCCCCGCGTTGGCTGGCATCCTGAAGATAGAAAAGCCTAATAACAGAACAATGCTGCAAAAGTGCAACTTTTTCGGGCGCAAA
>NZ_BOVJ01000012.1 GCF_018403665.1 Paenibacillus cisolokensis
CGCCCGCAGCATTGCGGTGCGACAAGGGCGCGCGGACGGCCTTCTGCAGACAAATCCGCATTACGGTGCCAGGGGCGCGCGGGCGCCTTTGCAGGATGATCCGCATTGCGGTGCCAGGGGCGCGCGGGCGCCTTCGCAGGACGAATCCGCATTGCTGTGCTACAGCCTCCCCCTCCTGTAAACGGCTAACGAATCTGAGCAACGCTATTTTGCAAAATTCGCCTTTCTGATCGTGCTAACGAATACCAGACACCTTATTTCTCTCAAATCTACCGTTTTTCCCTTTAAATGCGGTTAATAAGGTTGCCTAGATTCGTTAGCGCTTCGAAAATGAAAATTTCGCCCGAATAAGGTTGCTCAGTTTCGTTAGCGCAATCGCCCCACATCGCGCCACATCCCGCCTTCGTTAGCGCAACCACGCAACTGCGCCACAACGCGCCTTCGTTAGCGCAACCACGCAACTGCGCCACATCCCGCCTTCGTTAGCAGCAAGCCGTTCGCCGCCAAGCCTTGTGTCCGGCGGATGAATATCTGCCCGCTGGCCGTACAATCCGGCGCAACGGCCTTCGGGCATGAGGCAAGCACTCGGCGGCCCGCAACAAAAGATAGGGTCTAGCGGATTTGGCGAATATTCACAAAACGCGGCCGATAAATTCCGGCATGCTGCATATGCATATCCATACTTGTCGTGTTCACGTTATAGCTTGCCAGCAGTTCTCCGGGACGGGACAGATGGGGATGCGCCTTGGCGTTGTATACATAAATTCCTTTGCCTTCATCCGGCTCCGCGCAAGCATAGAGCCGTATCGGGTCGGCGAAAGGCCCGACCGGCGAAGCGCCAACGTACATGGACAAGCGGTTGCCGAGCCCTGCTCCCGCCTCCTGGAACACAACGGCATAAGCTGCGCCCTCCCACTGGTCTGACATCGGCGTCACACTGAACTCGCAAGATATTTCGTCAGCGATCGGCACGACCTGCTCCTTCTCGGCCGTCCATTCCGCCCCGTTCCAGAAGCGCCATGCGGCAAAATCCGCGAATCGGGCCTCCGGCACGCGAGCGACGACCATAGCAGGGCCGCTTGCGCCGTTCTGCAAGCCGTAAATGTAAATATGTCCGTCAGGGTTGGCAGTGCCTGCCGATTCCGTCAGCGCCATAAACGCTGCGCCGAAATACGTCGTCCGCCCGTTCGCCGCTTCATAGTATAAGTCTGTGTCGGCCTGAATGTTCTCGTCATAACGCAATCCGTCCTCATCGACCGGAGCCGACACTCTGGCAATGCCGTGAACGGCAAACTGGAAGCCTTCGGGGCCGTCCGGGTTCGGTCCGATGATCATCGGAAAGCAATAGAACATATTCCCGACGACGATGCCGTCCTGAAGCCAGTAGTAAGCGCCTTCGATTTGCGATGCTTTCGGCGTCGCCGGAACGAACAAACTCGCCGGATTGCCTTCGTCATCCCGGCGCCATACGAATTGCACCGCCTCGGGCCGCGGCTTGCCTCCATCCAGAACCGCCGCTGTGTTATTAATTATGACCGGGGAAATTCTGCGGTCCGACGTCTTATCCACTTCCCCGATGAACGTATCCCCGAACAGGAACAGTGTCCGCGCGTTATTTGCCGTTCCGTTCCTTTCGCACGCATGGAGCGGAATGGAATAGATGCCGTCCGCGCCGCTCCAGCCGCAGGAGCGGTGAAACAAATTCGTCCATTCCTCGCACGGCTCGACGCCAAAGCCGCTTGCCGCAAGGAACTGCACTTCGGATACGGTCGCGGCGAACGGAGCCTCGCACGTCACCTTCATATAGCGCGCATGCAAGCTGCCCCCGCGAACGGTCCATACGGAATGGCGACGATCCATGCCGCTTTCCAGATCGGCACACTCCGGCACCCATTCCGCGACCGCCCAATGTTTCCCGTCCAGCGCGTATTCGACCTTCAAGGGACAAGTCTCTGCTTGGGAGTCGTTCTCCCCGAAAATGCGCATACCGCCGACCGGATAGGCCGCTCCGAAGTCAAAGATCACCGCCGCATCTTCGTCATGGAGCTCGCAACAACTTCTGATCGGCAAAAGATCCCCGCGATGCGCCGGCGCGCTCGCTGTAACGTCAACCGCCATGTCTGCAAATTCGCTTCCAAAGCCTCCATTTTGCCCTGCCATCACTCTCCCGCCTTTCCCTCAACAATTTCGAAACTAATCGCCAAGCTCCCTTAGCCTGATCCATCGCGGCCGATAAAGATCCCCGTTCATATTGTTGGCCATCGGGTCCATCGAATTGACGTTGTATGAAATAAGCAGTTCCCCGGGGCGCGACAAGTGCGGATGCGCCTTGGCGTTATAAGAGAACACCTGGCTCGCGCGATCGATTTCCGGCGTGTAATAGATACGCTTCAGCGGTGCGAATGGTCCGACCGGAGAGTCTCCCGCGCTGATAGCGACGTAACCGCTCATCGTATCCCTTTCGACGACGAGCAAATATTTGCCGGCGAGCGCACCCGAATTTATCGGCGTTACGCTCAATTCCGGGGACACTCCTTGGATGAGCGCCGCCGCCTCCAGGATATCGGGGGACCATTCCTCGCCGTCCCAATACCGCCAATGGTCAAACTGTTCAAAATGTTGCGGTTCCACCCGCGCGGCGACGAGCTGTTTGTTCCCGCCTTCGATGTCCCTGTATCCGTACACATAAATATATCCGTCCGGATCCGGCGCGCCCGAATGCTCCGTATTGTCCATAATGCCCGCGCCGAACACGATCGCTCCCGTGCCGTCAGGCAGCTTCGCGTACAATGGCGTATCGAACTGCTCCTGCCGTTCCAAATCCGGCACGCCATCCGCGAGCGGCAGCCTGATCATATTCACGCCGTAAGTCGCAAAGTTAAAACCTGTCGGACCGCTGCCGCGCACCATAACGAGCGGAAAGATGTACAGGCGGTCGCCGATCACGATTCCGTCCTGCAGCCAATACCAGCTTCCCTGCGGCGATCGGGGTGTCTTCGGCGTGAACAAGCTCACGTCCGCGCTGTTCGGCAAGTACGTAAATTTCAGATTTGCCGCATCCGCCTCGCCTCCGTCCAGCAACCCGACCGAGTTGTTCAGCATATTCGCTTGCATGCGCTGATGCGTAAGCGGGTCGACCGTCCCGACGAACGTGTCGCTGAACAGGAACAGCGTCTTCGTCTTTTCCGCCGCACCCGGTCCATCATAGCCATTCAGCGGGATGGAAAAATCCCGTCAGCGCCGCTCCAGCCGTTGTAGTTGCTGAACAGTGCCTCCCAATCCGCTGCGGGCTCCGCCGCCAGCCCGCTTCCGGCGTAAAAGCGAAGCTCGCTCAGCCCGAACGCGCCGTCTGCCGCCCCCCAATTGCGCTTTTCCGTATCCGCATCCGGGACCACTTTCACAAACCTGGCGGCCACTCCTTCAAGGTCGATGGGCGAATGCTTGCCGTCATTCAAATTTGTCGCTTTCAACCGTTCGGAACCGTCCGCTATAGCCAGTTCATACGGATAACCAGGCCCTTTCCGCTCCTGCCACTGAAGGCCGTCCAACGATACGAACAGTCGAAAATGACGCAAACCGCTCGTTTCCTTCCCTCGCTCGTTATAGTTCCAGACGTGCATTTCCTTCAGGGGGTACGTTCCGCCGAGATCGACGGTCAGCGAAACCGGCTTAACCGATGAAGCGGGCACGAGCCACATCGCGCGGCGGTCATCGTTGTGCCAGTCTTTCTTCCCTCCGTAAGCGCTCATGCCGAAATTGTTGATCGCATTTTCCGGATCGCCGGATAAATCCGCCGCGCCGGAATCGGAAGCATCCGCGTCGATCGACGCCGACAAGGGAACGATCATGCCATCCTGCTCCACCTGAAGCGCATAACGGTAAAACCGCACCTCGCTTAGGCCGAAGATGCTCTTCGTGCCGCCTGCCCCGCTGACTGACTCGCCATTTGACCCGACGCCTGCCCCGCTGACTGACTCGCCACTTGACCCAACGCCTGACCTGCTGCCTGACTCGTCGCCTGACTCGCCGCTCGACCCGCCGCCTGACTCGCCACTTGCCCCGCCGTTTGACTCGCCGCTTGACTCACCGCTTGACTTACCGCTTGACCCGACGCTGCCTCTTGACCCTACGCCTGACTCACCGCTTGACCCGCCGTCTGAGCCGTTGTCCGCCTCCATCCAATTGCCCACTCCCGGCTCGTTGTCGGCAACGATCCGTACATAGCGGGCCGGCACGCCGTCGAAACGGACCGGCGAACGCTTGCCGTCGTCGAGGTTCGTCGCCTGCAGCGCATGTGAACCGTCGGCCGCGGCGAAGCGAAAGGGATAGCCGTCCCCTTTCCATTCGTTCCACTGCTCACGGTCGACGGAAACGTAAATGCGCACCTGCTTCAGGCCGTAACGATGCATCGAATCGCCGGTCTCGGGATTCTTCGCGTTGTAGTTCCAAATCCACATCTCGCCAAGCGGGTGAACGCGGCCAAGGTCGAAATCGATATACACCCCTGCATCATCCGCATCTGCGGTCCGGCGCCACATCGTCTTCTCCTCATTGCTGTGAACATGCGTCCGGCCAGCCGTCCCCGCCATCCCCTGATTGTTCACGGCCCGCTCGGCAGGAAATCCGTCGTCGGCCTCCGCCATGGCCTTCACCCCGGAAATCCATGCGCCAAGGGCAGGCTTGACTGCTTTATGCCTCGCTTTATCCCCCATGCATCCGGCGACCGTCGTCAATGAAAGCGCAAAGACGACAAGCGCCGCGATTACCGCGATTACGGTTCTTCGCCTCATCTTCCCACCTCCAGCCGCGCGACGAAACAATTGTCAAGTCTTGGCCGCGCTTTAGCGGCGCGACGGACAACTTTTCAAGCCTTGGCCGCACTCTGCGTCAGCATTTGGGCAATACCGACAAACGTGCTGAGCGATGTTTCATCGACCGTGCGAATCGCCAGCAGCGAATTTTGCAGCGTCTCGCTGACGCCGTCAAGAAACAGATCCTTGCTCTTCGCGATCTGTCCGCCGATGATGACCGCTTCCGGACGAAAAGCCGCGACAAACGGATTCAGCATCATGCCGAGATTCCGTCCGAACTGATGAAACACGCCGCGGGATACGGCGTCGCCGCCGCGGGCCATGTCGGCGATCGCTTTCACTTCCAGACCTTCCGTTTTCATGCCGGCTTGTTGCGCGAGACGGAGAATGCCCCGCTTGGAAATATAGTCGTCGACAATGGACGCGCCTAACGGCTCCTTGTACACCCAGCCGTTAGGCGGGACGTCGGCGCGATTCGCAATCAGCTGCCCGTTGTCAATAAACGCCGATCCTGTCCCTGTTCCGATCGTCAAACAAATCGAGCGGTTGAAGGCGCGCGCATGGCCTGCGAACAGCTCGCCTAATGCAAATAAATTGGCGTCATTTTCAAACCGGATTTGAAAGCGGTCCGCCCGTCTCGCCACGAACAGCGGATCTTGCTCCAGCCGCATGGTCAGCTCCTCGCGCAAATTAACTCCATACAAGTGCTCGAATTTGTCGGTCTGCCGGATATAGCTGATTCCTCCGGGATAATCGAATGGGCCGGGGAACGCATAGCCAACCCCGTAAATTTCAAAGCTTTTGTCCAGAATTCGATTCGTCTGGTGCTTGATCAAGCCGACAAAATGCTCGATGATGACCTCTTTTTGCTCTTTGGATTTGGCCGGATAAATCGCATAAGTTCCCGGGAGTACATGCCCCTTGTCATCCAATACGGCGGATTTGATAAACAGTCCGCCCACATCGAAGGCAATCGCGTATTTATTCATCAGTCAGTTTCACTTCCCACTCCGGCGAAACCCCTGCCTTGATGATTTTGCATGGCCCCGTGCCGAGATTCTCGATTTCGAAAGCGCCGAAAACCGCCGGCAAAATATACGATTCCGCGTAACCGAATTCCACGAATACATCCGGCCGTTTTACAGATCGAATGCGAATTTTCTCGCCTTCCACCAGATTGAGGAGCAGCAATTCTTCGTTCGTATGGTCGCGCCAGCGATCCGTAAGGTGAATGCGGTTCACATAGAACAGCAAATCTTGGCGCTTGCCCAGCACATATTCTTCATTGGCGCCTTGCTCGCGCAGCTTCTGCGGCACCGGGATCAAATGCTCGCGAACCCATGCCGTCTTTTTGTACCAATCGATGTTCGGCTCCGCATGCTCGATATTAATCGGCCGCGGCTTGCCGTCTTTGTCCTTGCGCACGTAATCGTAAATCTTAAACGTAAACCACCAGGTCGTGGACGATATTTCCAGAACCAGATTGTCTTTGCCCGAACAATGGACGGTTCCTGTCGGAATAAGAAACAGGTCGCCCTTTCTGCAGTCCCATTCCTGCACATAATCGGTAAACTCGATCGGTTCGCCGGTTTCCTGCGCCCGCTTGACCGCCCCGACAAACGCGTCGCCGGTGCACCGCTCGGTCAGGCCGAGATAAACTTTCGAGCCTTCACGTTTTTCCATAATATAGTACGATTCCTGCTGTTCCAGCACGTAATTGAAATGCTCGCGAATGTACGCCTGTTTCCCGTGAACTTGCGTGGACAAGTTTCCTCCCTCGATCGTATCGAGATAGTCGAACCGGATCGGGAAGAAGTCGCCGAACAAGCGGACCGGACGTTCGCCCATAATGTCCTTGTAAGCATAATTCATAATTACGAGAAACGGAACTTCGATGATCGCTGCCCCGATACCGATCAATACCGAGTTCTCCGGCGCGATCGGCTCAAAGCTCCACGCGCAGTTGTCCCAATCCTCCGGCAAGTCGGCCAGCCGCTTCAAATATTGCCCGCCCCAGATGCCCGGAGCGAAGAACGGCTTGACGCGAATCGGACGCTTCGCGATGTCGCGCGCCGCGTCGACCAGATCGCTTACGGCCACCATTACCGGATGCTCCGGGCGATTCGCATCCGCGTAATAATCGTACCCGGTTAAATTCGCCTTGCGATAACCTTCCAGAATCGGCCATTCCACGAAGAAGGCGATCTTGTACTTTTCCAGCGCATCCTCGTTCCAGTCCAACGCGAAATTCAACAAGCCTTGCTTATGCATAATCTGCTGGGTTTCCCGCGACAGATCGAGGAACACATGCACATCGCCGCACCCGTCAGCCAGCCAGTGGGCTCCGGTCCCATACAATACGATCAGTCGTTGGATCTGAGCGGCGAATCGCTCGTCCGATCTGTCCCCCATGCCGGCCTCGCCCGTCCGGCGCCGCAATGCCGCGAGCCTTTCTTTGCAGCGCTTCTGCGCATCTTCGGCGAAGTAAGCGGAAATATGCGCTTCCGTCATATAGCCGAACGCCCGGTTGTCGGTTATATTGTCCTTGAACAATTCCCGGATCTCGGCGGGGGATTTGAGAAACTCCGCGGCGGAGACCGCCTCCACCCGCGCGGACTGTCCGCCGAATGCTTCCAGCATGCGCTCCAGCCACTTATCGAACGCGGCGCCATGCGTGCCGTCAAGGACCAGGACGGGGCGATCTCCGAACGGATTGAGCCGCTCCCGCAATGCGGACAATACAGCGTCATAGCCTGACGCGACGCGTATGTCCCGCTGAAGATCCCGGACCGGATTCACCGGAAATTTGTTGAACATGATCCCTCACCCACTCCAGTTATCGTATTTATCTTTAGTTCGGATTCTCACCTTCGTAGTAGACCCATCGCGAGCCCGATCTCAGAATAATCAGCGTGCACGCGAGCGTAATAAACAAGAGCACCCACGCCATAGCCGACGCATAGCCGAACTGCATATCTTTGAACGCCTTGTTATACAAATAGTAAGCGAAGAACATCGTCGAATTGTTCGGGCCTCCGCCGGTCATAATGTACGCCTGCAAAAATACTTGGAACCCGCTTAAAACTCCCATGATCACATTGAAAAAGATCGTCGGCGTCAGCATCGGAATCGTAATGGAAACAAATTTGCGCAGCATTCCCGCGCCATCCACGGTAGCCGCTTCATACAAGCTGCGCGGAACGCCTTGCAGACCGGCCAGATAAATGATCATGCTGCCGCCCACGGCCCACAGGTTCATAAGTACGAGCGAAAACTTCGACCAATGCTCGTCCGTAAGCCAACCCGGACCTTCAATGCCGAGTCGGGCCAAAAACGTATTGATCAGGCCGAAATTCGGATCGAGCACCCATTGCCATAAAAGCGCGACAGCGACGCCGGATACGACGCTGGGCAGAAAGTAGAGCGTGCGGAACAAGCGGATGCCGCGCACGGACTGATTCATCAGCACGGCCAGCAAGACGCCCGCAACGGTATTCAGCGGCACGCTTAACGCGACGTAATACAACGTATTGAGCATGCTCTTCCAAAACAACGGATCTTCCGTCAGCATGATGCGATAGTTCGCCAGCCCGATCCACCGCGGAGCCTGGTAGATGTTGTAGTTCGTAAAGCTCAAGTACAGCGAGTACAAGATCGGACCTGCCATAAACACGATGAGGCCGATTAATCCGGGCGAAAAACAACAATATCCGTTTATCGCTTCTCTCGTGCTCATTTTCATTACCCGCTTATGCCGCATAGTCACCCGCTCCCTTTACGGATCGTTCCGGGGGCGAACGCCCCCGGAAATCGTCCTATCGGAATCACTTCGTTTGCACATAGTTTTTCAGCTTCGTCTCCGCATTTTTCTGCGCGTCCTGCAGCGCTTTCTGCGGATCCACTCCCGAGTTGAGCACCGACTGCACGACCTGGTCCAGTTCCGCGTGCCAGGACGGCGATGCCGGGATATATTCGATAAAGCGGGAATGCTCCATCTGCCCGACGATCATCTCCCATACGGGATCGGCCATAAATTCGGGGGCTTTCGCCGCTTTCATATTGGATACGAGAGAGCCGGAAACTTGATGGATCTTCTTCTGCACTTCCGGGCTCGTCAAATACTTCAACAGCTCCCAGGCAGCGGCGGCGCGCTTGTCGTCATGGTTGTTCACAATCTCGTAATCGAATCCCGCCGACCAGGTTGCGGGCTGTTTCGTGTACGGGATCGGGGCGACGCCGAAATCGAGATCCGGCGCATATTTCTTGATGTCGGTATACAAATTGTTGACGTCCACAATCATCGCCGCTTTGCCGGCGATGAACGGGCTGTGCTGCAGCGCGCTCGCCTGCGAGTTGAAGGCGGACATCGCCTTCACGCCGTATTTGTCCTGCACCGTCTTCATCCATTGCAGCGCTTCGAGATTTTCCGGCCTGTCGTATGTCGGCTTGCCTTCGTCGTCCCAGAAATCCCCGCCATTGGCCCACGCCAGCATCCACAAATGAATGTTGCCGAGCGCAGGGGAGAAGCCGATGCGTTCAATCAAGTTGCTGTCATTCAACACGGTCAGCTTTTCCGCATATTCGGCCAGCTCATCCCAGTTGGCCGGCGGCTTCTCAGGATCGAGATTCGCCTCTCTGAACGCCGTCTTGTTGTAATAGAGCACCCGAACGTCCGTGTCGCTCGGCAAGCCGTAAATGCCGTCGTTGTATTTCATCTTGTCGATCAGCACCGGGAAGAAGTCTTCCGTGTTGAAGCTGTCCCTCTGAATGAATTCGTTCAAATTCAGGATCGCTCCGGATTCCGCGCGCGTCTGCAGCGTGCTCGTATCGTTCATGGCCAGATCCGGACCGCTGCCGCCGGCCATGGCCGTCGAAAGCTTCGTCCAGTAATCCCAGAAGTTGATGCCGAGTTCGTTAACCGTAATATCCGGATGCTGCTTCATGAAATCCGCGAGCAGCTCCGTCATCGTATCTTTCATATCCCCGTCGGAATGAATGTGCCAGAAGCTGATCGTCACCGGGTCGTTGCCAGGCTCGGGCTGTGCGTCGCCATTGTTCGTTTGGCCCGAACCCGAATCGTTCGTTGCCGGAGACTGCGCGGTATTGCCGGTGTCCTCGCCCGCTCCGCCCGAACAGCCTGCGAGAAGAGTAAGAATGAGAATGACTGCCGTCAAGACGGACCATATTTTTCTTTTCATCCTGGTTGACCTCCCATATTCGTCATTCGAACTTTCCGAATCGCCATATCCGTACCCTCCGAATCATCGGTAGCCCGACCACCTCCTTCGTTCGTACCATCGGTCACCCTTTCACCCCGGTCAATGTAACCCCTTCGATGAAATATTTCTGGAAGGAGAAGAACATCACGAGCGTCGGCAGCATGACGATCAGCGAGGCGGCCATCATGACATTCCAGCGCGTTCCGTACTGCTGCTGAAAGCTGCGCAAACCGAGCGCAAGGGTGAATTGGTCCGGATCGTTCAAGTAAATGAGCGGTCCGAGAAAGTCGTTCCAGGCCATCATGAACGTAAAGATCGCAAGTGTCGCCAGCGCCGGCTTGGACAGCGGGATAAAGATGCGCCACCAAATATAAAATTCCGTGCTGCCGTCAATCTTCGCCGCTTCGCTCAGCTCTTTCGGGATCGTCATGAAAAATTGCCGCATGAGAAAGATATAAAACGCGCTGCCGAAGAAATAAGGAACGGTTAACGGCAAGTACGTGTCGATCCAGCCCAGCTGTTTGAAAAACAGGAAAAGCGGAATCATCGTCACTTGCGGCGGCAGCATCATCGTGCCAAGCAGGACGACGAACCAAATATTGCGTCCGGGCCACTTCAGTTTGGCAAAAGCGTAGGCGATGAAAGAGGACGACAAAAGCGCCCCGATTACCGAAAGCAACGTGATCCATACCGTGTTTACCGTATAGCGCAAAATGGAAACGACTGCACCGCTTTTTTATAATTGTCCCAGTAGAACGTCTCCGGAATCCACTTGGGCGGCAAATCGAACAGCCCGATGTCGCCTTTGAGCGAAGTGGACAGCATCCATACCAGCGGCATGACGAAGAGCGCGCTTCCGGCAACAAGAATGAGATAAATCAAGGTTTTATGCATGATCTCGGCGGTTTTCAAACTCATCCCCCCTGTCTTTGGAAGTTCCCGGCGGACGCCAGGAATCCGCTTTCATTTGTATCCAGTGTATCGCAACCGAATCGCCTCGTCTTTTTAGGATGCCGACACATTTTTATAAAATAAGGACATCACTCTGCACCGGCGATTTAAACAATGTTAAAATGATGAAAACAGTCAACGAAGCGAAGCAGGAGGGCTTGCCGATGAAGTGGACCGACCAGCTGTTGAACGGAACGATCGTGCTCAACCAAAAGCTGCTGCCTTAACCGGAAAACAGGTGGGGATTACGGTCCATTACTGGGGGGCGCAAGCCGGACACCTTAACAACAAGCCGCACAAGCATTCTTTTTTGAAGTGTGCTACATTGTGGACGGCAGCGGAAGTTACCTTGAAAACGAAAACGAATATGCGCTGAAGCGAGGCGTGCTGTTTATGTCCCGTCCTCATGTGATGCATCAGATCCGGAGCGATCGAGGATTGGACATCATCTTCGTCGGATTCGAGTTGAACGGCCAAACATCCGACGAAGCAAGCCGGAATTTGTTCAACGCTTTGTCCGAAACCGAAACGTTCTACGTCCCCGAGGCTCAAGACCTTCCCATTGTCCGGCTCTGGACTTCACTCTTGCTGACGGCGAATGAGTACCAGCCCTTGTTCGCCGACAGCATCGAAAGTTTATGCACGTCGGTGATCACCGGACTGGAGCGCGTCTTTAACGACCAATCCCGTTCGGTGCGGGAGAACCCCAAGGTCAGCATCGCTGCGATGCTTGTCTACCAGGCCAAGCTGTATATCCGCGACAATTTGTCCCAACCGCTGAAGCTTGACGATGTCGCCGGTCATCTGCTCATTTCCGGCCGCCACTTGTCCCGCGTGTTCCTCTCCGAACTCGGCCAATCGTTCTCCAGTTACGTGCGGAAGGAAAGAATAAGAAAAGCCGGCATTCTGCTTACGAATACCGACCTTTCGATCAAGGAGATTTCGGAACAAACGGGATTCGATACCGTTCATTATTTCACCAGCGTGTTCGCCAAGGAAATGGGGATGCCCCCTGCCCGGTTCAAGAAAAAGTTCAAACAGCTTCACAGTTGAACGCGAAGGGTGACGAGCCGCCTGGCCGGTACCGTGAAGCCGACCGCGCTTCCTTGCGGCTCCAGCCGGCCGATAGCCGTCTCCAGCATGTCCGTGAGCGCCGCCGCACGTATTGCCCGGCCCGGGAACGTGATCTCGACCGCTTGCTCCGCCTGCTCCGACAGGTTCATCAGACGAAGGATGATGCCCTCTCCGTCCTCGGCCGGCTTGCATCCTTGCACGACGACCAGCGGGTTGTTGATTTCGATCCATACGCCGCTCTCTTCCGCAGGGCAATTGACCGCAGGATAAAGCTGCACCGGGCAGCCCGCTTCCACTGCGGCGGCATGCGCATCCTCGACGCGATATTTCGAGAAGGACGTCAATTCATATTTTACCGTGATCACTCCCGGCTGACTCGCTCTGAAGTTCGTATCCCAGTAGTTGTTCACCGGCCAAGCGAGAAGCAGCGGCCGGGGGTTTCGGGGAATTTCCCGCTGTTCCTTGCCGAAATGGAAGCCGCCGATTTGCACGAGCGGCGCATCCGGGCAGGCCAGCGTCACGCCGTGCTCTTCGTCGTAAATGGAAACGACCTGATCGACCGTGACCCAATCCTTGCACGAAGCGGGCAGCTGCTCGCGGTCCAGCTCCACGTAAGTTCCGGCGCTGTCGAATTTGGCCGTCCATTCCCGCAAATGAAGCGGAAACGCGAAGTAGACGGATTCCGGCGTCCGCACATCCTGCTTGTAGAACGAAGCGATCAGCTCGATCCGCGGGCTGGCGGCGAACAGCGTAATGCGCTGCTCCAGCCACTCCACACCAGGCGCCTCCCAGCGCAGCACGAGCGTCGCCCCGGAATCGTGCCGGTCGACGCGGCAGGCGGTCAGCCGCTCCGCCCCTCTGCGCAGCGCCGGCCATTCATGGTTCCAGCAGCTGATGCTGTCATTGCACTTCTCGACATCGCGCGGAAACAAAGTCGTGCGGTGTTCCGGCATCTTCAGCCCATCCACCCGCTCCTGCACATATTGGAACAGCGTCCATTCGCTGTGGGGATCCACGATAGGCCAGTCGCGCAGCTTGTCGTACAGCTGCCTGATTCTACCTGTCGCCGGATCGAACTCCAGCACATAGTACGCCGTTTCGATCGCAGTTTCCGTAATGCGGACGGTCTCTTGCAGCATGCGCTTCATATTGGCGTATGGGACTTTCTTCCAACTGAACGGCGCGAGCTCCACCGTACCGATGGCAGGCGCGGTCCAGTCGGTATCGCTGTTATTTTGCTGAAATTTGAAACGGTTGGCGGCGACGTGCCGGCCTTCATAGGTAAATTCCTCGCTTACGCGAACGTCCAGCTTCTGCGGCACTTGAGTCGCATTGACAAGCAGAACGCCTTCCGGCTTGCCCGATTGCAGCGGATTGCCGGCCAGACGCTCCAGCTGCTTCGCGAGCAAATACCCGCTCAGGCTGTTGGCCTGGTACGCCGGATGCGCTTTGTGCATCCAGAGCGTCTTGGTAAACCGCGAATCCGGATCGGTCACCGACACGTTCGCGCCCCATGTATGCTCATCGTACAAATCAAGCTGTTCCCAGGCTTCCCGGTACAATTCGCGTTCGCGCTCGTCGTCCGTGCCCTGGAAGGCGGAGAGCAGCTCCGCTGTTTTCAACGACTGTTTGGCTCTGCGGGTGAGCCTCGTTTCTTCGGCGGAACTGGCCGCGCCGAAATTCCAGTAGTCCGTCCAATCCCCCGCCACCACGGGAATCTCTTCGCGAGGCAGCGATTTCAACTTCTCCAGCAGCATTTCCGGCGTAGCCAGACGAATGCGCGGCCCGAGACCGGCTTCATTCCAACGCCGCACTATTTCCAGCAGTTCCTCGTCCGGCGGCGTATTGTCGAACAGCGGAAAGTTCGTGGATGAAATATAGATGAAATCGTAAGGGTATTGTTCGCGTTCCAGCCGTTGCAAGTACGTGTCGATCCCTTTCTTCATCTTGGCCAGATCTTGATCCCACAAATGGCAAAACTGCGTAAATATCGAATAATGCTCGCCGTTGAAGGTCAACAGCTCTCTGCCGTCCGGCGCCTGCCAGCGGAATGCGCGCGGACGCGGCAACGGAATGCCGCCGAAGTGAATGTTCACGCCGGTCGTATACAATTCAATGCCCGCATCCAGCATAATTTGCGCGAACGTCCAAGGCTGCCCGTTGATGTCGTGGTTGATCGCCGTGTTCAGTTTTGCGCCGAATTGCTCGCGCAGTTTTTTGACCGGATAAAACATGCGCGCCAGCTGGTCGGCGCCGCAAAGCGGGGTCGTATGCATCTTCGCCGCCGTCAGGCAAATTTGTCCGTTTCGCACGAATTTCGCAAAACGTTCCACCTTATCCGGTGAAGACGCTTCCAACCATTTCATCACCGGCGCGGTCGCCTCGCACGTCCATCTGAATTTTGCTTTTTCCGGCTCATGCTCGGTGCGTTCGCACAGCTCGATCGCCTGATTCAAATATTGCAGCTGCAGCTCCCACAACACCGGCTGCGGGTGCGTGTACCCGACATCAAGATGACTGTGGTGGTAAATCCATATTTCCTTCACATTGGACATCTCATGCCCCTCCCGCTTGTACGAGTCATATCCAAACGCTTATTATCGTGACCCCATTATAAATAGGCAATAGTCGCATGTCTTTCAATTTTCAGGCCACGTTTTTACAATTTTCGGTCATGCAAAAGGAGCCCGTTGCAGCAAACGAGCCACGTCGAGCACCGTATCGGCCGTTTGTGACTAGCATCGCCGCACATGGGAAAAAAACCTCCCGGGAAAGAAGCCGTAAGACGGCTCCGTCCCCCGGGAAGTTTTTTCATTTCATATCCGTATCCTTAT
>NZ_BOVJ01000013.1 GCF_018403665.1 Paenibacillus cisolokensis
AAAAAAACTGTATAATCGCAGGAATTTTCGCGTTTTGGTTATTTTACATCCGAAAAAGCTGCACTTTTGCAGCATTGTTATTTTATGGGGTTTCTGTCTTCCGGATGCCAGCCGCCGCGGAGCCGATGTAAAGTAAGCACAAACAATTTCGGGACTGGTGTCAGTCACAGCAGGGGGAGGGGGCGCGAGCGAATAAAGCCCTGGAGGTTCGCAACCGGTCGCCCTGCGCGGGCGGTGTGAGTGAACAAAGCCCTGGAGGTTCGCAATCGGTCGCCTTGCGTGGGCGGTGTGAGTGAATAAAGCCCTGGGGTTCGCCCTGCGCGGGCGGTGTGAGTGGATAAAGCCCTGGGGGGTTCGCAATCGGTCGCCCTGCGTGGGCGGTGTGAGTAAATAAAGCCCTGGAGGTTCGCAACCGGTTGCCCTGCGTGGGCGGTGTGAGTGAATAAAGCCCTGGGGTTCGCAATCGGGCATCCGGTGGGGGTGGCGCGAGCGAATATAGCCTTGGCCGCGTCGCCTGTCACGAGCTAAAGACTTGTGCCGTTTCTTGGAACATCGTGTCTATCTTGACCTATCGGTACCGTTCGCTTATAGTGATTGAAGAAGCTTTAAACTTATCGATCGAGGTGGCCATGTGATGTCTGAGAAAATCTACGTTGGAGTCGATATCGGCGGAACCGCCATCAAGGTAGGCATATGCAACGAAAACGGCGATCTTCTCCAAACGTACGAAGGACCGACCGAAACGGACAAAGGGACGGACGCCATTCTGAACAACATTGCGGCTTATGTCCGACATATCGTCTCCGAGTCTCCCTTTCAGTGGGAGCAGGTGGAAGGGGTCGGGATTGGAATTGCCGGATTTCTCGATATACCGAACGGCATCATGAAGTTCGCCCCGAATCTCGGGCTTCGCAATGTGCCAGTGCGGGACCGGGTTCAGGAAGCGCTCGGCAAACCGGTATTCATCAATAACGACGCGAATGTGGCGGCGCTGGGCGAAGCCTGGGCTGGAGCGGGCAAAGGGGTAAGCGATTGCGTCTGCTACACCCTCGGTACCGGAGTAGGCGGAGGCATCATCATTGACGGCAAAATCGTACAAGGTTTTGCCGGCATGGCCGGTGAGCTGGGCCATATGGCGATTGTGCCGGATCTGGAAGCGATTCAGTGCGGCTGCGGCAAGATGGGATGTCTCGAAACGGTTTCTTCCGCAACCGGCATTATCAAGATGGCCAAGGACGCCGTTGAGCGGGGCGATCGGACATCGCTAACCGCGGTCGAGAACATTATGGCCAAGGACGTCTTCGATGCGGCCAAAGCCGGCGACGAAGTCGCGGCGCGCATCGTCAATCGGGCCGCCTTCTATCTAGGCAAATCGATGGCCACCGTTGCTATCGTGCTGAACCCGCAGCGCTTTATTATTGGCGGCGGGGTATCGAAAGCCGGCGATTTCCTGTTCGATCAAATTCGGGACGTCTTCCGCAAATTTACGCCGGACCTCATTCAGGAAGGCGTGGAGATCGTACCGGCGCAACTCGGCAACAATGCCGGCATTGTCGGCGCTGCAGGATTGGTTCTGCGGTCGTAACGATTGTCGCGCGGCCGTTCGGCAAGCCGTTTGAAGCCGGACGGCCTTCTTCAACAGGACAGCAGGTTTGGAGGAGGCGAGAGGAATGAGTACGCCAGCCGATTCGGCGAGACTTGTCATCATTACAGGCATGTCCGGCGCAGGAAAGACGATCGCCGTACAAAGTCTGGAGGATCTCGGTTTTTTCTGCGTCGATAATTTGCCCCCGATCCTGATTCCGAAATTCGCGGAATTGATCGACCAATCGAAGGGCAAAATCGGCAAGGTGGCGCTTGTGATCGATCTGCGGGGCCGGGAATTTTTCACCGCGCTTTCGGAATCGTTGAATCAGATCAAGGAGCATTTCTCCATTCCTTATGAAATATTGTTTCTGGATGCGACGGATGGAGTTCTGGTGCAGCGTTACAAGGAAAGCCGCCGCCGGCATCCTCTTGCTCCGTCCGGCCTGCCGCTGGAAGGGATCAGGCTGGAGCGCCACTTGCTGGAGGATTTGAAAGGCTGGGCAACCCAGGTTATCGATACGAGCAATTTGAAACCGGCGGAGCTGAAGGAGAGAATCATTTCCCGCTTTACGCATTTGGGCGAAAGCAGCATTTCCGTCAATGTGACGTCATTCGGCTTCAAATACGGCGTGCCGATCGATGCCGATTTGATATTCGATGTCCGTTTTCTTCCCAATCCCCATTACGTCGACCAGCTTCGTCCCCAGACAGGGCAGCATCCGGATGTCTACGATTATGTGATGAAGTGGCCGGAAACGCAGACCTTTCTGAACAAGCTGCTCGATATGCTGACATTCCTCATTCCGTTGTACAAGAAGGAAGGCAAGAGCCAGGTCGTAATCGGCATCGGGTGCACAGGCGGCAAGCACCGTTCGGTTGCGATCGCGGAATATTTGGGACGAACGCTGGGCAGCAGCGATACGGAGCTGGTCCGAGTCAGCCATCGCGACGCCGACCGCGACAAGCATTGATGGGAGGAAGCATGGAGAGCGGTCAGAAAACGATCAAACGTCCGCAGATCGTCGTCATCGGAGGCGGTACCGGTCTGTCGGTCATGCTTAGGGGATTAAAAGAAAAGCCGCTCGACATTACCGCTATTGTGACCGTTGCCGACGACGGAGGCAGTTCCGGTATTTTGCGCCATGAGCTGCAAATTCCGCCGCCCGGCGATATCCGGAACGTGCTCGTAGCGCTCGCGGACGTCGAGCCGCTCATGTCGGAAATGTTGAGTTATCGTTTTCAGAACGGTACAGGTCTCGCCGGCCACAGTCTCGGCAATCTCGTGCTGGCTGCGATGACCGATATTACCGGCGATTTTGTCGCCGCCATCCGTGAATTAAGCCGCGTATTCGCCGTACGGGGACGGGTTCTGCCTGCCGCCAATCAGGCGATTATTTTGCATGCGGAGCTGGAGGACGGCACGATCGTGACCGGCGAGTCGATCATTCCGAAATCGGGCCAGGCGATCAAGCGCGTCTTTATCGAGCCGAAAGATGTCGAACCGCTGGCGGAAGCTGTCGAAGCGATCCGCAGCGCCGATGCGATTCTGATCGGGCCGGGCAGCCTGTATACAAGCATTATTCCGAATTTGCTCGTGCCGAAGCTCGCGCAAAGTATTACGGAGTCCGATGCGGTTAAAATATTCGTATGCAATGTGATGACGCAGCCCGGCGAAACGGACAATTACGCGGTCAGCGATCATCTGGACGCTGTCTACAACCATGTCGGCCAGCATATTTTCGATTATGTGATCGTCAACGACGGGGAAATTCCTCCGCAAGTCCAAAGCAAATACGCGGAGAAGGGCGCGAAGGCGGTTCATCTCGATCTGGAAGAGGTCGAGCGGCGGGGCTATAAAGTAATCGCCGACCGGCTTGTCCTGTTTCGCACGTATTTGCGGCACGATGCGGCACGGCTCAGCCATCATATTTACCAGTTGGTGGAGAACTGGATGCTACGGAAGAGGTGAGAAGCGATGTCTTTTGCAGCCCAGACCAAAAAAGAACTGACTCTCATAGAAGCCGACCCGTGCTGCGAAAAGGCAGAGCTGTCCGCGCTCATCCGGATGAACGGTTCGGTGCAGCTGTCGAGCCGTAAAGTAATTCTGGATATATCGACAGAAAATGCCGCTATCGCGCGGCGGATCTACACGTTGATCAAAAAGCATTTTGACGTTCATACCGAGCTGCTCGTGCGCAAAAAGATGAGGCTCAAAAAACAACATGTCTACATTGTGCGCATTCCGGCCAAAGTTCAGGAAATCTTGAGCGAATTGCGGATCATTTCGGAAAGTTTTATGTTTAATCAGGGTATCGATAAGGAAATGATACGTAAAGGCTGCTGCAAAAGATCGTACTTGCGCGGCGCCTTTCTGGCGGGAGGTTCGGTAAACAATCCGGAGGGCTCCTCCTACCACCTCGAGATTTCTTCGATGTATGAAGAGCACTGCAAGGCGCTTGTCGAGCTGGCGAACAAGTTCCATCTGAACGCCCGCTGCATCGAGCGGAAAAAAGGGTTTATCTTCTATATTAAAGAAGGCGAAAAATAATCGAGCTGCTCAATATTATCGGCGCACATCAAGCGCTGTTCAAATTCGAGGATGTCCGCATCATGCGGGATATGCGCAATTCCGTTAACCGGATCGTCAACTGCGAGACGGCGAATTTGAACAAGACGATTGGAGCGGCCGTCAGGCAGATCGATAATATCCGGCTGCTGGAGAAAGAAATCGGATTGGAAAATTTGCCGGAAAACTGAGAGAAGTCGCCATGGTCCGGCTGCAGCATCCGGATATCAATTTGAAGGAAGTCGGCGAACTGCTGAAAGGAAAAGTAAGTAAATCCGGCGTCAATCATCGGCTGCGAAAAATCGATGAAATGGCTGAAAAAATCCGGAATGGCTGAACTTTAATCCTGGTGGCGACAATGGTATAATAGTAAAGCGGAAATCTCATTTATTATGTCTGGAAACCGGTGTTTCCTCATGGAACATCGGTTCCTGTTGAATATGTTTAGGGGGTGTTGTGATGATAACAAGGCAACCGGTTGTTGTGCGGTTGAAGACGGGACTTCATGCGAGACCGGCAGCGTTATTCGTCCAGGAAGCAAACAAGTTTTCTTCCGAGGTGTTCGTCGAGAAAGACGATAAGAAAGTAAATGCCAAATCGATTATGGGCATTATGAGTCTGGCTATCAGTTCCGGAACCGAAGTCTACATCAGCGCAGAAGGTTCGGACGCAGAGCAAGCTGTAACCGCTTTAGTCAACCTTGTAAGCAAAGAAGAATTGGAGAATCAGTAAAGTCTTCTGACCAATGCGGGAAAAGCTCCTCTGGAGCTTTTTTTTGCCATGCCTGGCTAAAGCGATACGATACTGCAGGGCGGTACGTCTAATCTGACGGCTAACCGCCCTGTTGTTATTTACAAAAGCTGCTGAATTGAAATACGCAGACAAGGCAAAGAACCGTCCGGTTATTCCTGGACGGCTGGGTCAGCGATGATGTCGGCGCCTGCCTATTCTTATGCGCCGGTCGACTTGTCAAGCGGAATGTTGCGTTGCTGCAACGCAACCTCGATCAATCGGATGAACTCCTCCGAGAGCTGCATGGCCTTCGCTTCCTTGTACACTTCCAGCAAATGCGTATCGTTCAAAGGACGCAGCAGCATCGTCTTATCCTGCATGGGAAGAAAACCATCCCCGGAAGCGGATTGCGGCTCCTGATAACCGATCAGATGCTCGTCTCTGCCAAGAGAGCGGGAAATCGATTGCGTTCTCTTTCGGGTCGAAAATAACGGATTAATCAATTTCATTATCGGCAACTCCACACATTAAGATTGGGGCTTCGGCCGATGGGGCCGTTCCCACGGCACGAATGGTTCGGAAACATCATGTTGTTGGTATTGCTACGACTATCTTACCATGATATGGATGAAAGATGGTGGGGAATTCGGAGGGTTGAATTCTTCTTGACAAATCAGATGAATTGTGATATACGCGGAGCGGATGCGGGAATAAAAAGAAAACCTCCAGGCCGGCCTCTACTCAAGCGGCTTGGAGGTTTCGTCGTCAGGCACAACCGTGCCCGGACCAGGTTAAATTTTCTCAATCACTTTGTCCACGATTCCATACGCCAGCGCTTCTTCGGCGCTCATAAAGTAATCGCGATCGGTATCCTTTTCGATTCGTTCCAGCGGCTGTCCGGTCCGCTCTGCCAGGATGGCATTCAGCTTGTCGCGCATTTTCAGAATGCGGCGGGCACGGATTTCGATATCCGTCGCTTGTCCTTCGGCGCCGCCAAGCGGCTGGTGAATCATCACTTCGCTGTTCGGGAGCGCATAACGCTTGCCCTTCGCGCCGGCCGCCAGCAGGAACGCGCCCATCGAAGCGGCCATGCCGACGCAAATCGTCGAAACGTCCGGCTTGATATATTGCATCGTGTCGTATATGGCCATTCCCGATGTGATCGAACCGCCCGGACTGTTGATGTAAAGGTTGATATCCTTGTCCGGATCGTCCGCGGCCAGGAACAGCATTTGGGCAATAATCGAATTGGCCACTACATCGTTGATCGGCGTGCCGAGGAAAATAATGCGGTCCTTGAGCAGGCGAGAGTAAATATCGTAAGCGCGCTCGCCGCGGTTGCTCTGTTCGATGACCATCGGTACGAAGTTCATATCCATACGTTTTCCTCCTCTACAAGTGGCGATATTGGTAAGCGTAACACCATCATAGCGAAAACCGCCTTAAAAGTCAAAGATGGTCAAACCATTTGCAACAAAAAAGCCGATAACTTTGCAATTTCGGCAATACTTGATGAGTGTGCATGGTGATATTATGGCGCGCCCGCGAGGAATCGAACCTCGATCTCAGGCTCCGGAGGCCTACGTCATATCCATTGGACCACGGGCGCATTTTGTAATAGCGAAATTTATTATATGACATGGAGAAGAATAAAGCAAGTCCATTTTTAAATTAAATTTTGGTTTTCATGATTCGAAAAAGGGAACATATGTT
The DNA here is from genome assembly GCF_018403665.1 of Paenibacillus cisolokensis. Lineage (GTDB taxonomy): Bacteria > Bacillota > Bacilli > Paenibacillales > Paenibacillaceae > Paenibacillus_AH > Paenibacillus_AH cisolokensis. The sequence continues at coordinate 6,599 of NZ_BOVJ01000013.1, forward strand.
GACTTGCGTGAGATCAAGCTTTTCGCTACAATAAAGGTGGGACTTAAAATGTTTATGTGGGACGTATTGCGTCCATGGAGTTGAGCGATGACGATGCGAGAACTTCTCGATCTGCAGCAGCAGCTCGTGCCGGATTTGATGGACCGGATGAAAAAGCGGTATCGGGTGCTGCACCAGGTCATGTTGTCCGACTCGATCGGCCGCAGGACGCTGGCGACGTCGCTGTCGATGACGGAGCGGGTGCTCCGGGCGGAAACGGATTTTCTGAAGGCGCAGGGACTGCTTGAAATCCATTCATCCGGCATGCGGATTACGGATGCGGGCAGACGTCTGCTCGAAGAGCTGGAGCCGCTGTTCCGGACGATGTTCGGTCTCTCGGAGCTGGAAGAGAAGATTCGCCGACATTTCGACCTGAAGCAGGTCGTAATCGTCCCCGGCGATTCGGAGGCGTCACCCCGAACGAAGCGGGAGCTGGGAAGAGCGGGCTGTCAGGCGCTGCGCAAGGCGCTCGGCAAAGACGACGTCGTCGCGGTTACGGGCGGTTCGACGCTCGCGCAGGTAGCCAATCAGTTCTCGTCGCCAACGCCGCTCAAGAGCAACTGGTTCGTGCCGGCGCGGGGCGGACTGGGTGAAAGTCTGGATTATCAGGCGAACACGATCGCTTCCACGATGGCGAAGCGCACCGGCGCCCAATACCGGCTGCTTCATGTGCCCGATCATCTCGGCGAAGAAGCGTATTTGTCGCTCATGCAAGAGCCCAACGTCCGCGAAATCGTGGAAGTGATCCGCAGCGCCCGCATCGTCGTGCACGGCATCGGGGATGCAATGGTCATGGCGCGGCGCAGGCGGGTGGACGATTCCGTCGTCGAGGCGCTTAAGGCGGATGGGGCGCTTGCCGAGGCGTTCGGCTACTATTTCGACCGCAACGGCTCGGTCGTGCACAAAATGTTGACCGCCGGTTTGCGGCTGGAAGACATTATGACGACGGAAGTCGTCATCGCGGTCGCCGGAGGCCGCAGCAAGGCGGAAGCGATCGCCGCCGTCATGAAGTTCGGACACGACGACGTGCTGGTGACAGACGAAGCTGCGGCGAAGGAAATTGCTGCTCTTATCGATGCGGAGGAGCGGGAGTGATCATGACGGTTTACGGCAAGCAGTTGACATCGATGCCGGCAATCGTCTTGAAATATATTTGAACCACACAGGAGGAAGATGTGAAATGGTGAAAATAGGGATTAACGGTTTTGGCCGGATCGGCCGCAACGTATTCCGTGCTGCGCTGAACCGCAGCGATGTGCAAGTCGTAGCCGTCAACGACCTGACGGATACGAAAACGCTGGCTCACTTGCTGAAATACGACACGACTCATGGCCGGCTTGATGCTACGGTTGAAGCGAAAGAAGGCGCGCTGATCGTAAACGGCCGCGAAATCAAAGTATTCGCGGAGCGCAATCCGGAAAACCTGCCCTGGGCCGAGTACGGCGCCGAAATCGTTGTCGAATCGACCGGTATCTTCACCGCGAAGGAAAAAGCCGAACTTCACCTGAAAGGCGGCGCGAAGAAAGTTATCATTTCCGCTCCGGCAACGAACGAAGATATTACGATCGTGATGGGCGTCAACGAAGACAAATACGATCCGCAAGCCCACACCGTTATCTCCAACGCGTCGTGTACGACGAACTGTCTGGCGCCTTTTGCGAAAGTGCTCAATGACAGATTCGGCATTGTCAAAGGGATGATGACGACGGTTCACTCCTACACGAACGACCAGAACGTGCTCGATCTGCCGCACAAAGATCTGCGCCGCGCCCGTGCCGCCGCAGAGAACATCATTCCGTCCACGACGGGTGCCGCGAAAGCCGTCTCGCTCGTACTGCCGGAGCTGAAAGGCAAGCTGAACGGCATGGCGATGCGCGTGCCGACGGCGAACGTGTCGGTTACCGACCTGGTTGCCGAGCTGAAAGTGAACGTTACGGTCGACGAAGTGAACGCGGCGCTGAAAGAAGCTGCCGAAGGCCCGCTGAAAGGCATTCTCGCCTACTCGGAAGAGCCGCTCGTCTCCAGCGACTACAACGGCAACCCGGCATCGTCCACGATCGACGCGCTGTCCACGATGGTCGTGGAAGGCAATATGGTGAAAGTCGTTTCCTGGTACGACAACGAATGGGGTTATTCCAACCGCGTCGTTGATCTGGCCGCTTACATCGCATCGAAAGGTCTGTAATCCGCTAACATGGTACCCCCGCACCCCGGCCTGTCAGGGCGCCCGCTAATGAAGCCCCGATGCGCTCGGAGGGGGAGAAGAAGTGACTCGGGGCTCATCCCAGGTCACTTCTTCGCGTATGACCGGATCTGTGCCGGCAGCATTCGAATTACTGATTACCAGGAGGTCAACCGATGAACAAAAAAGTGTCCGCGACGTAGAAGTGTCCGGCAAACGCGTGTTTGTCCGCGTCGATTTTAACGTTCCGCTGGAAAACGGCCGCATTACCGACGATACCCGCATCCGCGAGACGCTGCCGACGATTCAATATTTGATCGAACGCGGCGCCAAAGTGATTCTCGCTTCCCATCTGGGCCGTCCGAAAGGACAGGTGGTGGAAGAACTGCGCCTGACGCCTGTCGCGCAGTGGCTTTCCGAGCTGCTTGGCCGTCCGGTCGCGAAAGCCGACGAAGCGGTAGGCGAAGCGGTGGAAGCGAAAATCGCGGCGATGAACGACGGCGATGTGCTGCTGCTTGAGAACGTCCGCTTTTACCCCGGAGAAGAGAAGAACGATCCGGAACTGGCCAAAGGCTTCGCCAAGCTGGCCGACCTGTACGTCAACGACGCATTCGGCGCCGCCCACCGCGCGCATGCTTCGACAGAAGGAATCGCGCATCATCTTCCGGCCGTATCCGGCCTGCTGATGGAGAAAGAGCTGACGATCCTCGGCAAAGCGCTCTCCAATCCGGAACGTCCTTTCACGGCGATTATCGGCGGTTCCAAAGTGAAGGACAAAATCGACGTCATCAACAAAATGATCGAGATTGCCGACAACATCATCATCGGCGGAGGCCTCTCTTATACATTCTTCAAAGCGCAAGGCTACGAAATCGGCAAATCGCTCGTGGACAACGAAAAGCTGGATCTGGCTCTCGGCTTTATCGAGAAAGCGAAAGCCGCCGGCAAACGGTTCCTGCTTCCGGTCGACGTCGTCGTGACCGACGATTTCAGCGCCGACGCCAATACCCGGGTCGTCAGCATCGACAGCATCCCGGCCGACTGGGAAGCGATCGATATCGGACCGAAGACGCGGGAAATTTACGCCGACGTCATCCGTTCGTCCAAGCTGGTCGTATGGAACGGCCCGATGGGCGTATTCGAAATCGAACCGTTCTCCCACGGCACGCAGGCGGTTGCGCGCGCATGCGCGGAAACGGAAGCCTATACCGTGATCGGCGGCGGGGACTCCGCGGCTGCGGCGGAAAAATTCGGGCTGGCGGACAAGATGGACCATATTTCGACCGGCGGCGGCGCATCGCTTGAATTCATGGAAGGCAAGGCGCTCCCGGGCGTCGTCGCGCTGAACGACAAGTAAGGGGCGGGCAAATCTGAAGGAGGGATTCCGGCTGTGAGAAAACCGATTATCGCAGGGAATTGGAAAATGTTCAAAACCTCGTCCGAAGCGGTAAGCTTCCTGGCCGAGGTGAAAGGGAAGGCCGAAATCGACGGCGTGGAAAGCGTCATCTGCGCGCCGTTCACCGCGCTGCCCTCGCTTGTCAAAGCGGCCGAAGGAACGACGATCGCCATCGGGGCGCAAAACGTCCACTATGAGGACAGCGGCGCCTATACGGGCGAAATCAGCGGCGGCATGCTGAAGGAGCTCGGCGTCAAGTACGTCATCGTCGGACATTCCGAGCGGCGGGCGTATTTCGGAGAAACCGATGAAATCGTCAACAAGAAAGTCCATGCCGCATTCCGGCACGGCCTGACGCCGATCGTATGCGTTGGCGAGAAGCTGGAAGAACGCGAAGCGGGCCAGACGAAGGAAGTCTGCCGGGTGCAAACCGAAGGCGCGCTCCAAGGACTGAGTGCGGCGCAAGCGGCTGAAGTCGTCATCGCCTACGAGCCGATCTGGGCGATCGGCACCGGCAAATCATCGACCGCGGCGGATGCCGAGGATGTAATCGCCTATATCCGTTCGGTCGTGAAGGATCTGTTCGGACAATCGACGGCCGACGCGATCCGGATTCAGTACGGCGGCAGCGTGAAGCCGGCCAACGTGGCGGAATATCTGGGCCAGCCGAACATCGACGGCGCATTGGTCGGCGGCGCCAGCCTGGAGCCCGCCTCTTATGTTCAGCTGATCGAGGGGGCGAAGTAAGATGTCGGCACCGAAACCGGTCGCGCTAATCATTCTCGACGGCTTCGCGCTGCGCGAGGAGACGCAGGGCAACGCCGTCGCCCAGGCGAAAAAGCCGAACTTTGACCGCTACTGGTCGACTTATCCGCATACGACCCTGACCGCTTGCGGCGAGGCGGTCGGGCTTCCGGAAGGCCAGATGGGCAATTCGGAAGTCGGCCATCTCAATATCGGGGCCGGACGGATCGTTTACCAGGATTTGACCCGCATCAGCAAGTCGATCCGGGAAGGCGAATTTTTCGAAAACGAAACGCTGCTGGCGGCCGTTCGCCATGCGCAGCAGAACGGCAAAAGCTGCATCTGTACGGCTTGCTTTCCGACGGCGGCGTACACAGCCATATCGAGCATCTGTACGCGCTGCTTGAACTGGCGAAGCGGGAAAACCTGCAGGACGTATACATCCATGCTTTCCTGGACGGCCGCGACGTCGCGCCGGACAGCGCCAAAGGCTATCTCGAAAACCTGCAGCAGAAGATCGCCGAGCTTGGCGTCGGACGGATTGCGACGGTGCAGGGCCGGTACTATGCGATGGACCGCGACAAGCGCTGGGAACGGACGGAGAAATCGTACCGCGCGATGGTCTACGGAGAAGGCCCGAAATATACCGATCCGATTCAAGCCGTAGTTGAATCGTACGAGAAATCGGTATATGATGAATTCGTCATGCCGACGGTTATCGTGGGCGAGGACGGCAAGCCGGTCGGACTGGTTGAATCCGAAGATTCGGTCATTTTCTTCAATTTTCGGCCCGATCGGGCGATTCAGCTTTCGCAGGTCTTCACGAACGAAGATTTCCAGGGCTTCGACCGGGGACCGGCATATCCGAAAAATCTGCATTACGTCTGCCTGACGCTGTTTAGCGAGACGGTGGGCGGCTACGTCGCTTACAAACCGAAAAATCTCGACAATACGTTCGGCGAAGTGCTTGTCCAGCACGGCAAGCGGCAGCTGCGCATTGCCGAGACGGAGAAATATCCGCATGTCACGTTCTTCTTCAGCGGCGGACGGGACGTGGAACTGCCCGGCGAGACGCGCATTCTCATCCCTTCGCCGAAGGTGGCCACCTATGACCTGAAGCCGGAGATGAGCGCTTACGAAGTGGCGGACGCCGCTGTCAAGGAAATCGAGGCGGGACGCCATGACGCGATCATTCTGAACTTTGCCAACCCCGACATGGTCGGCCATTCCGGCAAGCTGGAACCGACGATCAAGGCGGTGGAAGCGACGGACGAATGTCTGGGCAAAGTGGTGGAAGCGGTGCTGGCGCAAGGCGGCATCTGTCTCATTACGGCCGACCACGGCAACGCGGATATGATTACTGACGAGATGGGCCGTCCGCATACGGCGCACACGACGAATCCGGTGCCGTTTATCGTCACCAAGACCGGCCTTAAGCTCCGCGAAGGCGGCATTCTGGCCGATATCGCCCCGACGATGCTGGAGCTGATGAACATCGCCAAGCCTGAAGAAATGACGGGTTCCAGCTTGCTGAAACGATAACCGAGCCTCGATCCGGCGAATATCTAAATAAAGGAGTGTCCAATCTATGTCCCTCATTGTTGATGTTTATGCCCGCGAAGTGCTTGATTCCCGCGGCAACCCGACGGTAGAAGTGGAAGTGACCCTCGAATCCGGCGGCAAAGGCAGCGCGATCGTGCCTTCCGGCGCTTCGACCGGCGCTTACGAGGCTGTCGAGCTGCGCGACGGCGACAAAGGCCGTTATTTGGGCAAAGGGGTGCTGAAGGCGGTAGAAAACGTCAATACCGTCATCGCGCCGGAAATTATCGGCCTTGACGCATTCGACCAAGCGCTGATCGACCGCAAAATGATCGAGCTCGACGGCACGCCGAACAAAGGCAAGCTCGGCGCCAACGCGATTCTGGCCGTTTCGATGGCCGTAGCCCGCGCGGCAGCTGATGCGCTCGGCATTCCGTTGTACGCTTACCTCGGCGGCTTCAACGCCAAAGTGCTGCCGGTGCCGATGATGAACATCGTCAACGGCGGCGAGCATGCCGACAACAATATCGACGTGCAGGAGTTCATGATTCTGCCGGTCGGCGCATCGAGCTTCAAGGAAGCGCTCCGGATCGGCGCGGAAATTTTCCACAACCTGAAATCGGTATTGAAGGACAAAGGACTGAACACGGCTGTCGGCGACGAAGGCGGATTCGCTCCGAACCTCGGGTCGAACGAAGAAGCGATCACGACGATTATCGCCGCGATCGAGCGCGCCGGGTACAAGCCGGGCGTGGACGTGTTCCTGGGCATGGACGTCGCTTCCACGGAATTTTACAAGGACGGCAAATATCATCTGGAAGGCGAAGGCAAGTCGTTCACGTCCGCGGAATTCGTCGACCTGCTCGCCTCCTGGGTGGATAAGTACCCGATCATCACGATCGAGGACGGCTGTTCCGAGGACGACTGGGAAGGCTGGAAGCTGCTGACCGAGAAACTGGGCGGCCGCGTACAGCTTGTCGGCGACGACCTGTTCGTGACGAACACGAAACGTCTGGCCGACGGCATCGAGAAAGGCGTGGGCAACTCCATTCTCGTTAAAGTTAACCAAATCGGCACCCTGACCGAAACGTTCGACGCGATCGAAATGGCCAAACGTGCCGGTTACACCGCCGTTGTGTCGCATCGCTCCGGCGAAAGCGAAGACAGCACGATCGCGGACATCGCCGTCGCGACCAATGCCGGCCAGATCAAAACGGCGCGCCGTCCCGCACGGACCGCGTAGCGAAGTACAACCAGCTGCTGCGCATCGAGGACCGTCTCGGATCGTCGGCGCAATATGCGGGCAAGTCGGCGTTCTACAACCTGAAAAACTTTAAATAATCGTCCGGTACGCCCGCTATATGCGGGACGGAATAACGGCCGGCGCCCTTCTGCAGGGCGCCGGCTTTTTGCAGTTGCGGCGGATTGCCGTAGAAGCGCGATGAATCACGACGTAAACATTTGATGAGGCGAAGTATTTACGCTTTGAATCGAAGCATTTCGGGGTGCTATGGAGCAGGGCAAGGAATACGAGCTCGGCGGGATTCTGCCGGAAGGGGCAAGCTATTGTATTCATGCGGACGGTATGATACAATAAACTTGCTGTTTTCGGCGCTGCGGAGCTATCTCCGAAGGCCCGGGAAGGAACGTGTTTGCGCAGCTCCTGCGCGGGAGGTGGGAAAATGGAAGTATTTCTGAAAATTTTGCTCATCGTGTTCTCGGTTGGTCTGATTGCGGTCGTCCTGCTGCAAAAAGGAAAAAGCGCAGGGTTGTCTGGTGCGATTTCCGGCGGTGCGGAGCATCTGTTCGGCAAGCAGAAAGCTCGAGGGCTCGATTTGCTTTTACAGCGTTTGACGGTCGTGCTGGCGGTCGGCTTCTTTATCCTTTCGCTGTCCGTCGCGTATTTGGTGAAATCCTAATGTAAATATAAGCGGAAAGCGGGGATGCATCCCCGCTTTTTTTATGGCGAATGGCGGCAGACGGTTGCGCGGTGGCGATTTCGTATATACTGAATGGTATATGTACATTTATAAAAAGTAGCGATGAATAAGCGCAGCCGCCTTCGACTCGTCAAGATTCAGGCTGCGCCGACGAGGTGGGAGAAGATTGACGATTACGGAGCGCGATGTGCTGGAGTTTATGCGGGAGACGGCATACAAGCCGATGACGTATCAGGAGTTGGAGCAGCATTTCGGCATTCAGGATGCCGGCGAATTTAAAGCGTTTCTGCAGCAGTTGAACCGGCTGGAAGCAGAAGGGCAAATTATACGGACCCGCAATGACCGCTACGGCGTGCCGGAGCGGATGAATTTGCTTCGCGGAAAGCTGCAGTCGCATCCGAAAGGGTTTGCCTTTCTGCTGACGGATGACGACGAGCACCCGGATGTCTATATTCATGCCAATGATTTGAAAGGCGCCATGAACGGGGATACGGTGCTTGTTCGGATCACGTCCAAAAGCGAAGGCGGAGGACGGATGGAAGGCGAGGTTGTCCGAATTGTGCAGCGGGCCGTGAAAGAAATCGTCGGCACGTTCGACAACCATGAATATTACGGATTTGTTATTCCGGATGACAAACGGATTCAGAAAGACATTTTCGTTCCGAAGGGATCGTTTGGCGGAGCGGTAACGGGGCAGAAGGTCGTCGTCCGCATCGTGAAATACCCGGAAGGCAAACGGACGGCCGCCGAAGGGGAAATTGTGGAGATTCTCGGCCATAAGGACGATCCGGGGGTCGACATTTTGTCGGTGATCCGCAAGCATCAGCTGCCGGAAGCTTTTCCGGAGGAAGTGCTGGCAGAGGCGGATGCGGTGCCCGACACAATATCGGAAGATGAAATCGCCGCCCAGGGTCGCCGGGATTTGCGGAACAAAGTCATTGTGACGATCGACGGCGAAGATGCCAAGGATCTTGACGACGCGGTTCATGTGGAACGGCTGGACAACGGAAACTATGTGCTCGGTGTCCATATTGCCGATGTAGGCTATTATGTGAAGGAGAAATCGGCGCTCGATCAGGAAGCGTACCGGCGGGGCTGCAGCGTTTACCTCGTCGACCGGGTCATTCCGATGCTGCCTCACCGGCTCTCGAACGGCATCTGTTCGCTCAATCCGAAGGTGGATCGGCTGACGCTGTCGTGCGAAATGGAATTCGACGGGAAGACGTTGAAGCGGGTGCGGCACGATATTTATACGAGCGTCATTCGGACGACGGAACGGATGACTTATACGAATGTGCGCCGCATACTGACCGCGACGGAAGAGGAGCCGGAGACCGAGCTGATGGAACGGTATGCCGGGCTGATCGACATGTTCCGGCTGATGGAAGAGCTCGCGATGAAGCTTCGCCGCAAGCGGATGCAGCGGGGCGCGATCGATTTCGATTTTCAGGAAGCGAAGGTCATCGTCGATGAACAAGGCAAAGCGGTCGATATCGTCAAGCGGGAACGATCGGTCGCCGAGCAGATTATCGAGGAGTTTATGCTGGCGGCGAACGAGACGGTCGCGGAACATTTTCACTGGCTGCGCCTGCCGTTTCTGTACCGGATCCACGAGGAGCCGGACAGCGAAAAGCTGCTGCACTTCCTGCAGTTTGCTTCCAATTTCGGCTATGTGGTGAAAGGGAAGAGCAATTCGATCCATCCGCGTGCGCTGCAGTCGCTGCTCGAGGAAATTCGCGGTGCGAAGGAAGAGACGGTCATTTCGACGATGCTGCTCCGCTCGATGAAGCAGGCGAAGTACGCGGCGGAAAGCCTCGGGCATTTCGGGCTCGCGGCTGAGTTTTACACCCATTTCACGTCGCCGATTCGCCGTTATCCGGACCTCGTCATTCACCGGATTATCCGCGAGGTGCTGGAGAACGGCGGGATGCTGCCGGAGCATCGCATCGATGCGCTGGCCGCGAGGATGCCGGACATTGCGCAGCAATCGTCGGAGCGGGAGCGTGTGGCGGTTGACGCGGAGCGGGATACGGAGCGGATGAAGAAATGCGAGTACATGCTGGATAAGATCGACGAGGAATTTGACGGCATCGTCAGCGGCGTTACCAGCTTCGGCATGTTCGTGGAGCTGGACAATACGGTCGAAGGGCTTATCCGCCTCAGCAGCCTGGCCGACGATTATTATCATTTCGATGAGCTGCATATGGTGCTGATCGGCGAGCGCACCTCGAAGGTGTACCGGATCGGCGACGAGGTGCGCATCCGCGTGGCGCGCGTCAACATGGACGACTATACGATCGATTTCGAGATGGTCGACGTCCGGCCGCGCGGCCGTTATCGCGGCTACGCCGAAGCGGGCTACGGCGGCTCGCGCAAGGGCGGCCGCCGCGGCGCTGCCGGCGGCGGGCGATACGGCCGCGATGCGGGCAGGGGCGAAGCGCCCGCACGCGGAGGGAAGCCGCGCAAGAATAGGCGCGGCGGGGATGCCGCTGCGGCGGATGAGGCGCAGCGCGAGCCGTTGTCCGAGGCCGGGGCGCGGGAGGCCGGCCTCGGCGAGGATGCGCACCCGAGCCATGGCGATGGCGAGGTGCGCAAGGATATGTGGGGGCTGCCGATTCCGGGCAGCCCACGCAGCGGCGCCGCGCGCGGCCGGAACGGCGCGCCGCGCGGCGGCCGTGCGGCGGCGGGGAGCGGTGCATCCCGCCGCAAGAAGACGTCGCCGACGGGGATTTTCGTCGGCGACGGCGGGGGCGGCGCGGCCGCCGGGGCCGGGGCGAAGCCGCGCAAGAAGAAGCGGGGCGGCGCCGGCAACGGTACGGCGGCGTTCGTCCGCAAGAAGCGGAAGTAAGGCGGCGGATGCAGCCGTCAGATCGCTTCTATGTTGTTGTAGCCTATGTTGTCACCCGAAGAGGCTTAGCTGTCCCGGACAACTAATGCTTCTTCGGGGCTGGCGTCCACCGGGGACAGGCGTTGCGAGTGTGTGGTGATGATTTTTTGTTGAACTGGCCACTTTCACTGATAAGCTGGGGATGGGTGCGCATCAATTGCATTTTACATGGCTAACGGAGTGTTCCGATCCCATTCGCTAACATTTTAACGGTTGATGACGGGGGTTCCGTGTTCTTGATTTGTGAGGCTCTTTTTTGATACAATCAAAACTTGACCGGACTGTTCGATATAGGGGCAAATGTCGCAGCGCTGATTGATTTAGGCAAACGGTAAGGTCGCAGATTTTCGATAGGTAGAGGGGGAGACGGCATGGGAAAGAAAAATCAGGAAGACAAGCCGCTGGCGCAGAACAAAAAGGCGTCCCATGACTACTTTATCGAAGAGACATACGAAGCGGGCATGGTGCTGATGGGGACGGAAATCAAATCGCTTCGCAAAGGAAAGGCCAATCTGAACGACGCGTTCGCCACGATCCGCAACGGCGAGATTTTCCTTCACAATCTGCATATCAGTCCGTTCGAACAAGGAAATCGTCACAATCCGACCGATCCGACGCGCGCGCGCAAACTGCTTCTGCACAAATCGCAGATTCACAAGCTGCTGGGGCAGTCGAAGCAGGAAGGCTACTCGCTGGTGCCGTTGAAGATTTACGTGCGAAACGGGTATGCGAAAGTGCTGATCGGGCTCGGCAAAGGGAAAAAGCTGTACGACAAGCGCGAGACGGCAGCCAAACGCGACGCTCAGCGCGCCATCCAGCGAGCGCTGCGGGAGAAACAAAAAGTGTGACGGCTGGCCGACCCAGTGTGGGTTATTCCACCCGACGTTTGGTGGCGCTGCAACTTCGTATTCGAATTGAGGCGTAAGAGCATTGGCGGTATTGCCATGAATCGATACGTTTGCCAGCAACAAGCTGCGCACGGATGTCGCGGCTGTGTTATAATAATATTGTACGATTCTGATCGTACTCTTATCCATTCGGGGGCGTTTTTGGATTCGACGGGGATAGTTCGAGCATGGGTAGCGGGTAGTAGGGCTGCGGCTGCTTCAACAACGCGGAAGCCAAATTTAAACGGCAAACAACAACAACAACCTCTGGCTCTGGCCGCCTAATAACGGCCTCCAGGCTCTTACCCTCCATCGCCCATGTGGCGGGCTAAGGGCTCAACTTTAGTGGGATACGCTGTCCAGTCTCCGCCTGGGGCTGGCTGAAGAAGACAATCAGGCTGACCCGAAAAGCAGCCGGTGTCGGGGCGGCTTTAGGGTGACATCAAAACTGTCACTACACCCGTAGAAGCCTGTGTGGCGTTATCTTCGGACAGGGGTTCGACTCCCCTCGCCTCCACCAATACCATCAGTAGGGACACCGTGATAGGTGTCCTTTCTGCGTTTTTAGGGCATGTTTGAAGTATGAGCAGATGCTGAAAGAGCTACTACATGATAAATAATCACAGCCGCATCGGGAATCCGATGCGGCTGAAATCATAGATGGGATGTAGTAAAGTACCTTTAAACATAGGAAAAATCCCTACCGGCATAAATATCAATGACGTTCGTTCTCTCGTGGCCGATTTCTTTGGATAGTATCCGCTTTAGTTCTTCACCGGTAAAACCCGACGATTGCAGTTGTCTCACCCTATCCTGAATGTAAGAATAGAGTAGTCCGTGCCAGGTTAAATTGTTCATTACAATGGTCTGGCCTTTTTTGTATGATCTTTTCACTATTCCTTCTTCCGTTTCAATTTTGTCTCTAACTCTGGATAAAAACTAATTTATCTCCTCGTCTGATAAGGGGGAGACGTGTTATTGGACGGCGATATTAATAAAGTTGATATATTCTTCAATTAGTCCATGCCCGGTTTCCCTGGGATGAGGTCTGATCAATCACTACTTCGAACTGTTCAAAAAGCTCCTCATTTGATGAAAGCTGGAATCGAGGTGAATCGATTTTCGAATGAAGGAATCGGACAGCACTTAAGTCGTTCTTGATCGTTTTAGAGGAAATCCCCTCACTTTGGCGGAAAGATACATATGAAGCGAGATGCTTATCGGAAATGTTGCGGATGTTTTGCAGCTTAAATCGTTCACTCAAAAAATTGGCGAAAACCAGGCATGAGATTTTGTAGCGGGTGCGCGATTTAAAGCTTAGCTGGCGAATATGCTTGAAGACTTTTTCGACCTGGACTTCGGGCGTGGTTTTACCCAAGGCTGATCCCCTCCAATTCACGCTTTATTTCCTCCAACCCCGATAAAATCAAATGCACAGCTGTCGGATTTTCTTTGAATATTTGTGTATGAAGAACGACCTTTTCATGAAGCTTTTTAAGATCTTTTTCTGCGTCCTTTATCACTCTCGTTTTCTTACTGGTTACTTTCGTTGAAAGTGAGTATGGTGCTTCGGACCTCGAGGTTGCTTCATCATGTATTTCATCAATGAGGAGAGATAAGTCTTCTTCTTTCAATTTTTGATTGATTATCTTCAAATAAAGTGTCTTTTGTTGTTGTTCATCGAGTTCATTTGCAATTTTTTCAACCGATCGAATCCCAATCTCTTTTTTCCTATATTTATTTTGTAGTTCTGGAATGATATCCAGGAGCTTTAAAACCCGAAACATTTTTCTACGGGACATATCGAACATTTTCGCGATATCATCGGCAGTTACTTTTATGCCATCTTGGCACTTTTTCGGTCCTGGTTTAATGCCGTGATACTCCATAGCCGCTTTAATTCGTTTTGCTAGAAATATTTTCTCTGCCCTAGTGTTGTTTCTTGCACAGTTGTATGTTGTTAAAAGGTAGTTCGCTTCCTCCTCTGGAATCTTTTTAACTGTTACCGGTAAGGTTTCGATTCCCATTCGTTTGGCTGCCCAATAGCGATGGTGGCCGTCGAGAATGACATTTTCCGACGTTATGATGAGCGGACTGATGTAATTGGATTGTTGAATTGCGGCAATGAACCTTTGGATGGTGGATTCAGAAACTGCTGGATAGTATGCATGGTACAGTGGATGTTCCGATAAATCGTCAATTTTTCTAAATTCGTGTGATTGGTCCATAATCGACTTTTACCTCCTTATTGAAATTGGACATACTTGTGACATTAGTGGAATCCATTATCCTCGTGGATTCTCAGTCGTCAGCATCTATATAAAGCTCTACAAACAGAAGCGGGGTAAGGGTTTGAAAACAATAAATGTGTTCCATCTCATTTCTGTTTGTAAGAAGCGGGTTTTCTAAGAGCAAAGCTTTGAATGAGTAGTAGGTGAGTATTGGCGTCAGCCTTAGCGTCAGTGCCAAGGTCTAAACTGCCGAGAATGTGCTTCTCAACTCCTGAGGTTCGACCAAGCCCGGATGGGTGACTTATAGTCCGGTCTCCTCGTTTTTCTCCGCTTTTTCCAGCCATCCGCGATCGCAAGCGATCTTTGGGGGGAGAGTATGGCTATCACCGACTTGCAAAATCCGTCAGACGGCCAATCAGATCTATGTAAAAAAGCCACAGGCTTTGATTTTCATCAAAACTTCGTGGCTTTGAATAATAAAAAAAGCCCGATTTAGGAAAGTGAATGCATCACTACCCAAATCGGGCCTTTCATTTTATGCTGATTATCATCAGATTGGAAAAGAACAGACCATCGGTCGGTCTGAATAAGTGGTTAAAAAAATTAGGAATTAGAATGGCCTGCTTTGCGCATGCATCAGGCTAGGAATAAAAGTTACATCTACGGTATAGAAGTAGTTTAACCCACTTTTCTTCCAGAAGTCAACACAAATGATAGAGTGACCCAGAGGTGACCTTTGGGTCACCCAAAAGTGACTTTAAGTCACCTCAAGGTCACCCAAAGGTCACCTAATGTTTCCTTGTAATTGTGGGCTATGAAATGAATGGGATTTTGCGAGTTTGAATTTACACATATTTCGAGTTACAGGTGGTCCTTGTTATGATCATTTTCAAAATTTCAGTTGCTCTAATACAAGGATTTTTTCCATCCGTATTGGAACATAACAGGTGTATTTTCTTAAAAGACATGCTATTATATGGATGTTTCTACCTGAAACAAGTGAACACTACCAAAAGAGCGATCCTCGAGAGGCGTCAAACCTTACTCGAGGTTCGCTTTATTTGGTTATAATTGGGTTAAGTAGCGGAGTCCAAAGGGAGGATGGGGGATGACGAGCCGTCGCGAGATGAATAGACATTATGCTCAAGCGGTGATTTGTGAGCTGCAGCGAATAGGTTATTCAAGTGAACAGGCAAAGGGCGTTTTTTTTCGTCATTACCGTGATATGAAGCGTACCTTTGGGCTTGAACCGAATGTACATGATTTTGCAATGTTAATCGATGAGTTTGAACGTGCAATAAATCGCAAGTATAATCCGAATGATCCTAATTCAATTTATGTCGGACATTTACGTGATCGATTGAAAAGGAAAAATGATGGAATCAAGACGATGTGACGGAATGAAATGACGGCACATAACGAGTGTGTTATATCACGAGTTTTGACCAATGGTAAGAAACGAACGGCGTCAGCCTTAGCATCAGTCCCAAGGTCTAACTGCCGAGAATGTGCTTCTCAACTCCTGAGGTTTGACCAAGCCCGGATGGGTGACTTGTAGTCCGGTCTCCTTGCTTTTCTCCGCTTTTTCCAGCCATCCGCGACAGGCAAGCGATCTTTGGGGGGAGAGTATGGCTATCATCGACAGTCAGACGGCCAATCAAATCTATGTAAAAAAGCCACAGGCTTTGATTTTCATCAAAACTCCGTGGCTTTGAAAAGCTACCATCGTCAACTACGTAAAGTAACGACAGGAAAAAGCATCTTTTCAACAGACGAATTCTTACTCAAGATGCTCTAACTGAAAGGATGTTACTAGCTACTGGATCGGTTGAGTCCAAAACTGTGGACAAATCCTGCTGTAGCTCTCGTTTTCTCTCCGGGTCAAATCGGCGCCATTTAACCCAAAGATTCCCAACGTTACTTCTGGAGTGTTCACACAAAATTCTTTACAGACTCATTTTTTACATTACGCACTCTTTAATATCTGTAATATTTTTAATGTCAACCCTGGCGCTATGAAGCAATTGATATAGGGAAGAAATATTGTTATTTGTTTGAACTCTTACCTGGAGATCTCTAAAGCGTAACACTTCTCTTGATTTACTGAAAGTAAAGAAGCACTGGGTTTTAGCTCGTGATAATGCAACAAAAAATGCACACAAATCTTGATGCGTCTGAGATTGAAAAGACCAAAATGCATCGTCTTCTAACCCGAGAAATATGACAGTATCATACTCTAACCCTTTACTTTTATGGATTGTCATTATAGGCACACTATACAATCCTAAAAAATCAGCAATAGTGCTGCTCCAATCCCGGTGTTTTATATATGCACTAGTTAATTTTTCAATAGTATTATTCAATAGCTCTTTGAAGTATGATCCTCTGGCATATTTCGGATATAATCGAAAGAGCTTTTCTTGACCGATAAAGGATATGATCTCCATAACAATTTCGCTTAACTGCTGCCTGCATAAGTCCTCGTCAACTCTTAATTGGTTTAAGTTTCCCCTTAGTTGTAAAAGGAAATCATGAAGCTCTGATTCCATTGTTAATATTTTGTTGATGATCTTGATCAGGATCATACCCACTCGCAAAAGCTAACATTTCTGATACTCTTACCCATGTATCATGGGATTTTTCCTTCGTTGCCAAATCTATATAATCTAAAACAAGCTGTACACACTCTTCAGTCAGCAAATCCTGGTACTCTTTTTCTATTCTAGCGCCCACACCCCGTTTTTCCAACTCATGAATAACAGCCTTAGCATAAATGTGCTCGTGTTGCTTTACTAGTATACAAACATCCCGTGGAGTCATATTCTCTTGTTGAATTCTCTTGACAATATTTGAAGCCACAAAAATAGCTTCATCTATGTGAGTTTGAAAACTCCATACTTCACATTTTCCTTCTTGATCGCTGTGTTGGTTAGAGACCGTAGCATCAATCGAATTCTGATTGATGATTTTGGCAAATACATTTTGAATTTCAATGAGTCTGGGGGCGGACCTATGGTTCTGTGTTAATTCAATTTGGACTGCATCGAAATCTTGTTTAAATCGTTCAAAAGAATCCGGTAGTGCACCGGCCCAGCTCATAATTCGTTGTTTATCATCCCCTACACTTGTAAATATTGCTGAGCTACCTAAAAAATAGTTTTAACTAACTCATATTGTACGGAGGTCGTATCTTGGAATTCGTCTAGAAACACGTGACTGTATGTTAATTGAAGTGCCTTTTTAATCATTGGATTAGTCTTTAACAAATAATCTGCGAGTTTTGATATCATGGGAAAAGTGAGCGTGCTCTGAAGACCTTTTCTACCATGCACTAAGACATCCCAAAGTCTTACCAAAACCCATGTGTAAATATCTTCCCCGTCTTCAAAAAGGGCAATCCATCCTCTGATAGTCGTCTAAATAATAAATTAAAGTTAATTTCATGTGGCCAATCAGGACTATTAGGATGACGTTCTTTTATAAAACCAACTGCAATATCTTGTATTTCTCTTGAGGTGGTTGCTATATGATAATCTTTCGCAGGACGATATGCATCCGGTATCCCTAATCTAAAACGATCTAAAAGTTGTTTAGCAAACGAATCGTATGTTCTAGATTCAAATCTCGCAGAAAGCTCTTTTCCACATCTAAGCTCAACCCTTTTTCTTAGGTTTTCTGCCGCGTCGGTCTTAAAACTAATAGCTAGGATTTTTTGTGGGGATGGACATAAATTTGTTTGTAATAAATAACAAGCCCGTTGAGCCAATAATTCAGTTTTCCCCGCACCCGGACCTGCTAAAATTATCGTGTTTAATTCTGATTTAACAGCTACTGTTGCTGCTGGTTCTAAAATAATTCCTTCCGAAGGTATCCAGTTCTCTGGATTGACATACGACATTTTACTCTTCCTTTTTCAGTAATTCTTTCACTCTCTCAACAAGCTTTATAAAAAGTTGAGGCATATTATTAATCAAGTCTTCATCATTAATTTTTAATAATGCTTCAATATGCGTGCTTGGTTTACTTCTCCCGAGAAATAACGTATTATACCAAACCATTAGCTCTTGCTGCTCTTCTGTATAAGTGAGGCCTGTTGCATTCTCACTTTTTAATGTTGCAATAATGCCACCTTTAATTTTTTTCGCATACTCATCAGGAAACTTAGCACGGCTGGGAATGCTAGGTCCCCTAGGTACTGTTTCTTTATACGCATAAGGAAATGATTCGAGCATAAGGAAATCTAAATCCAAAGGAGCCGAAAAAAAGACGTTATATTTATCTTCCATCAGTCTAGGTAACCAGAAATTATTCATCGAAGTTATCCATTCTGGTTCCATTGAATATTCGTCAAATTGTTCAAGCTCGGCTTCAGTAAGGATTTCTTCTCTAAAACCACTCACTAGCGTTGCATCAAAC
>NZ_BOVJ01000014.1 GCF_018403665.1 Paenibacillus cisolokensis
TTTGCAGTATTCACCACCTTTAGCTGTTACCAGCCGCCCCTTGGCCCGTTGAAATGAGCCCGCTTGGGCTGTCACAGACGACATCGGTTCGCAAGCAAAACGCGCCCGACTGTTACCGGCCCCCTGACCCGTTGGCATAGTCCGACAGCGACATAATTGCGGTGCTCCCTCTTCCGCCTCAATATCGAATAAAGGAGCGGTGTAGGCGTAGATGATAACTTTGGTGAGCATTTTGGGGTGATAGCTGTCTTGTCCGCCACCGGACAACTACTGTCCGCATCAAGGCGCCGCTGGTAAGCCGCGTCGAAAATCTTGTCGTCCAGACGGTTGACCGCCTGTTGACGACACGAACAAGATAGCCGGAGGAAAATCATCTTCCAAGCTCTTTGGCAAACAAAGTTGAACCTATATATATTGAAGGTACAAAGAAACCGCTCTTTTCGTATACGGTTGCTCGTCACTTCCATTTGACCAACAAACGGTTTCTTTGGTTTTCCTAAGATAAATAAAGAAGGGGCGATCCCTAGGTCACTCAAGACCTTTTGGGACAGCCCCTGAAGCAAACGGATTACGGATAAAACGTGCTGGCCGGCGTCGTGGTCGGGCACCAGCGCGACGAGAACAGGAAGTCAATCAGCGCGTCCCTGGCTTCTTCCGTGCCGATATAGCGGAGCGCCTCGGCCGCATGGCCGCGCACATAGCGGTTCTCGTCTTCGAGCGCCGCGACCAGATGCGGAACGGCCGCGGACGCCTTGCTTCCGAGCCTGGCCAGCGACAGACCCGCCATGAAACGAACCTGCACGTCAGCGTCCTTCAGACAGCGAATCAGCCCTTCCGTTGCTTGGCCGGCCGGCTCGCCGATCATCCCGAGCGCCTCCACCGCCGTGCGGCGAACCGGTTCGGATGAGCCGTCGAGCAGCCGAATAATGGCGGGAACCGCCGCGGACGCCAGCTCGCGCAATTCCCCGAGGGCGAATACGGCGTGCATCACCGTATGCGGCGAAGGGCTGTCGAGCGCCGCGATCAGCCCCGGCACAGCCTCGGCTCCCGCAGCCGACAAGCCGTATGCGGCCGCGCGTGACACTTCGGCGCGCTCATGACCGAGCGCCGGCAGCAGCCGCTCGACGCCGTTCCGGCCATTGCGGGCCAACCCGTATGCGGCGTTCAGCCGTTCGGGCTCAAACGGATCTTGCAGCTTCGCTTCCAGTTCCGCCAGACGCTCGCTGCTGTCCGAGGCGAGCCCGGCCGTTCCGCCGATCTTGCCCTGCAGCCACAGCCACGTATCCTCCCATATCGCATCGTGGCGCACGATCGGCGCGGAGAAGGAAGCGGGCGCGATCCATTCCGGCGTCCGGTTGTCCCAGCTCGGCGCAACGGGCGCCGCGGTCCGCATAAATTCGAACTTCAACATGTAACGGTGCTGACCGAGCACGTTGGGCGTGGAGCGGTGCCATATATCGTAATGGATGAGCGCAAACGTTCCGGCTTCTCCGCTGGCTAGCGCCTCGCCCGGCGAGTCGTCCTTGTCGAACGTGCGCGATTCGTAGTTTTGCGTGCCGGGCATAATGCCGGTCGCCGAGCTCGGGCGGCGTGTCCTGCGGGAAATACATGATCATCGCCCACCACGGATGATGGTTGCGCACCCGGCTGTAGCCCCAGTAGCTGTCCTTGTGCCAGCCTCCGGCTTGGGGCGAGCTGTTGTAATGGCCGTGACGATGGGTGTGCAGCATATAATCGGGACCGAGAACGCTCGTAAGTCCGCCGCGGATGACCGGATGGTCGAACACCTTGCGCAGTCCCCGAATCCGGGGCAGCAAATTGTTGCCGGGGTTGCCTTCCTTCTCGTACACCTCGTTCAGTTCCTGCAGCAGTTCCTGGTGAAATTGCTTGGAAAAATCCGTTTTCAAAATGAGAAAGCCTTCGGTAATAAACTGGCGCATCTGATCGTCTGTCAACAATACGGGCGTCTGACCGTTCATGCGCGCTACCTCCTGTCGATCGAGATTTACTGCACCTTCATTGTAGAAATTGCCGTCCCGAAGTGAAATGGATATTTCTCATCAGGATTTATACAAAATTAAGTCTTTTCGGCAGGAGGCGCGAACCGCGAACCGGGGCGGCCGCCGCATGGCCCCACCAGCAAGCGCAGCTATGAAGCGGCAAGTCTGGTAGTCCCACCGACAGACGCAGCTATAAAGCCTCAAATCTGGCGGGCCACCGATAAGCGCAGCTATGGAGCGGCAAGTCTGGTAGCTCCACCGACAGACGCAGCTATGAAGCGCAAATCTCGCGGACCCACCAGCAAGCGCAGCTATGGAGCGGCAAGTCTGGTAGTCCCACCGACAGACGCAGCTATGAACCGGCAAGTCTGGTAGTCCCACCGACAGACGCAGCTATGAACCGGCAAGTATGACGGACCCACTGACAAACGCAGCTATAAAGCCGCAAATCTGGCGGACCCACCGACAAGCGCAGCTATGGAGCGGCAAGCTCTGCGGCCGGCGGTTCCGCCGGCAGGCGCACGATGACCTCGGTGCCGTGGCCTTTCCGGCTGTGAAACTCGATTTTGCCTTTCATGGCTTCAACGATCCGAATCGTCACAAGCAGGCCGAGTCCGGTGCCCTTCGCCTTGTTCGAAAAATACGGCTCTCCGAGCTTCGCCACCACTTCCTCGTCCATCCCTTCGCCGTTGTCGCGTATATGAATGACGACCTCTTGCCGGTCCTGGTAAGCCCACATGCGGATTTCTCCCTGGCCGTCGAACGCTTCGATGCTGTTTTTCAGCACGTTGACAAAAGCTTGCTTGAACTTCGAAGGATTTCCTTTCACATAGAGATGATCCGGCACGTCCACCGTAATTTCCCCGCCCCGCATATTGGCAAGGGGCACCAGCATCCCGGCAATTTGCGCCATTTCCTCCGAAACCCGAAGCGTCTGCACGCTTTCCAGTTGCGGCTTGGCGAAAGTCAAGTAATCGGTAATGATTTTGGAGGCGCGGTCGAGCTCGTCCATCGCCAGCAGCAAATAACTTTTATCCTGCTCCTTTTCGCTTTTTTGCTCAGCAGCTGCAAAAGCCCGGCGTCACCTGCAGCGGATTGCGCACCTCATGCGCGATGGACGCCGCAAGCTGGCTGATAATCTCCATTTTGTCCGACTGCTGCAGTTGATCGAAATAGACCTTCAGCTCGCGGGAATAACGTAGCAGTCGAATCTGGTCCTCCCGGATGCCCCTGCCCAAAATCGCAACGAGCGAAAACGCAAACCCGGCCGTCCCGATTTTCCATACGTACATCTCGTCATCGAAGTTCGCCGCATACCGGACCAGATCGATCGCAACGGCAACTGCCAGGATGCCGAGCCCCGCCGTCAAAATGACGGAATCCCTGCTGCCCCGCCGCGAACGCGCGATTGAACAAGCGGCCAGTATGGCAAACTGGACGATCGTCAGTCCGCCGAGCATGATGTCCGACAGAAAAAAACAGTAGTCGGAAAAGCGGTAAGAAGTCAGCTCATTCAGCAGCAGGCCGGCCGTACAGAACGCCATGAAGATGATTTGAAAAACGCGAAGCTTGCCGACAATCCGAAACGTCCCTTTGCCAAATATTCCTTCGACAAATATGGTGATGGCCGGCAGCAGCATATAGAGCGCAAGGTTGGACATGCGGACCATCCACTGTCCGTAATCGTGCCATATCGCGTACATGATCGGCGTGCAGGTCAGGATGAGAATGCCGGTCGATATCAAAATCACGAACAGCGACATCCAGGAGGCGAACCGGGATCTCCTTGCAAACAGGGCGACGAAAAAGACGGCGAGGCCCATAAACAGATAAGCGCCCCCCAGCACGATGTCGAACAAGTCCCGCTTCACGTAGCTGACCAGCATGCGCTGGTAATTGCCGACTACCGGAAAGTCCGGAATGCCCAGCTTGCCGGTTGCCGTTTCCAGGCGCAAATAAACGAGCCGTCCTTCCCCTTCGAGGCGCAAAGGGAGCAGCATTTCGTTCACGTCGTACCGATAATTCCGCCTCGTCTCGTATTCCATCCGCCCGTCGACATAAACGCTTACATTCTGCGCGTACAATCGGGATATGTAAAGCCCGCAAGTGCGGCTGCTGCAATCGTTTCGCCCGATATCCAGCTCGATCCATGCCACGGATGCGCCAGCCGGTTTG
Organism: Paenibacillus cisolokensis; assembly: GCF_018403665.1. Taxonomy (GTDB): domain Bacteria; phylum Bacillota; class Bacilli; order Paenibacillales; family Paenibacillaceae; genus Paenibacillus_AH; species Paenibacillus_AH cisolokensis. The sequence goes on from NZ_BOVJ01000014.1 coordinate 4,176, forward strand.
GAGAACGGCATCGGACGGCCGGCGTCCGCGGTTTTCCAATCCGCTGCGGCGCTGTCCGGGAGCGTACCCGCGTTACCGCTAACATCGTATACCCACATATAACGAAATGCACGCAAGGAGCGTTCATTCTGCGACTCGGCTTTCGCCAGACCCGAATACGGAAGCAGCAGGCCCAGCAGCAGCAACACGGCGATTCCGGATACAGTTTTCATTCGAGCACCTCGAACCATCATGGTGTAATCGTGAATAAGGACCTCGACTCGTTTTCACATGAAAAACAGTTCCGAATTCCTATATAATTTTTAAGACCTTCGGCCCTATATTCGACAAAACCGTCAAACTTCCTTCAAACTTTTCCGATTATATTTGAAACGCAACTTTGCGGCGGTTTGTCCGTCTAAGTATAATAGAATCGTTTTTGCAGTTCGTTCCCTTTCCAAAGGCGAGGTGAACGTTAAACGAATATGAATACCCGAATAGAGCACGCGGAAACGCTCGGCAGATATGAGAGAGCGTCACGAAAAAGTCGAACCGGTCTTTCCTCGTTTTTCTCATCGCATGGCTTCTTCTTATCGGATCCGGCGCTTACGGCGCCTTGAAGTATACCGAACATCTGCGCGCGGTGACGGTGGCGGAGCTGGAACGGCAAACGGCCGCGCAAATCACCAAGATGCAGGACGATTACGACGCCCGAATCCGGCAGCTGCAAGCGAAGGTCGATGACAAGCTCGTTCAGCTTGAAGACAAGATCAATGCCCTGAACGAGCTTCTGACCTTTACGAAAGACAATGCGACGAACAAGACGGACAACAGCAACAAGCTCTATACCGAAATCAACGAAGTCAAAAAACAATTGAATGAACTGCAAAAAATCTGGAAGTGTTGAAATGAGGCTCGCAGTTAAATCGCTCAACCGCTTTGTGCTCCTCGCTTGCGCGCCTTTCATCGGCGCCATGCTCTGGATCGCCTCCGCGGACATCCGCTTCACGCTCTCGGCCGACGCCTATCCGGCGCCGCCGGACCTGCCGCCTTTCATGGCGGCCGGGCAGGCGGACCGCATCGCCTCGAAACTCGAGCAGGCTTATGAAATCGCCCGCCAGACGGCGGCTTCGATGCAAAAAACGGTCGAGCTGTACAACAAGACGAACGCCGAAGTGAGACAAGTGGTGAGGGTCTCCGCCGGCCTGGCCGGCAAGCCTGCGGCCATTTACGACCGGCGCATTACCCGCAAGCTCGGCACGCCGGTGCAGACGGTGCAGTCGGACAAGATTACCGCGCAGCTGTTTTATCTCAAGACGCATCATTTCCAAAGCTATGCGCTGAAGGTCAAGCTGAAATCTCCCGAAGCGATGACGATGGTGCTCGGCGAAGATCGGTTCGGCGGCGCGGAAACGACGTTGTCGGCGGCCCAAAGATACAATGCCGTTGCCGGCGTCAATGCCGGCGGCTTCGCCGACCGCAAGGGCGTGCGCTATCCGCTCGGCACGACGATTGTAGACGGCGAGTATGCGAACGGTTTTCATCCGTCGGAGAAAGATTTGTTTGTCGTCGGCATGAACGAAGAGATGCAACTGGTCGGCGGCAAGTTTTTCCGCAAGGAGCAGCTGGACAAGCTCAACCTTCGCTTCGGCGCTTCGTTCGTGCCTATGCTGATGAAGAACGGCTCGGCGCTGGCGATTCCGCCGAAATGGCAGACGAGCCCGAAGCGCGCGCCGCGCACCGTCATCGCCAATTACAAGGACGGCCAGCTGCTGTTCCTCGTTGCGGACGGCTACAGCGAGGACGGCCGCTCGGGGGCTACGCTCAGGGAGATGCAAATTTTGCTGAAACGGTTCGGAGCGGTCGACGCCTATAATCTGGACGGCGGCGGCTCCTCCTCGCTCGTATTCAACGGCCGGGTCGTCAACCGGCCCTCCGACGGCCAGCTGCGCAAGCTGCCGACGCATTTTCTGTTTTTCGCTTGACATGCCGGAAGGCGGCCCGATGTGGGCCGCTGTTTTTTTGCGATAAAAGGCGTTCCGCGCGTACAATTATGATCAAAAAATTCAATTTATAAATTTTTGTCTCAAAAAAAGATTCAAAAAGTTGCAGGGAAGAGGTATAATCAGGGTCAAGAACATACCGTAAGGAGGGCTTTCCTTGACCGAGACGCTTGGACGCTTGACGTATCCCGAAATTACCGGCCAGCCGGAAGCGCTGGCCGCCGCGCTGCAGCAGTGCGCCGTACAATCCGATTGGATCGACCGTTATTTGGCCTCTTCCGATTACGACGAAATCATTTTTATCGGCTCCGGTTCCTCTTATTACCAATCGATGACAATGGCGGCGACCGCCAGGCTGTGGCTGAACCGTCCGGCAACCGCGCTGCCTTCTTCCGAAATTTATCTGTTCCGCCGCCAGAACGCGGTGGAAGGCCGCCGTTATTTGCTCGTCGGCGTATCCCGCTCCGGAGAATCGACCGAGGTGCTGCTCGCGCTCGAATCGGTGAAAGATTTGGCCGGTTGGACGCGGTGCGGCATTACGTGCCACGAGGACAGCTCGATGGCCCGGATGGTGCCATGCCTCGTATCGCCGCTCGGCAAGGAACGAAGCACGGTCATGACGAAATCGTTCAGCAGCATGACCTATATGATGCAAGCCGCCATCGCCAAAGCGGCCGCATTGGCCGATATGGAGCAAGAGCTTGCGGCGACGGCGAAGGCGAGCCGGGACAATGTGGAGCGCGCCGATCGTTTCGCGCAGCGGCTTGCCGGCCAGGGACCGTTCAGCCGCTACCTGTTCCTCGGCATGGGCGCCTATTACGGGTTGTCCCAGGAAGCGATGCTGAAGGTGAAAGAGATGGCTGTCGTCTGGTCGGAAAGCTTCGGCACGCTCGAATTCCGCCACGGTCCGAAATCGGTCGTGGAGCCCGGAGCGCTCGTCTGCGTGCTCGTCTCCGAGAGCGCCCGGTCCTACGAGTTGAAAGTCGCCGAAGAGATGAAACAATACGGCGCGACCGTCGTCTTGCTGACGGCCCGCGAAGGTGCGGACACCGCGTTCGCAGACGCCGTTTTCGTGACGGGCTGCCCCGATTCGACCGATGAAGCGCGGGCGGTGCTGAACCTGCCGCCGCTGCAATATTTGGGGTACTATACCGCGCTGTCGAAAGGCATCGATCCGGATTCGCCGCGCAACCTGACCCAAGTCGTCAAAATTTGACCGAAAATCGTCTTGCCCCTATTTCGGAATTGGAGGTGGCCACCCTGAGCCGTTATATCGGATTGGATGTAGGCGGTACGAACATCGTCGGCGGCCTGCTGAACGAACGGTGCGAGCCGATCCGCACGACCCGCTGCGCGACGGAGGCGGACCGGGGTCCCGCGCATGTGCTGAACCGGATTGAAACGGTAATCAACGAAATGCGCGCCGCCGCGGGATCGCACCGGGTGGAAGCGGTCGGCATCGGCATTCCCGGTTTTGTCGATCCCGAGGCGGGCTTGTCGGTGTTCGCGGGCAACCTCGGATGGCATAACGTCCCGCTCGGCGCGGAAATGGCGCGCCGCACCGGTCTTCCCGTCTTTATCGACAACGATGTCCGCATGTATATTTACGGCGAAGCGATGCGCGGAGCGGGCGAAGGCTTCGGACATGTGCTCGGCGTGACGGTCGGGACCGGGCTCGCCGCGGCCGTCGTGAACGAAGGCCGGCTTTATTACGGCGGCGCGCAGATGGCCGGCGAGCTGGGCCACATCCCGCTGCCGGGCATCGATTACGCCTGCCCGTGCGGACTGACCGGCTGCGCCGAACGGATCGTCTCGGCCACCGGCATCGCCCGCCAGGCGGCGGATGCGCTGCAGGCGGGCGAAAGCAGCATATTGAGCGAACGATTCAGCCCGGAGAACGGCGCGAAGCCGACCGCGGCCGATGTCGCCGCAGCCTACGACGCCGGAGACGCGCTGGCAATCCGGATCTTCGAACGGACCGGCGATTATCTCGGCCTGGCGCTTGCCTACGCGGTCACGCTGTTCAGCCCCGACATCGTCATCGTCGGCGGCGGCGTCGCCCAGGCGGGAGAGCGGCTGCTCGCTCCGGCGCGAAGACGGCTACAGCAATCCGTCTACCGCGGGTATTGGGAGCGTCTGACGATCCGCACCGCCTTCCTGGGCGAACATGCGGGACTGATCGGCAGCGCTCTGATGGCAAGCAAGCAGCTCATGAAATCGCAACAATCGGGAGGAATGTAACGATGCCTTTGGTTTCATCGACAGCGATGCTGAACGAGGCAAGGCGCAACGGATATGCCGTCGTCGCTTTTAACGTGCATACGTTGGAAATGCTGCAAGCCGTTGCGGAGGCGGCGGAGGAAACCGAATCACCCCTTATTATCCAGACGACGGTCGGCACGGTCAAACATCTCGGGCCGGAATACGTTGCTGCGGCGGCCACCGTAGCCGCCGACCGCAGCCGCGTGCCGATCGCCCTCCACCTCGACCACTGCACCGACTTCTCGCTGATCGTTCGCTGCATCCGAGCCGGCTATACGTCCGTCATGATCGACGCCTCGATGCATCCGTTCGAAGAGAACGTCCGCCAAACCGCAAAGGTGACGGAAATCGCCCATGCCGCGGGCGTCAATGTGGAAGCGGAGCTCGGCAAAGTCGGCGGCGTCGAAGACGATATCGTCGTCGCCGAACATGAGGCGCTGCTCGCCGATCCCGACGAATGCGCCCTCTTCCTGGAGCGCACCGGCGTCGACACGCTGGCGCCGGCCATCGGCACGGCGCACGGCATATACAAGGGTGAACCGCGCATCGATTTCGAACGTATCGCCAAAATCGCCGAGCGGGTGCCGGTGCCGCTCGTGCTGCACGGCGGATCGGGCATTCCGGAAGAGCAGGTGAAGCGCTGCGTCAGCCTCGGCATGGCCAAAATGAATGTCGCTACCGAACTGCGCATTCTGTTCTCCGACGCCATCAAGCGCGTATTCGCGGAGCATCCGGAGGAGAACGATCCGCGCAAATATATGGTCCCGGCCAAGCAGGCGCTGAAGCAGGCGGCGGCCGCCAAGATGCGCCTGACCGGCGCGGCGGGCCGGGCCCGCGATTTTCGGTGATCGGCGATGATTACGACCGTAACGCTTAACGCCGCGATCGACAAGACGTACGCCCTCGACGCGCTGCGAACCGGCCGCGTGCAGCGCGTTCGCCGTGTTACGGCCGTCCCCGGCGGAAAAGGGATCAATGCGGCGCGCGTCATCTGCCAGCTCGGCGGAGACGTCGTGGCGGCCGGCGTCGTGGGCGGCTACAACGGCCAATTTATCGCGGCAAGCCTGACCGCGCAAGGAATTCCGCACGAATTGATGACGATCGAAGGCGAGTCGCGCATTTGCCTCAATGTGCTGGACGACGACGGACGATCGACAGAACTGCTCGAGCCGGGGCCGGTCTTCCCGATGGAACGGTTCGGCGAGCTTGTGTCGCTCATCGGGCGGCTCGCCGGACGCTCGCGCATCGTCGTGTTCTCCGGCAGCCTGCCGGCCGGCCTCCCGGCCGATACGTACGCCCGTCTGACCGAAGCGGCGCGGCAGGCCGGAGCGGCCGTATTCCTGGATACCAGCGGCGCCGCTCTCGCCGAAGGACTGCGGGCGAAGCCCGACTGGATCAAGCCGAACGCCGAAGAATGGGAACAATTGTACGGCGAGGGGCCGCTGAAAGACGAGGAAGCGCTCGTCGCATCGCTGCTGCGCGGAGCGGAGCGCTTCGGCGTCCGCATCGTCGTCACGCTCGGCGCGGACGGAGCGCTCGCCGCCGTCTGCGGCGAGCTGTACCGCATCCGCCCTCCGCGCATCGACGCGGTCAATCCGGTAGGCAGCGGCGATGCGTTCACCGCGGGGCTTGCGCTCGCGAGCGCACGGGGGATGCGGCTCGTGGACGGACTGCGGCTGGCGACGGCGGCCGCTGCCGCGAACGCGCTTTCCCCTTCCGCCGGCCACGTTCGCCGCGAGGATGTGGAACGGCTGCTGCCGCTCGCCGCGATCGAGCGGCTCGCCTGAAGAAGCTGGAACGAATCTCAGATCAGGGGGTAATGGGCATATGACCATTGCATTGGAAACGCGCGTGATCAGTTCGCTCGAGAAAGTTTTTCCCGATGAAGAGCTGGCGGCATCCCCTTTCCGCCAAGCGTCCGCTTTTCGCAACGAAACATTCTCGTTCCAGGTCGCTTACCGCAGCGGCCTTTTGCTGAAGAGAATGAAGGTCGAAGCCGCCGCGGCACTTCAGGCGCCCATATCGCTGCGCGCGGTTGGCCTCGTCCCGTCGGAGATGCCCGTATATCCCGACCACGACGACAATGTCGTGCGTGCGAAACCGGGACTTTACCCGGACCCGCTGCTGCCGCCCGAGCCGAAGGAAGGCTGGATTGCTCCTCCGGGCCAATGGCGCTCCGTCTGGGTGACGGTCGAGCTTGACGGACGCGACGAACCGGGCGAGTATCCGATCGAAATCCGCTTCATCGCCGAGAACGGAACGACGGCCGCCGCCGAGACGTTCACGCTCGACGTGCTGCCCGCATGGCTGCCGGAACAGCGGCTGCTGCATACGGAATGGTTTCATACGGACTGCATCGCCACCTATTACGGCGTCGACGTCTTTTCGGAGCGGCATTGGTCGCTGATCGAGTCGTTCATGAAGACGGCGGCCGGCCACGGCATCAATACGATCTACACCCCGCTGTTCACCCCTCCGCTCGATACGGATGTCGGAGGCGAGCGGCCGACGGTGCAGCTCGTGGACGTATGGCGCGAGAACGGGCGGTACCGTTTCGGGTTCGACAAGCTGAACCGGTGGCTCGATCTTGCGGAGCGAATCGGTTTTAAGGTCATTGAGTTTTCGCATCTGTATACCCAATGGGGAGCCCGTCATGCGCCGAAAATTGTGGCCGTGGAGAATGGCGAGGAGAAGCGGATATTCGGATGGGAGACCGACGCGGCCGGTCCGGAATATCGCGCATTTCTGGAAGCGTTTTGTCCGAGCTGCTGCCGCTCGTCCGGGAGCGCGGGCTTCAGGAGCGCTGTCTGTTCCATCTGTCGGACGAACCGTCAGGTGTGCATCTCGAAATGTACAGAAGCGTCAGCGAATGGACGAAGGAGCGGCTTGGCGGCCTGCCGACGATGGACGCGTTGTCGGACCGGAGCTTCTACGACAACGGACTCGTTCAGCATCCGGTGCCGGCGAACAATCATATCGAGCCGTTCCTGGAAGCCGGCGTGCCCGACCTGTGGACCTACTACTGCTGCTCGCAGTACAAGGACGTGTCCAACCGCTTCTTCTCGATGCCGTCGGCGCGGAACCGGATTCTCGGCTTCCAGCTGTACAAATTCCGCATCGCCGGGTTTTTGCATTGGGGCTATAATTTCTATTATTCGCAATATTCCCGTTTTCCGATCGACCCGTTCCGTGTCACCGACGCCTATTACGCGTTCCCTTCCGGCGACGCCTTCCTCGTCTACCCGGGACCGGAAGGGCCGATCGAATCGATTCGCCTCGAGGTGCTGTACGAGGCGCTTCAGGACTTGCGCGCGCTGGAAGCGCTGGAGGCCGCCGTCGGACGCGGCGAGACGCTGCGTCTGCTCGAGGAAGGGCTGGACGAGCCGATTACGTTCAGCCGCTATCCGCGTGATGCGGCCTGGCTGCTCGCGAAACGGGAGCAAATCAACCGCGCGGCGGCCGAAGCGGCGCAGCGCGCTTAGCCGTGCCGGCACCGGCCGACGCGGTGCCGGCACGGTATAAAGGAAAGCCCCGGGGGCACTCGCCTTCGGGGCTTTCCTCTGCCCCGCGGCCAATTGCGCACCTGAGGGGCTTTATTCCCTCGCTCCACACTCGCTCCGCAGCCAATTGTACACCTGCAGGGTCCTAGACATTTGGGGGCGGGACCAAGCGGGGCATCTTCGGCGGTCTTGACGAGAAAGAGGCTGGTTTGCTCGTCGATCTGGCGATGGAATGTTTACGCCGATGGGCAGTCTGAAGTCATCCTTGGCAAAACGTTACAAGGAAAAAGGCACCGAGCAATTATCGCGACGAAGGTAAGAGGACGTACGGGGCCCGGCCCGAATGAACTCGGTTTATCGCGTGCGCTCCACCAAATGCAAAAAAACACGCTACAGTTAGCGTGTTGCCCCGTAATAATTCGGATGATTACGGGGTATTTTTTTGGGATTTTTTTGTTACGAAAAGCCAAACGCCGGCGTCAAGCATCTAATTGATGTGAAAAAATCAGGAATATGGAAAGGATTGGGGATCAATGAACCGAAAAAGATGATCATGTATGTTCTGCTGTCCATGCTTGCATTGTCAATGGGCGGCCTGTCGGCGTCGGCTGCGGCAACTGCCGGAAAAACGGCAGCCGTGGACAAAGCCATTGAAAGCATCATGAAGACGAAATTCGTTCCCGTCTATTACGAAAGAAAAACGATCGGCAAAATGAAATCCGTTTCTCAAGAAAAAGCAGATCCGCAAAAGAAAACAGACCCGCAAACGGAAGAAACCGTCGTGAAAACATGGGATAACACAGCGAAAGGCCAGTATCGGGAAGAAGCAAAAAGTGCCGGAAAAACCTACTATGTGGTCAGCGATGGAAAAAAACCATTCACTATACCGCAGGCGAAAAACAAGCCATTGCCTATCCTTCTCCGGTAAAATCGAGTCCGATCGACGCCAAACACGTGATCAGGAATATGCAGGTTACGACAGATCTTACGCTGGTCGGAGAAGAGAATATGTTATCAAGAACCGTTTATCATTTCAAAGGTGAAGGCAAGACAGTCAAGATAAAATCAGCTGGCGGCGGGACACGCACCGTTACTTATCCCGATATGGAAATTTGGGTGGACAAAAAAACGGGACTTTTACTAAAGCAAAAACATCAGGATCAATATTATGATTGGGAAACAACCGTTACCAAGATCGATTTCCCCTCCAATTTTCCGACCAACACTTTTAAACTGTCGCTGCCTAAAAGGGTAAAGGTTGTAGATGCCGAAGATTAGGAAAAAAATGATGTTTATTCTTCATACAGCGATGGATCGCAGCCACAGGTTCAGGTGATGCAGATGAAAGAAGACAATCGGGCGACAGAAACGCCCATGAGCGACGAGGAACTGATCAGAAGAGCGCAAAAAGGCGATTACGAAAGCTATCAGGCGGTTGTTCTGAAGCTCAAGGACAAAGCTTATCATATTGCATTTTCCTATTTGCAGAACGAATCCAACAGCATGGATGCCGTCAGCGATGCGGTGGTCAAGGCCATGCTGCATTTGAAGAAATTGAAAGAACCGAAGTTTTTCTCCACCTGGTTCATTCGGATTGTGATCAACGAGTGCAAGATCCAACTCCGGAAACAGAAGAACGCGATCAAGAACGCGAATTCATTGTACCATACGGCCTTGCCGGTTTCCTTCCATGATGAGGTCATGGATCTGGAGCATACGCTCGCACGATTGCCCGCCATGGAAAGGCTGCTCGTAAAAATGAAATATTACTTGGGGTACTCGTTTGAGGAAATCGCCGAGGCGACGGAACTGCCGCTCGGTACGGTGAAGTCGAAAGTATATGCCACATTGCGTCACTTGCGCGTCAAGTTGGAGGTGAAATAGGATGACGGATCAAAATAATCGTATGGAAAATGAGGAACTGGATTCATATTTCCAAAAATGATAAACAGGGGTGACACCCAATTAACCGGCGCCCGCCGGAATTGGAAGCCCGGATTCGATCGGCGATTCTGGCCGCTGCCAATCGTCAGCGAAAAAAAGAATATGGTTGATAAGGGCTGCAGTTTCCGCGGCCTCCGTGATTATAATCTTGTCCGTCTTCCTGTTATCACCGACGCTGTCTTCCTACGCCAGGCAGTGGTTGAGTGCAAAGGTACCCGAGGAATGGAAACGTTTGTTTGTCGAACACCGTGGCATCGAAGGCGCAACATCGCATGACTATCGCCCGATTCCTTCTGTAACCGTCGAGAAAGATGGCATATCCATCACGTTGGAAAATATTTATCTCGAGGAAGAGAAGCTGCAATTTTATGCATCCGTATCGGGTGCAGAAGAGCAAAAAAAGCATTCCTGTTCGTATCCGGAAATTTCAAGAAGGCGGGCATGCGCCAAAACATCACCACCATCAAAGACGAGCAGGGGAATCCGTTACAAGTCATGCAAGTTGTACAACGTTTGAATGCAAAGGAAGTGCGGGATTTTCTGCGGACAAATCCGGATACTTTGACCTTCGAGGTGTTTCAGTCACCGTCGTCCGTGAACGAACGGCAACAACACTTCACGGATATCGTCGTACCGTTCCATGCCTCCTCGTTTTTGGAATCAAAACGGATACGATTGGATAAGGAAGTGGCGATGGAAAAGCGAAGATCAGGCTGGAGCAGCTCACGGTGTCGCCCACGGAGATGAAGCTCGAGTTTCAGAAACTCGTTCCGGAGGGTTTTGAGGTTGATATTCAGCATCCGGGTTCAGAGGATAATCCGTATATTCTTGGCAGCGACGGAGAAATTTATTCTTCAAACGATCTGAGCCTGAAAAACGACCTCACATTCCATCCGTCGGCCTTTTTCAAGCCCGGGGAAGAGATCACGCTGCATCTGGAGAAAGTGTGGATCACGGATGTCAATGACTCGCTGGAATTTGACATTTCCCTGAATAATCCGGAAAGCTTCCCCGTAACCTTGCAGTTCCGGGACAGGACGATATCCGTCATCGGGGCGCGATATGAAAGCGGCCATCTTTATTTGGATGTGGAAATCGCCGGTTCCGCGGAGGAGCCCCCGCCTTGGAAAATGGAATACGAGCGGTACCAGGAAAAAGTGAACAGTGATCCCGAATTGCTTCAACTTTATCAGAAGAAATATAAAGTGTATTCGGGGCAGGCGTATGGACGGGCTCTTCCGAAAATCAACGCGGAAGGCGGACAGGTTCCGGGGGTGCATCAAGTCATGATGATGGCTCCGGAACAAGAGAAATATACGCTTCGCGTCTACCGTTTCGAGGATCCGGTTGCCATAAATCAAAACATTGTGATCAAAGTCCCTGAAGAACCGTGACATGCGGGCACACAGCCATGCGCGGCGCGATAAAAGAGACCGTCCGGACGGACGGTCTTTTTATCATTCGCATTTGGTGGAGCCAAGGGGGAGCGAACCCCTGACCTCCACGCTGCCAGCGATGCGCTCTGCCACCCCACTGGCCCATCCCGCGGCCCGGCAAGCCGCGAATGCCTCGAATCATGTCGACATTGCCAAGCTGCTAACAAAACTAAAGTAAAAATATCTAAATTTTATAACAAATGATCATTAGCTCAAAAACGGTTCGGTCTCTAAACTAGAAAGTGTAAACAACGAAAAGGAGGCTGACCTATGAAGCTGGCTTTAATCGGGGGCGCCGGCGTCAGAACCCCAAGCATGATCGACAGCCTGGTCCGGAGGCATCACGAAATTCCGATCCGGGAGTTGGTCATTCACGACATCGACCCTCATAAAATCGACACGATCGGCGCTATCGTGAAACACCTGGTCCGGCAGCACGGATCCCCTTTCCGGGTCGAAACGACAACCGATATTGCGAAAGCGGTCGAAGGTGCGGATTTCATCTACACGGCGATTCGGGTCGGCGGCGAGGAAAGCCGGGCGATCGACGAAAGAGTCGCGCTGCGCCACGGCGTTCTGGGTCAAGAGACGACCGGTCCCGGCGGGTTCTCGATGGCGCTGCGCACGATTCCGGTCATGCTGGAGTATTCCCGCATCATCGAACGGGAATCGCCGAACGCCTGGGTCGTCAACTTTACGAACCCGGCCGGACTGATCACCGAAGCGCTGAGCAAGCATACCCGGCTCAACCTGATCGGCATATGCGACGCCCCTTCCGCGCTCAAGCTCGACATTGCCAAATTTTTGAACGAGCCGGCCGACGATATCCATTTGCATTATTTCGGATTGAATCATCTCGGATGGGTGAACCGCGTTACGGTGCGCGGGATCGACCGTCTGCCGTATATTATCGATCACTACGACCGGTTCGCCCGCTCGTGTCCGCACATGGCCTGCTTCTCTCCCGAACTGATCAGGCAACTGCGGATGCTGCCGAACGAATATTTGTACTACTACTATTACCGCGAACAGGCGGTCAATCATATTTTGAGCAGCCCGCATACGCGGGGAGAGCAGATCGCGGAATGGAACCGGAACCTGCTCGTGCAATTGAAGGAGAAGCTGCAGGAAGGCGACATCGAAGCCGCCATCGCGTTGTACGCCGATACGATGCAGAAACGGCAAAACAGCTATATGTCCGCCGAAACCGGGAAAGCCGGAAATGCCGGCAGCATGCAGCATAAACCGCTGGATACCTCGCAAGCTTCATTGGAGAATGAAGGATACGCCGGACTGGCGCTGTCCATCATGTCGGCGATCTGCAACAACAAGAAAACTTGTCTTATTCTCAATGTGCCGAACCGGGGGACGATCGCGGACTTGCGCGACGACGATGTCGTGGAGGTGCCCTGCATGCTGGACGCCAACGGCCCGGTGCCGCTTGCCGCAGGAGCTCTCCCCGATAGCGTGAAAGGCTTGATCCAGAGCGTAAAACAGTATGAAAGGTACACGGTTTCCGCCGCCGTAACGGTTCGTACGAGGATGCGGTATGGGCGCTGACGGTCCACCCGCTTGTCGCTTCCTACTCGCTTGCCCAAAAATCGTGGACGATTATGTGCAGCGGCATCAACCGTACTTGTCGAAGTTCGGGAAAAAGGAGTATCGCATGTCTAACTATAAACAAGATGTCATCTTCATCGGTTCGTCCTGCTGCGACATTATTTTTACCGGTCTTCCTTCCATGCCGAAGCTTGGCGAAGAAATTTGGGCCAAGCAATTGGAAGTGACGGTCGGGGGAATGATGAATTCCGCGGCCGCGGCTTCCCGCTTGGGGCTCAACGTCGGTCTTGCCGCCGAAATAGGCGACGATCTGTGGGGAGATATTATCGTTTCCAAAATGAAAGAAGAGGGCATCGATCTCCGGTATGTCCACAGGTATGACGAGCCCTACCCGCAAATTACCGTCGTCCTGAACAATCGGGAGGACCGGGCTTTTGTATCCTATGCCGACGACCGTCATCTCTCAAGACATCTGCGTCATCTTCACCAAGTCGTCAGCAGTTCGGAAGCGAGGCTGTACCATTTTCCGCCCGGAAGGAATATGCGGAACTGATTGCGACGGCCAAACGGCTGAACAAAACGGTCAGTCTCGATACGTCCTGGGATGAGGAATGGCTGCAATCCGCGGAATTGAAAGCGATGATCGGCCTTGCCGATATTTTCATGCCCAACCTGAAAGAAGCGCAGCGGATTACCGGCAAGCACGATCCGGAGGAAGCGCTGGCGGAGCTTGCGGCGCTGTGTCCCGTTACCGTCATCAAGCTCGGCGAGCGCGGAGCGATCGGCCAATCCGACGGCAAACGGTATGCGGCGGAAGCGCCGCAAGCGGACGTCGTCGATTCCACCGGAGCCGGCGACTGCTTCGCGGCCGGTTTTCTGTACGGCTGGCTGCAGGGCCGGCATATGGCAGATTGCTTGCGGATCGCCAACTACTGCGGCAGCAAAAGCGTGGAAGCGGTGGGAGGCTATACCGGCGCTCCGTCGCGGGAGCAACTGTTGAAAGCGTTAAACGGCTTGTGATGGATGCGAAAGATCATTTATTCATTGCAAGTAAATTCAAGAAAACAAGTAAAGGGGGATTACCATGAAAGTGAACATGAAAGTGAAATCGAAAAAAAGATCATTGTTGCTGCTCGCTGTCGTATGTGCTGTATCGCTCGTTCTGCAAGGCTGCGTCTCCGGTGAATCGTCAGGCAGGAGCGAGACGGGCGGCGGCGAAGCGGCGGGTAGACCCGTCGAGCTTGTCTTCTCCACGCACTGGGTCGGAGAAGACGGCAAAGCGGGCGTCGTCCAGAAAATCGTCGACGATTTCAATGCGCAGCATGAAGGAAAAGCGAAAGTCAGGATCGACTCCATACCCGACGACGACATTTATCAAGACAAAATGAAAACGAATTTGGCGACCGACAGTCTTCCGGATATTTTCACGTTCTACTATAACCCTGTCGAATCGCAGCGTTACTACAGCTCGGGCAAGCTGCTCGATCTGAAGCCGTACATGAACGACAGCTGGGCGCAAAACATGAACGAAGACGTACTCTCCATCGGCCGGTTCGACGATCAATTGTTGGCGATTCCGCTCGACCAGATGATTACCCCGATTTTTTACAATAAATCGCTGTTCGAAGCGGCGGGAATCGATACGTTTCCGCAAACCTGGGACGACATGATCGAAGCGGCGGAAGCGCTTAAACAAAACGGCGTATATGCTTTTGCGATGGGTACGGGCGAAAACGCATGGTCGGCGATGCTCTTGTACTCCTATATCGTGTCCAGCATCGGAGGTCCGGACGTGATGAGAAACGGGCTGGACGACCCGGCCTACGTGCAGGCAGCGGAACTTCTCCGGCAATTGTTCGCCTATGCCCCGAAAGACGCCATCGGCGCGACCTATCAGCAGTACGCCAGCCACTATCTGAATGAGAAAGCGGCCATGATCGTGAACGGACCGTGGATGATATCAGAATTCATGGAAAAAGGCGGCGAAGCTTTGGCGGCCAAAATGGGCGTCGGCACTTCACCCGCAGCGCAGAACGGCAAAGGGAAGCAGGGCGCGCTCATCTCGGGCGTCGGCTGGACGATGGCCGCCAAGAAGCAGGAGGACGAGAAACGGGCGGAATACGCCGCCAAGTTTATCGAATTTTTCACCCATCCGGGCAACGCCAAGCAAATCTTTTTGGAAAGCGGCGAAATTTTCGAATCGACCAATTACAGTATCGAGGATGGCGATCCGATCGATCCGATTTCCCAAGAGATTTTGAAGAAACTTAACGAGGCTCCGCAAACGTTCGATTATTTCGAGGGGATGACCAGCTCCGCGGTCAAAATCGAATTTCCGGCCGCACTTTCCGGTCTCGTGCTGGGCGAATACACCCCGGAACAGTTTGTGGACATGCTGAAGAAGGCAAACTCGGAATGACAATCGAGGGATGAAGAGATGAAAAATCATCACCGGTTGGGCGTTGCGCTGTTTTTAATTCCCGCCATGGCCGTCTTCGCCGTGTATTTTATATACCCGGTCGGCTTTCTGGTTTATACCAGCGTTATGAAATGGGATTCGATCACGCCGATGGAATTTGTCGGATTGGATAATTACCGCAGACTGCTCGGGGACGGCGTCTTTCACAAATCGCTCTTGAATACGCTTGCATGGGGCGCCGCCGCCGTTTTTCTGCATATCCCGATGGCGATCGTCGTTGCGATGATTCTGTCGCGCAAAATCGCGGGCTGGAAATTTTTCAGAACGGTCTTTTTCATTCCCAATCTGATTTCAACGCTGGCGCTCGCGATGCTGTGGCAATTTATCTACAACGGCGAATTCGGATTGCTGAACGAGCTGCTCCGTTCGGTCGGACTCGGCGCCTGGCAGCGCAATTGGCTCGGCGAGATGCACACCGCTTTTCCCGCGCTCATCGGCCAATGGATTTTTTACATCGGCTTTTTTATGGTCATCTTCATGTCTTTTATCTCGACCATCGATCCGGCGCTCTACGAATCGGCCCAAATCGACGGGGCGACCGGCTTGAAGCAGGAATGGCACATTACGCTTCCATTGCTGAAACCCGCCGTCTCCATTGCCGTATTGCTTGCGCTGACCGACACGCTCAAAAATTTCGAGGCGCCCTTCCTGTTAACGAACGGCGGCCCCGTCAATCAGACGATGGTTCTTTCTTTACACATCTACAACAAAATGAACGCGTATCAATACGGCTACGCCAATACGCTGGCCGTCATGCTGATCGCCATAGGAGCGGTGATGGTGTTGCTCGTACGCCTCCTGTTCCGCGAAAAAGATGTTTAAAGGAGGTGCTGTCATGAAGTGGAGCAGACCTGTCGCGAAGCTTCCCGTCTATGCCGTTATCGCGTTCTTCTTCTGTGTCACGATACTGCCGATTCTGTGGATCGTCGTCGGTTCGTTCAAGAGCAGCGCCGAATTGATGAGCTCGCCCTTCTCGCTTCCGGAGCGGTGGCATTGGGCCAACTACGAGAAAGCCTACGTTACCGGGCAGCTTGGGCAGCTGTTTGTCAACTCGGTCTTCGTAAGCTTGCTGTCCGTGGCGGTCTGCCTATGGTTTGCCACGATGGCCGCTTATGCCGTCAGCCGGGGCGGAAAATGGGCTTCGGCGGTGTACGTCGTCATGACCGCGGGAATTTTTCTTCCCATCAATTCGCTGATGGTCCCGTACTATCTGATCGCCTCCCATTTCGAGCTGCTCAATACGAGATGGGCGCTGATTACGACCTACACCGCCATGGGACTGCCGCTCACGCTGCTGCTTGTATACGGTTTTGTCCGGTCCGTGCCGAAGGAAATAATGGAATCGGCCCATATGGACGGCGCCGGGTTTTATTACACCTACGGGCGCATCCTGATTCCGCTCATCCGTCCTGGCATGGCCACTGCCGCGATCTTCCAGTTTCTGCTGTGCTGGAACGAATTTTTGTACGCCCTGCTGCTGACGAGCGATCAGAAGGTCCGGACGCTGCAAGTCGGCATCAGCATGTTCAAATCGCAGTTCAACGCCGATTTTGCTGCCATGTTTGCAGCCATCGTGGTCAGCGTCATTCCGATCATCATCATCTTTCTTTTATTGCAAAAGCAGGTGATCCAGGGCTTGACAAGCGGAGCGTTGAAAGGCTGACATCGTGTAAGGAGTGTACGATCGATGAAGAAATTGCCGGAATCGCTGCAAACGTTTCGAAGCTTCCAGGATTTTCAGATTTTCATCAACCGCAACGAGGGCGAATGGCGGATGCCGTTCGAATGGCACGAGCCGTTGGAAATTTTTTATGTCATATCGGGCCGGGGCAAATATTATATCGAAAATAAAGTGTACCTGTTCGAGCCCGGCGATCTGTTCATCATCGGCAACCATGAATTGCATAAAAGCCAGCTGCTGAATCAGGAACCGTTCGAAGCTTTGATCATCATGTTCGACCCCGCGCTCGCCAACATCGTCCAGCTGAACGACGGGCTCGATCCGCTTGCGCTGTTTTACGAACGAACCGAAGCTTTCTCGCATCAATGGAAGGTGGACCCGTCCATCCGACCGAAGCTGCAGTGGTGCTTTGACCTGATGATGGAGGAATACGGGCGCAAGGAGGGCTATTCGCTGCGGACGATCGGCTCCCTGCTGCAATGGCTGCTGCTCGAGCTGAAGAAGGGGTACGGCCGGAACAGGCGGTACAATCAAATCGAGAGCTGGAACGGCATCCATTTGAAGCCCGTTGTCCAGCATGCGATGGAGTACATTAACAAATGCTATTGCGAAAATATAAATTTGTCCAAGCTGTCGTCGGAGCTTAGGGTCAATCCATCCTATTTAAGCCGGGAGTTCAAGCACAATACCGGATTTTCGGTCATCGAGTTCATCTCCTTCAAACGGATCTGGCATGCCAAGGAAATGCTGCTGTATACGGACAAACCGGTAACGCAAATCGCGTACCAGGTCGGCTTCAACAATGTCACCCATTTTCACTGGATGTTCAAAAAATGATCGGCGTCAGTCCGAACCGGTACCGCAAATTGCCGAAAATTTTTTATAACTTGAAAAAATACTGACAGCCAAGCCCCCGGCCGATCCGTCCCGACGAATCTTCCGGGGGCTTCCGCCGCCACCTTCCCGTCCTGCCAGCGCGGCTCATAACCGGCCGATTTCGAGGGCGGGGCCGGGATACTCCCCATCCGATACGATTCCGTCGATCCGGGGCGCGGCTTCCGCCTTGGCGATGGCCGCGACAGGCACCAGATTGATCGCGGCGGTCTGCCTGCTCTATCCGCCGCCGCTCGTCGTACGGACGGTTCTCCTTCGCCTCTGGTCACCGTAATGACGCCCGTGCGGATGCCTTCGTACTCGTGCCATTGGCCGAATGTGGACAGGTTGCCCGCCTCGTCGTCCGGATGGGCGCCGATGAACAGCACGCCGAGGTCAGCGGGCAGCCTTGCCGTCGCGGCGGCCGCGGCGCCGCCGAATCCGGGCCATGCGACGACGACGGCCAGCCACAATAGCAGCGCGCTTGCAGGCATTTTTTCGTTTTCCAGTCATGAATCCAACTCCTTTCTTCGTGGAAAGCAGGTTTGAATCTGACTTGACTATACTTGTTGGGCGAAATTGCCGCCGGCCCGCCGCGCACAAAAACGCCCGGGCACGGCGCCCGGCGGCAATGGTTACTGCGCGTATCGATTTTCTTCAAACTCGATCCCCGTATCCCGCAAGGCGCCGCGTTCCGCGTCCTGTATGCGGGTCAGCCATTCCTCGGG
>NZ_BOVJ01000015.1 GCF_018403665.1 Paenibacillus cisolokensis
CCGCGGCGGCGAGAAAGACGCGTCCCCCGGCCAGGCCGGCAAAGGCGCGCGAGCGCAAGCCGATACCGTTCAAAGTGATCGAGGGCGGCAAAGACGACGACGATCTGCCCAAATACCACTGACCTGCGATCGAGCGCAAACAAAGCGCCTGTTTCCGGCGGAAACAGGCGCTTTGCGCTGTACATACGGCTATTGCTGATATTGCTGAAGCAGCTCCATCTTCAAATTCCAGGCCGCGCGGCTAAAATTGACCCGGTACTTCTCCGGATTCAGCTTGCGCAAATATTCCGGCCAGAACAGTTTGAGCTGCTCCGCATGGTAGCTGCGGATCTCGTCAAGCGACGGCATGGAATAGACCAGCTCTCCATTTTGGAATACAGACTTCAACAGCGGCACCGCCTCGTAATGTTCGACCGTTTTCCGCAAATAAGGATGAACCGGATCGAACAGCTCGATGCGCTCGCCTTTTCGAATATCCTCTTCCCCCGTAAGCGCGATGTAATCCGCTTCCGCCTTGCGCGTCCGCCGGTTAATAAGCCGGTACACCTCTTTCACACCGGGATTGGATACTTTCTCCGGATTGCCCGAAATTTTGATAACCGGCAAGTACGTTCCGTTCTTCTCGCGCGCCACCAATTTATATACGCCGCCAAGCGACGGCTGGTCGCTCGCCGTAATGAGCTGGGTGCCGACACCCCAGATGTCGATTTTCGCCCCTTGCGCCTTCAGGTTGAAAATAATGTTTTCATCCAGATCGTTCGAAGCGATGATCTTCACGTAAGACAAGCCGGCCTCGTCCAGCATTTCCCTGGCCCGCTTGGACAGGTATGCGAGATCGCCGCTGTCCAGCCGGATCGCCTGCATCCGCTTGCCTTTGCTTTCGAGCAGCTTGGCAATCCGGATGGCGTTCGGAACCCCGCTTTTCAACGTATCGTACGTATCGACGAGCAGCGTCACCTGATCGGGCAGCGCCTCGGCATATTGGCGAAAAGCTTCCTCCTCCGAATCGTGGCCCTGAATCCACGAGTGGGAATGCGTACCTTTGACCGGTATGCCGAACATCATGCCGGCGCGCACATTCGAAGTCGCATGGAAGCCGGCCAGATAGGCGGCTCTTGTCCCCCATACCGCGGCATCCGCTTCCTGCGCCCGCCTCGTTCCGAATTCGAGCAGCACGTCATCCGGCGCGACCTGCTTGATTCGCGACGCCTTCGTCGCGATCAGCGTCTGGTAATTCATAAAGTTGAGCAAGGCGGTTTCGATCAGCTGCGCCTCGAAGATCCGGGCTTCCACCCGCACGAGCGGCTCGTTCGGAAAGACGAGATCTCCTTCTTGAACCGACCATAGGTTGCCGGTAAACCGGAACTCCCGAAGCGCCTCCAGAAAGCCTTCTTCGTACCCTTCCTCCTGGGTTCGCAAAAATTCGATCATCTCATCGCCAAAGCGCAGCTCCTGAATATAGCGGACGATGCGTTCGAGCCCGGCGAATACCGCGTAGCCGTTGCCGAACGGCAGCTTGCGGAAATAGATTTCGAATACCGCCTTGTCGTTCATCGTTCCTTGCTTCCAGTGCGCGTACATCATATTGATTTGATATTTGTCCGTATGAAGCGTCAAATTATCGTATGTCTTATCGTATGCCATGCCGTTCACTCCTTAAGCTTGCCGGACGACTTCCGCTCCCAGAACGCCTCGAAAATGTCCAAGCGCCCATTCATGCCCTTGCGGATTGAAGCTTGCGACGGCATCCTCATGAACGACGATGGCGTATCCTCGGTTGTAAGCGTCGACGGCTGTATGCAGAACGCAAATGTCGGTGCAAACTCCGGCCAGATGAAGCTCGGTTATGCCCCTCGCCCGCAGCCGCTGTTCGAGATCGGTGCCGCAAAACGCGCTGTATCTCGTCTTGTCCATCCAGTAAACCCGCTCCCGATGCCGCTCGTACCAGTCGCCCAGCTTGCCGTACAGACGGCGGCCTTCAGTGCCCCGGATATTGTGCGGCGGGAACAGCTTCGTCTCCGGATGGTAGGCGTCCCCTTCTTCATGAAGATCGACGGCCATCACGACGAAATCGCCGTTTTTCACAAACCGGTCCGAGAGCTCCGTTATCCGTTCTTCAATATCGATGCCGGGCTGCCCGCACGGCAGCTTGCCGACGATAAAATCAACCGTATAATCGATCGCGATCAACGCCTTCATATTACGTACCTCCCTCATCCGCTCCGGCATGCCTGCCGGCGCGCGTCCGACATTTCGGTTCGGAATCGTTCGAACTATTATGAACCTTAATCCATTCGGAAGTCAATCCGTAGAACGGCCATTCTCCCCCGATAAGCGCCGGCTCCGCCCGCAAACAAGCTTTACAGCCGTTCTCCCTGCCATATAGGATGATCCAAACGTCGGGCACGGCGGCAAGGCCGATCCGGGACAAGCGAAACCAAAGCCTTCGATCGACGTATGTATTCTCGTACAGCGTAGAATAGCGAACTTGCGAGCAAAGGAGGTTGTTTCATGGTCGTGTTTCCCGGAGATCAGGGCTTCGGCATCGGGGGCTTCATGGCCGCCGTCATACCGGTTATGCTCGTGATCGCCTTCGTCGTCGTAATCGGCAAGATCGTGCTGAACGGCACCAGGTATATGAAAATGCGGCCGCTCCCTGCGAGACGGTCTACGGACGCATCGTCGCGAAGCGCATGCATGTCAGCTCTCATATGAACCACCATCATCACCAACAGGGAATGCATCCGATCCGTTCTTCCCGGACGGATTATTACATCACGCTGGAGTTCGACAACGGCGAGCGGCGGGAATATCTGGACGTCCGCAACCTGTACGGCCTCGTTGCCGAGGGCGACGAAGGATACGCTGCCGTGCAAGGCGACTGGATCGTCGCATTCGAGCGCAACACGCGTTGACGCGGGGATACGGCAAGCGGGCAATCGAGGCGAAATACGCCATTTTCGCTTCTAACATAAAGCCGCCCGTTACGGGCGGCTTTCGTACCGTCCTCCGCCTGCTGCGGAGCGATATTGTTCAACGGCCGTCACTCTTCGTTGTCAAGTTCGGAGCGAATGCGTCGCAATTCTTCGAGCCGGCTGCGGTCGCGGTTGAAATATTCGACCAGCGTCTCGATGCATGTGATGGAATCCCAGCTCAGATGGTGCTCGATTCCTTCCACATCCTTGTAAATGTTCTCCTCCTGAACCCCGATTATGGATAAAAAGGTTTCCAGCAAATGATGGCGGTCGACGAGCCGTTTCCCGACTTTCTTCCCTTTGTTCGTCAGGACGAGACCGCGATACTTTTCGTAGATGAGATAGTTGTCTTTGTCCAACTTCTGTATCATCTTCGTAACGGATGAGGGGTGCACTTCCAGCCCTTCCGCAATATCCGAAACGCGGGCGTATCCTTTCTCATCGATCAGCTTGTAAATTCGTTCCAAATAGTCTTCCATGCTCGGTGTCGGCATTGAAGAACCCCCTCACCTAGCTTCTTCGTCTTGTTTCCACGTCATTACTCTTAGTATCATACACTGTAGTGGACAAGGCCGCAACTGTTCCCGCGGCTTCGCGGTTTGTTGCTGCGTCCCTTCTTTCGATAAGCATGCGAATGCGCCCCGCACATCTTTCGATGCGGAGCGCAAGTTCGGCCGCTTGCCCCTGGTGCGGCCGTTCATAATATTCCGCCTAGAACTTCAGCCAATCCGGCGTAATGGCGTTCAGCCAGACCGTAATTCGCGTCATCTGGTCCGTAAACAGCAAAACGGCCATCAGAATCATGACGGCCCCGCCGACTTTCATCATCGCATTCGAATATTTCAATATCCAGCGCGTCGAGCCGAGGAAGAACGCAAGCACGAAGAACGGGATGGCGAAGCCGAGCGCGTACGCCGTCGTCAGCTGAAACCAGGTGCCGGGCGACGAAGCGGCCAGCGCCAGAATCGCGGCAAGAATCGGACCGACGCACGGCGACCATCCGGCGGAGAAGCCGATCCCGAAAATAAAAGAGCCGAGAAAGCCGGATTTCTTCCCTTTCACCGGCAGCTTGAAATCCCGCATCAGCACACGCGGCTGAAAGAGGCCGACCAGAAACAGCCCCATCAGCAAAATGAGGATGGCCGAGAGCTGGCGAATCAGATCCTGATATTGGCTGAACGCTTCCGCGAACGCGTTCGTCCCGTAGCCGAGCGTGTAGTACACGACGGAGAAGCCCAAAACGAAGAACAGCGTATGGGACATCGTCCGCATCCTGACGTCGCGCCGGCCGCCGCTTTCTTTCAAATCGGCAACCGAAATGCCGGTAATATAGGATAAGAACGACGGGTAAAGCGGCAGACAGCACGGCGAAATAAACGACGCGAAGCCGGCGCCGAACGCGAGCCATACATTGACGCCCGACATGGCTGACCCTCCTAACGAGTTAGATTTTGAATCCTTTGCGGACGCCGAGCAGGACGATCAGCGCCGCGATCAGCAGCAGCACGATCGTCGCGCCCGGCGCGAGATTCCAGTAGCCTGCGACGAGCAGGCCGCCGATGACCGCGCATTCCGCGACCACGACGACCATGACGACCGACTGCCGGAAGCTGCGCGCAACGGCCAGACTGCAGGCGGCCGGTATGACGAGCAAGGCCGAGATTAGCAGGCCGCCGACGATTTTGATCGAAACGCCGATGACAAGCGCCGTCATGACGCTGATGAGCATATTGTAAAGCGGCACCGGCAGCCCGCTCACTGCCGCCGCATCCTCGTCGAACGTCAGCAGAAACAGCTCCTTCACCTGCAGCCGGATGAACGCCAGCACGACTGCCGTCACCGCGGCAATGACGATCAAGTCGGCGTAATCCAGCGTATAGATGCTGCCGAACAGGTATCCGGTCACGTTGACGTTAAAGCCCTTGTCGAGCGTAAACAGCAAGGACGCCAGCGCGACGCCTCCGGACATAATAATCGCGATCGACAGCTCGGCATAGGTTTTGTACGCCTTGCGCAGCTTTTCGATCGCGAACGTCGCCGCCAGCGCGAACAGCAAGCCGACGCCGAGCGGGTAGACGCCGATAAGGAAGCCGAGCGCAACGCCGGCGATCGACACATGGGCGAGCGAGTCCCCGATCATGGCCAGTCTGCGGAGCACGAGAAACAGCCCCATCAGCGGCGCGGACAAACCGATCAGCGCTCCGCCGATCAGCGCTTTCTGAAAAATTCGGTGCTAATGACATCCCACAATACTAAACGCCTTCTTTCCCGCTCTCCAAATTGCGCCGCAAATCTTTCAACGTATGTGCCAAATCGTTCTCCACACAGTCTGTCAAATCATGCGAGTGGCGGACGTAAAATTTGAGCCTCCCGCTTTCCTGCGCCAGCTTCAGTCCGAGGAAGGAGCGGATCATGTCCATATCGTGCGACACCATCAGAAAGGTAATGTTATGATGCTCATGCATATGCTTGATCATATGAAAAAGCCTTCCTGCGTCTCGGCGTCAATCCCGACGGTAGGCTCGTCCAGTATGAGCAAATCCGGATTGTTGATCAGCGCCCGCGCCAGAAAAGCGCGCTGCTGCTGACCGCCCGAGAGCTGGCCGATCCGCTTGTCCGCCAAATTCTCGATGCCGAGCGCCAGCAGCGCATCCTCGCATTTTGGTAATCGTCCTTGCTCAGTCTGCGGAACAGCTTCCTTCTGCCGAATAGCCCGGACATGACCACTTCCCGCACCGTGGCGGGAAAGAGCGGGTTAAACGCATTTTTCTGCGGAACATAGCCGATGCGGTGCCAGCCCTTGAACTTCCGGACCGGCTCGCCGAACAGCCGGATCGTCCCTTCCTCCGGCTTGAGCAAGCCGACGATCATGCGCAGCAGCGTCGTTTTGCCGGCGCCGTTCGATCCGATCAGACCGACAAAATCCCGTTCCTTGACCGCAAAATCAAGCCCGCGGATCACCTTCTGCTCCCGGTAGGAGAACGAGACGTTCTCCAGCGTAATGATGTCGCGGTGGCAGTCAAGCGCTCCTGCAGGCAGGTTGGCGGCATCCGTCATCGTCCTCACCTCATCTTCATTCCTTTATTGTAATGCCTTAAGCAGATTTTGCAAATTTCTTTCCATGATTGTCACATAATCGTCGCCATTACGCTCCTGCTCCGGCGTCAATCCTTCCAGCGGGTTCAGCACGAGCGTCTCGACGCCGGCTTCGTTCGCCAGCGTACGGGCCAGCTGATCGGATACAAGCTCTTCGAAAAAGATATGCGTCACACCGTTTTCCTTGACAAAGTTGGCGATTTTGACAAGATCCTGGGCCCGCGGCTCGGCGTCGGGCGACAGCCCCATGATGGCGATTTGGTTCAGCCCGTAATCGCGGGCGAGATAACCGAACGATTGGTGCGATACGACGATATCCTTGCGCGTCGTCTTGGACAGCTCCGCCGCATATTTCGCGTCCAATGCCTCCAGTTTTTCTTTCAGCTTCGCATAATTGGCCTCGTAGGCTTCGGCATTGGCGGCATCGGCCTCGACCATCGCGTTTTTCACGTTCTCGGCCAGCAGCAGCGCCGTCTTCGGACTCGACCACGTATGCGGATCGACGTCTAACGAATGATTGTGGCCATCTCCGGCTTCATGCTCGTGATCATGCTCCGAACCGGACGCAGCCTCGCCTTCATGCTCATGATCAAGCTCCGAGCCGGACGCAGCCTCGCCCTCATGCTCGTGATCATGATCGGCGGCGCCATTGTCACCGTCCCCGACGTCGATCAGTTCGATACCGGCGCTCATCTCGCGCGCAATCAGCCCGCTGTCCTTGGACACTCCTTTCAAAAAGTTGTCGACCCAGCCTTCGAATCCCGCACCGTGATAAAGAAACAGCTGCGCTTTCGACACCGTCTCGAGATCGCGGCTTTTCGGGCTCCAGTCATGCGGCTCCACCCCGGCCGGAATCAGGTTCACGACATGGGCGTGCTCGCCTCCGATCGTTTGCGCCATATAATACAGCGGATAGAAAGACGTCACCACATTCATCTTCCCTTCCACCAGCTTGCTTCCATTCCCTCCGCATGCCGCGGCAACCGTCGAGACGACGAGCAGCGCCAGCGCAACGAGGCTGCCTTTTATCCGCCTTCCTCCGTCCGTTCCTTTGCCCGCCGGCTTCAGCTTCCAATCTTTCCGATTCGTCATTTTGTCTACCTCTTTTACTTTTTCGTAATCGTTACTATTACGTTCAGAATTATAGGGTTATGACAGCCGCCTGTCAACCACCAATTTGCCGTGTCCGTTACCGGCCGGGCTGTTTATGGAGAATAACGGGCGAAGCTGCTGAATTCCGGCGATAGCTGCGCGCTGTCGCCAATATAAATGGATAAAGGCGGCGGAAAGGGAATGAAACGGTTCGTTCCTGAAGGAGACGCGGATCGGGTACGGTCTGAAAGGATGATATGAAAATGGAAAGGATCAAATGAAAAATCGCTTCGGCTACCCCTCATGTATGAAAACCGGTTGGAGCGAAAGCAGCGTGGAACCGAAAAGGGGGAACGGTCGACGGCCGGGCCGCCTTAAGCGACGGGAGTCGTGTGCGTAAAACAAGGACTCCCGCGAGTCTTCCGACCCGCGGGGCGCCGTTTCGCGCGGCCAGGCGCCGCCCGCCGGGCAAGCGCCGGACAGACGCGCCGTCCTATTTCACTTTGGCGCCGTTCGGCATATCGTCCGGCACCGTCGCCAGCGTCAATTGATCGCCGTGCGAGGCGGCCAGTATCATCCCCTGCGACATTTCGCCCCGCAGCTTCACCGGCTTCAGGTTCGTCACGCAGATTACTTTGCGGCCGACGAGTTCCTCCGGCTTGTAATATTGCGCGATGCCGGAGACAACCTGCCGCTGCTCGTAGCCGAGATCGAGCTGAAGCTTGAGCAGCTTGTCGGCTTTCTTCACCGGCTCGGCGGCAAGCACCTGGGCCACCCGAAGCTCCACCTTGGCAAAATCGTCAATGCCGATTTCGTCCGTATCCGGCTGCTCGGGCGTGCCGGCCGAGGCCGGGCCGGCCGCTGTGCCGGACGCGCCGGCGCCATCCCCCGCTGTCGCCGCCGAAGCGGATGCGGCCGCGCCTCCCGACATCGTCGACAGGATATAGGGGATCTCTTCGGCCGCATCGAGGCGCGGGAAAAGCGGCTCGCCCTTGACGACGCGCGTGCCGCCCGGAATGCGGCCGAACGTCTTGGTCGAATCCCACGCCGTCAGCTCGCCCTCGGCAATGCCGAGCTGCCGCCATATGGCGCGCGGCGTATGGGTCAGGAACGGCTGCAGCAGAATCGATACGATCCGCAGCGATTCGGCCAGATGGACCATGACCGAGGCGAGCTGCTTCCGGTTGTTCTCGTCCTTGGCCAGCACCCACGGCTGGGTTTCGTCGATATATTTGTTCGTTCGGCTGATCAACTGCCAGATCGCGGCAAGCGCCACCGAAAACTCCATGTTCTCCATCGCCGCTTCGACCTGCGCAACCGTTTCGGATGCAAGCCCGGCAAGCGGCGCGTCGAATTCGGTAACGGCTCCGGCATATTCCGGAACGGCTCCGTCGAAATATTTGTCGATCATGGCGACGGTCCGGTTCAGCAAATTGCCGAGATCGTTAGCCAGATCGAAGTTGATCCGCTCGATGAAGCCTTCGGGCGTGAACGTGCCGTCCGAGCCGAACGGCACTTCCCGCAGCAGGAAGTAGCGCAGCGCATCGAGGCCGTACCGGTCGATCAGCTTGACGGGGTCGACGACGTTGCCTTTCGACTTCGACATCTTCCCTTCCTTGGCCAGCCACCAGCCATGCCCGAATACCCGCTTCGGCAGCGGGAGATCGAGCGCCATCAGCATGATCGGCCAATAGATCGTATGGAACCGCACAATCTCCTTTCCGACCAGATGAACATCGGCCGGCCAAAACTTCCGGAACAGCTCGTCGTCCTCGGTATCGTAGCCGAGCGCGGTAATATAGTTGGTCAGCGCGTCAATCCAGACATAGATGACATGCTTCGGATCGCCGGGCACCTTGATCCCCCAATCGAACGTCGTGCGGGAGACGGCCAGATCCTCCAGTCCCGGCTTGATGAAGTTGTTGATCATCTCGTTCTTGCGCGATTCCGGCTGAATGAAGGACGGATTTTCTTCGTAATACTGCAGCAGCCGGTCGACGTACTTACTCATGCGGAAAAAGTAGCTTTCTTCCTTTACCAGCTCGACCGGACGGCCGCAATCCGGACAGTTGCCGTCCACAAGCTGCCGTTCGAGGAAGAACGACTCGCACGGCGTACAGTACCAGCCTTCGTACGTTCCTTTATAGATGTCTCCCTGCTTCAGCAGCCGGTCGAAAATGCGCTCGACGACGCGCTTGTGCCGCTCTTCGGTCGTACGGATGAAATCGTCGTGGGTGATCTCCAGTTTCTTCCACAAATCCTGAATGCCGACGACGATGTCGTCGACGAATTGCTGCGGAGTCTTCCCCGCTTCTTTCGCCTTCCGTTCGATCTTCTGGCCGTGCTCGTCGGTGCCGGTCAAATAGCGGACCTCGTAGCCGCGCAGACGCTTGTAGCGGGCCATCGCGTCGCCGGCGACGGTTGTATACGCATGGCCGATATGCAGCTTGTCGCTCGGATAATAAATCGGCGACGTAATATAGAAGCTTTTTTCTGTTCGTTCATCGTTCTTCGCAACCTCCCAAGTGTCATATACTCCGACAGTTCCGGAAAAGGCCTCCCAAACGCAAAAAACTCCCGTCCGCCATGGGACGAG
Source organism: Paenibacillus cisolokensis (assembly GCF_018403665.1). Lineage (GTDB taxonomy): Bacteria > Bacillota > Bacilli > Paenibacillales > Paenibacillaceae > Paenibacillus_AH > Paenibacillus_AH cisolokensis. Next base: position 9,760 of record NZ_BOVJ01000015.1, read on the forward strand.
AGCGCGCTCACGTGGTACCACCCAAATTCCTTCCGCTAACGGACAACCGCCGCGAAAGCTTCGTTCCGCCGGCCGCAAAGAGCGGACGGCAACGCCGTTAACGCCGGCAGCCGCGCCGTTCCCTCGCCGTCCGCGCACAAAGCGCACAAGCTCGAAAACGGCTCCTCCAGGACCATCTTCCGGGATACCGCCATACCGGCTTGCACCAGTTCCGGCTCTCTGCGATGGGAGCATTCCCGTACTTATCCGTTCATCGGAGTGATCATTCGGTTGTACAAAATATATCCAAAATATAACCAATTTCGGACGCTAATGTCAAGTGCCGCGGCGTCTTGCCCGGGAAGGCTTCGCCGGCGGGACCGGATCGACGCCTCCGGGATGAAACGGATGGCATCGGGCAATGCGCTTCGCCGCGAGCCAGGAGCCTTTAAGCGCGCCATGTGTTTCCAGCGCCTCCAGCGCGTAGGCCGAGCAGGTCGGATAGAAGCGGCATGTCGGCGGCTTGAGCGGCGATATATATTTCCGGTAAACGCGAATCGGCGCCTGCAACGCCCTGCGTATCGTCGGCATCGCGTCTTCCCGCCTCCCTAATTGTCCCCCTCGCTGCAATCCTCGCAATATCCGAACACTTCAAACTTGTGCCTCACGACGCGAAACCGGTCCGGCACAGCGGTCTGCTCCATCGGACAATACGTGATCGGATACGTTTTGCCGCAATTGAGGCAGATCAGATGATGGTGATGGTCATGCTCCCGGCAATGCAGCTTGAACTTGACGCCTTCCTCGAACATGACCTGCTCCAGCACGCCCAGCTCCTCCATCACCCGCAAATTGCGGTAAACGGTATCGAAGCTGAGGCCGGAGTAATATTTTCCCATATAGTCGTATACATCTTTCGGCGACAAATATCCCGGAGATTCCGCAAACAGTCTGGCCAGCGTCTTGCGCTGGTCCGTAATGCGCAACCCTTGGGCCGACAAGCGCGAAATGATGTCCTCCGTATTTTGCAACGCTGCGACCTCCGAACCCTGTTTATTCTTAAATTCATAATGCCCGAAAATCGCCCGCGCGTCAATGCGGTCAAAGTTTGTCGTGATTTTATAGTCCAGTTGTCATATAATTCGATTCAAATAGAGTGTATACGATGGTAATTTAACGATGTGTCGCATTTTTGAAGTAAACACATTATTGGAAAGAGGAGAGATTCCATGATCCGAGTCGCCATGCTCAGCTATTGGCACGTACATGCCTGGGATTATACGAGACAGGCTCAGCAGCATCCTGAAACGCAAATCGTCGCCGTATGGGACGAGCTTCCGGACCGGGGGGCGGAAACGGCAAGCAAACTGGAGGTGCCGTTCTTCGAAAATCTCGACGAGCTGCTTTCCCGCTCCGACATCGATGCCGTCATCGTTGACACGCCGACGAATATGCACCGGGACGTCATGGTCAAGGCCGCCCGTGCGGGAAAACATATTTTTACGGAGAAAGTAATCGCCCCGACGCTGCGGGAAGTGAATGAAATTATGGCAGCCGTACGCGAGTCCGGCGTCAAGATGACCGTCTCCCTGCCGCGCCTGAACGACAATTATACGCTTGCGGTGCAAGAGGTGCTGAACCGGGGAGTGCTCGGCGAACTGACGCTCGTGCGCGTCCGCCTGTCCCATAACGGCGCCACGGCCGGCTGGCTTCCTCCCCACTTCTTCAATGCGGAGCAGTGCGGCGGCGGCGCGCTGATCGACCTCGGCTGCCATCCGATGTATTTGACCCGCCTGTTCCTCGGCCTGCCTGAAAGCGTTAGCGCCACGTACGGCTACGTCACCGGCAAGGAAGTCGAGGACAATGCGGTAGCGGTGCTTCGATATGCAAGCGGCGCCATCGGTGTCGTCGAAGCCGGTTTCGTCAACAGCCACTCGCCGTTCAGCGTGGAGGTGCACGGTACGGAGGGCACGCTGCTGTACGGAATGCCGGAGCCGCGCATCGTCGTTCGCAGCAACAAAGCGAACAAGGAAGCGTGGGAAACCGTCGAATTGCCCGTAAGCGCCCCGTCGGCTTTCGAGCAGTGGGTGCGCCACATCAAGGAAGACACCGTGGCCGAAACGAACCTCCGGCTTGCGGTCGATTTGACGAAGCTGATGGAAGCGTCCAACAAGTCGGCCGCCAGCGGCCGCAGCGTACGGCTCGACGAACTTCAGCCGTAAACGTAATTGAAGCTATGATGACGGGCCGGTAACCGCCTATCGCCTCAAGCCGGGCCGCATGCGTGAAAGGAGATGCAGCGCGACGATGAACGAACACGATTCCCGGAACATCGCCGCCAAGCGACAGCTGAAGCCGTTTCCCTACAGCCCGATGGCCGAAAAACCGGATGCGCTCGATTTGCTCAATCTTCGTTTCCGTTGGGGCGGCTACGCCTTTCATGTGCTGCGCTGCCACCTGACGACGTTCCCGCCGGGCAAGACGATCCGGTTTCACAAGCATTCGGAATACGAGTTTCACTTTATTCCGAGAGGAAAAGGAACCGTCATTCTCGGCAAGGAAGCCTATGCGCTCCAGGAAGGGCTGTTCTATCTGACCGGTCCCGGCGTACTGCACCAGCAGGAGGCCGATCCGTTCGAGCCGATGGACGAATTGTGTCTGCATATCGAGGTGTCTCCGCTCGACGAGTCGATGCTTGCCGGGGTGGAAAGCTGGGAGCGCCAGGAGGCCGAAGCCTGCATGCGGGCTTTGGATCGCCTGCCGCTTCGCCCGCTGTCCGACACCGGCAATGCGATGGCATGGTTTCTGACGGCGTATCGGGCCTGGCAGGACAATCAGCCGGGTTATTTGACCTCGATCAAGCATGCGATCATTCAAATCTTGCTTCGATCGGCCCGCGGCGGCGGCCAGGAACGTGCGGAAGAAGTCGAGCTGCCGACCCGTGACATGACGGCTTACCGTTTTCGGCTGGCCTCGCGCTACATCCGCGACAATTACGCGAGCCCGATGACGCTGCAGGACGTCGCCGACCGGCTGCATATCAGCGGACGGCAGCTGCAGCGCGTCTTCCGCGATTACGGCTCCGGCTCGTTTCGTTCTTATCTGGAAAACTACCGCCTGTCGCAAGTATGCGCCGCTCTGGAAGAAGGAAGAGGGCCGATCGAACAGATTGCGGCGGAGCACGGTTTCCAGAACGGAAATTATTTGTATTACGTCTTTCGCAAAAATTCGGGATGACCCCGACCGAATACAAGCGCCGTGCCGCCCAGCGCCGGATGGCAGCCGATCCGGAACGGCGCGAATAAAGGAGTGTTTCGTTCATGACGAAAACGTTGCGTATCGGCATTATCGGCAGCGGCGGCATCGCAGGTTCCCACGTTGCGGCGTACAAAGAGCTTCCGGACGTGGAAATTGTCGCGGTAGCCGACATTGTGCCCGGCAAAGCCGAACAGTTTATCGAACGCCACGGCCTCGCCGGCGCGCGAGCCTTCGCCGACCACCGCAAATTGCTGGAGCTGGATCTTGACGGCGTCAGCATCTGCACGCCGAACGTTTCGCACCACCGTACGACAGTCGACGCGCTGCGCGCCGGCAAGCAGGTGCTGCTGGAAAACCGATGTCCGTTACGCTGGCCGAGGCGATCGAAATGACGCAAGCCGCCCGCGAGACGGGAAATATGCTGACGATCGGTTTTCAGCCCCGTTACGATCCGAATATGCAGCTTATTCGTGAAATTGTGCAAACGGGCAAGCTTGGCAAGGTGTACTATGTGGAGACGGGAGGCGGACGTAGGCGGGGGATGCCTGGTGGCACGTTTATCCGCAAGGAATTGGCCGGCGCCGGCGCGATGGCCGATATCGGCTGCTATTCGCTCGACATGGCGCTCTACGCGCTCGATTATCCGAAGCCGCTTACCGTCTCGGCCTATACGTCCAACTACTTTGGCCGCAATCCGCTTTACCATCCCGAGGCCGACCGTTTCGAGGTGGAGGATTTCGGTGTGGCGCTCATCCGCTTTGAGGGCGATCTGGTGCTGCACTTCAAAATCTCCTGGGCGATGCATATGGATTCCCTCGGCGCGACGATGTTTCTCGGAACGGACGCCGGCCTGAAAATTACGCCGTTCGGAACGGGCAACTGGTCGGGCGTGTGGGACGGCAAAGTCGGCGAAATCAAGCTGTACCATGATTTGATGAACCGCCAGACCGTTACTCCTGTACCGCTGATCGAGCATAATCTCCATCTGTTCCGCGAGAAGGTCCGCGATTTCGTCGACGCCGTGCGCGAAGGCCGGCCGGCGCCGATTCCGGGCGAGCAAATTTTAATCCAGCAGGCGATTATCGACGGCGTTATCCGTTCCGCCGAGCTGAAGCGGGAAGTCGATATCGTTCTTCCTTGATCGTATACGGCATCCCGAAAAAAAGGGCTGACCGATCGCAGATTTGCTATCTGCGAATCGGTCAGCCCTCTTTGCATCCTGTTTTATTTACCGGCTTATTTACCGGCGCTCCTCCGGCATCGGCAGGAACAGCATCGCAACCGGCAAGTTGCTCCCCGATGCGAGGGTGAACGTAATCGAGACGTTCTCCGGCGAATTGCCGGTCCGGTACAGCACCGCCGCTTCATTCTGGTTTTTCAGAATGCTGTTCTTCGTAACCGGGACAACCTGGCCGTTGATGATGAACGAGCCGGCATAATGGCCTCCGCGGGCGTTGAGCGCGATCAGCGTGCGCGGCGCGACCTCCAGATTCATATGATACAGCACGCCGAAGTTGCCAAGGTTCAGCTCCAGTCGGCCGGTCGTGCCGTCGATGCCGCTCAGATACGTGTCCATCTTGCGGTCGCCAAGCACGACCCGCTTCGGCTCGTAGCCAAGAGGCTCGGTAATGACGAGCTCGCGGTTCGCTTCGTAGAACGTTCCGCGAACGTGCAGGCCGTCGCGCGGCATAACGGAGAGCGAGTCGAGCTCCTGAACCGGATCTTTGGCCGGATCCAGTACGACGACACGGAAACGGATCAGCTTGTCGGTCACGACGTCGCCGTAAGCCGAGAACACCTGATTCGGCTTGATCGGCACGCTGTGCAGACCGTGCATGATCACCTTCGATTCGCCCGGCTTCAGCGTCGTCCATTCCGTCGCCGGCTTCGAGACGAGCGACTGCATGTAGCGGTCCGTCGCCAGCTTGCCGGCCGTCGACACATATTGCGTCGGTCCGCCGCTGCCGTAGCTGCTCGTGCCGACCTTGGCCGTCGTGCTGTTGATGTTCGTGGCGACAAGATACATATTGACGTTGCGGCCGATTTTATTCAAATTGTGAAACAGAAAACGGACGTTGCCGGACAGTTGATCGTCGTAGGCGATCCCTTCCTCAAGCCATGTTTCCGGGCTGTTGCTGCGCACCATCTGCGCCTTTTCCGATTTGAACGTATACGGAACGGAAGGGATTTGCAGAACGGAACCGCCGCTGATCCCGTATTTTTCGCCTGCGGGGGTGAACAGCTGGTCGAATTCTTCTTTCGTGTACAGCACCTCATCCGAAATATAGACCGACTTCGTAATTCGATCCGTCAATCCTTCGCCATCGGTTACTTCGAGCGTGATCAGCTTCTCTCCCGGCTCGAAGAACGCCGGTTCGTTACCCGACCATTTGCGGCTGACGATATCGTTGCGGTCGTCCGTACTCAAATCGTGGTATTCGATTTTTCGCCGATCCGGTACACGCTTTTGTCGGTGGTGAAATACGCTTCAGGCGGCTGGTTCGGCGCTTTGACCGTAACGGTAACCGAATACGGCTCGCTCCACTGCCCCCGCTCGTCCTGCACCCAGCGGGTGACGACGTATTGGCCGGGCGTGCTGAAAACCGTTTGCCGGTTCTCCCAACGTTCGTTCACAATGTTCAATCCGCCCGGATGGTACGAACGGTCGAGATACGTCACTTGCGTTTTGCCGGCAATAATTTCACTCGGCCAAACGGCAAAATCGGCTTGCGGCAGCGTACTCCACTGCAGCGTAATGCTGCCGCCGCTGACGGACAGCCTGCTGCCTGTAATTTGCGCCCACGTGCGCACCGGCACCATCGTCGAACCGTTCTGCGACATCGTGGCGCCGTTCGCCTTCACCTTATCGCTGCCGACCCAGACATCGGCGCTGTTCAGTTTAAAGCGGATCGTCTTGCCGCCGAGCGTTGCCGTCGCTTCGCGGGAAGATGCGTTATACCCTACTTTGTATCCGTACAGAGATGCGATCGACTTCAGCGGGAGGTAAGACACCCCCTTGATGGCGGTTAGCGGCTGCTGGGCAAGCGTTTGCCGTCCGTTATGTACCATCACCTTGCTGTTCTGCTGCAAAACGAGCTTGTCCGTGTACGCGCCCGCCGCGTCCGCCTGGCCGGACAATCCCGATACCGGCGAGAAGAGCAGCGAAGCTGCGAGCAACCATTTAAACGATCTAGACTTGTGCGACGATTTCATTTCAGGCTCCTTCCGTGTTGACGATTGCGCCCCCGAATTCGGAAGGCGCGTTTGCGATGCCTGACAATTCAACGAAATGACAGGATGAAAGTTGCGCAAAATCGACATATCGTCATAAAATCGACACATTTTACTTTTCAAAAAATGCAAGCGGCCGATCGTCTTTTGACACGATTGGCCGCTGCCTTCATACCTTAATACGGCTTATCCGTTCAGGCGCATATTGATCAGAAAACTGGCCGTCATCACCACGAACGCGACCGCGGCCACCATGCCGAATATCCGTCTCCTTACTTTCAGCTTGTGCAGACGGCTTTCCCCTTCCCCCGCATGGCGCGCTTCCGTAACGGCCCGATGGGAGAACAAAAAACAATCAGAAAAGCGACGAACACGCAATTCGTCCAGAACCAAATTTGTGTCCACATGCCGCCAAGGCCTCCTGTCACCATTTTGTCGAACAACGCAAATGGACAATGTCCCCATAATGAACTAAACTTGACTTTAGCGGATAACGGCTACAATTGCAAGATCGGAAGGGGAGCATATGATGTACGATCGGTTAGTTGCCGCGGCGCGCGCTTTTGCCGCGTAAGGCCGGCGGCCGTACTTGCGCTGATGCTGGCCGCGGCGTTGGCGGCCGGCTGCGCGCAGACCGGCCGACAGGCGGACGGCGAAGCGCATGATCACGGCACGCATCAGCTGCCGAATGGCGACCTGCAAGAGCGGACGGCTTCGGCCCGGCAGCTTCCGGCCTTCCTGAGCGGACAGCGCCAGGAAATTGCGGACGTGTACAAAGTGGCGGCCGAACATGCCGAATTGCTCGAGTGGATCCCCTGTTACTGCGGCTGCGGGGAATCGGCCGGGCACAAGAGCAATCTGAACTGCTTCATCCATGAAATCGCGGAAGACGGCTCCGTCGTATGGGACGACCATGGCACGCGATGCGGCATCTGTCTGGAAATTGCGCTGCAGAGCGCGCTGTTGCAAAAAGAGGGAAAGAGCGTGAAGGAGATACGCGACCGGATCGACGCGACATACGAAGGCAAAGCCGGCAGTCCGACCCCGACGCCGATGCCGCAATAACGAAGAACCTCCGCCTCCCGCCTGTCGGCCGAAGAGACGGAGGTTCTTTCGCGATCGGGACGGCGGCATCGTCCGGCCGTTCCCGGGAACGCTACTCCACTTGTATGACATGGACCGATTGGCGTTCCAGCCGTGCGACCGCCTCGGGATCGGCTCCGCTGTCTGTAATGACGCGATCGACCTTGGCGATCGGCGCAATAAGGGCGAACGCCTTAACATCGAATTTACTGGAGTCCGCCAGCACATAAACCTCGTCCGCGAGACCGATCATCTTCCGCTTCACGTTCGCCTGCAGCTCGCTCGACTCGCTGACGCCCCATTCGGGATGGACGCCCTTGCCCGATATGAACGCCTTGTCGACGTGATAGTTCGCCAGGTTCGCTTCCGCCAGCGGCCCTTGATACGACAGCGAGCGCGGCGACAGGATGCCGCCGGTGGAGATGACCTGAATCTGTTCCTTGCCGGCAAGCTCGAGCGCCGCCTTGATCGAGTTGGTCAGCACCGTCAGCGGAATATCCGGAAGCGCCGCCGCCATGTACCAGGCGGTCGAGCTGGCGTCGAGCGCGATCCTGTCGCCCGGCTCGACATACGCCACCGCCGCGGCGGCGATCCGCTTCTTCTGCTCGACATTCGTCACTTCCCGCACATTGTAGGGCGTTTCCGGTTGCCCTGTCTTGATGCTGATCGCGCCGCCATGACTGCGCAGCAGCTTGCCTTCCCGCTCCAGCCGATCCAGATCGCGCCGAATCGTCTCTTCCGTCACCCCGCACAGCTCGCTCAGCTCCGTCACCCGCATGCTGCCGCGCTCGTTCACCAGCTGGACGATTCTAGCATATCGTTCGGCTGCCAACATCCTCATTCATCCCTTTGCATCTTCATTCTACGCTAATGCCAATAACGCCGCGAATTTCCGGTACGCCTCGGTCCATGCTTCCCTGTCGGCGGGCTCATAGGTGCGGACCGGGAACGACGCCCGGATCATCGCCCGCGCTTCGGCGATGTCCTTGATGGCGCCCGTCGCGATCCACTGCACCGCCAAATTGCCAAGCGCGCTGCCTTCGGTCGGCCCCGCCCAGACCGGCCGGCCGAGCGCGGCCGCCGTATAACGGCAGAGCAGCTCGTTCCGCAGGCCTCCGCCAACCATATGCAGACCTTTATAGGTTTTGCCGGTCAGCCGTTCCGTACATTCCAGCACATACCGATATTTTAACGCCAGACTTTCCAAAATACAACGAACCGTCTCGCCGATCGACTCCGGCACCGGCTGACGGCGCTCGCGGCAGTACGACCGGATCGCTTCCGGCATGTCGGGCGGATGGAGAAACCGGCCGTCGTCGGGATCGATGAAGGAACGAAACGCGGGCGCCGCTTCGGCCGCGGCCAGCATCTCCGCGTAATCGAGCCTGCTCCCCCGTTCTTTCTCCCACCGCCGCTTGCATTCCTCCAAAATCCACAGCCCCATAATGTTTTTCAGCAGCCGATAGGTGCCGCAGACTCCGCCTTCGTTCGTAAAATTCATCGCCCGCGCTTCGTCGGTGATAACCGGAGCGCGGACCTCGGTCCCCATCAGCGACCAGGTGCCGCAGCTCAAATAGGCAAAATGCTCGTCAAGCGCCGGCACGGCCGCCACCGCCGAAGCGGTGTCATGCTCGCCGACTGCAATTAGCGGTATGGCCGGAACGCCAAGCTCTGCGGTCACCTCCGGCCGCAGCCGTCCGACCCGCGTTCCCGGCTGAACCGGGGGAAGAAACAGCTTCCGGTCGATGCCGATCGCGCCGATCAGCCGGTCGTCCCAATCCCCCCGGATCGGATTGAACAGCTGCGTCGTCGTCGTGTTCGTAAATTCGCTGTGCATCTCCCCCGTCAGGAAATACCGCAGCAAATCGGGAATCATAAGCAGGCGCTCGGCCTTGGCCAGCGCCGGATTGCCGTCGCGGACGAGCGCGTGCAGCTGATAGATCGTATTGAAGTTCAGAAATTGGATGCCGGTCCGGTTGAACACTTCGGCCTCCGACAACCCCGGCAGCGCCAGCACCTCGGCGATCGCGTCCGCCGTATGGGCGTCGCGATAATGATACGGATTGCCGAGCAATTCCCCGCTGCCGGAAATAAGGCCGAAATCGACAGCCCAGCTGTCGATTCCGATGCTGCCGATACATCCGTTCTCCTGCCTGACGGCAAGGCGAATGCCCTGCTTGACTTCATGGTATAGCCGCAGAATGTCCCAGTACAGCCGGTTGCCGACGGCAACCGGCTCGTTCGGAAAACGGTGCGCCTCGCGAACGGAGATCCGCCCTTCTTCGATCGATCCGACGACCGCCCGTCCGCTGCCCGCTCCCAGGTCGATCGCAAGTGCCTTCACCAGCTTGCACCGCCAACGCCGCGCGACGCGATCCGCTCGGCATAGCCGCTTTCGCGGTACGCTTTCATCGGATCGGCCGGCAGTCCCAATTCTTCGCGAATCGAAACGAGGAGCGGCGTGACATCGATCTCGAACGCGCTGCGCACCGCATCCTCGGCGGCCATGACGTCCTGCGCTTCCTGGGCGGCGTGCACCTCGTCCAGATTGATTAGCAGCGCCTTGGCGTATTGCGTCTGAACGTTCAGCACCGAACGGATCATAGCCGGAATTTTCGGTTCGATATTGTGGCTCTGGTCGATCATGTAGGCGATTTCGTCCGCATTGCGGCGGACGCCCGGATTCGCGTCGGCCGACGCTTCGAGTATCTGGTAAAAAATAAGGAACAGCTCGTACGGATGGATCGCCCCGACGATCAGATCGTCGTCCGCATACTTGCGGCTGTTGAAGTGGAAGCCGCCGAGACGCTGCTCGTCAAGCAGATAGGCGACGATATGCTCGACATTCGTGCCTTGCGCGTGATGGCCGGTATCGACCAGCACTTGCGCCTGCTCGCCCAGCTTGAGCGCCATGTTGTAGGCCATGCCCCAATCCGCCAGATCGGTATGATAAAACGCCGGTTCGAAAAATTTGTACTCGATCAGCATCTTCATACCGGGCTCCATCGCCTTGTACGTTTCGGCCAACGCTTCGTACATCCAATTTTCCGCTTGCGGATGTCGGCCTGGCCGGGGTAGTTGGTGCCGTCGGCAAACCAGAGGCTCAAATATTTCGACCCGGTCGCCTTCATAATATCGACGCATTCGAGCAAATGGTCGGTCGCTTTGCGGCGGACAGCCGCATTCGCGTTCGTCACGCTGCCGAACATGTAGTCGTCTTCCTGGAACAAGTTCGGATTGACGGCGCCGATCGACAGGCCGAGCGCTTCCGCATGCGCCTTCAGCTTGTCGTAGTCGTCGACTTTGTCCCACGGAATGTGGATGGCGACGGACGGACAGGCGCCGGTCAGACGGTGCACGACGGCGGCATCGTCGAATTTCTCGAACGGATTGCGGGGAACACCGACTTTTCTGAACACCTTGAACCGGGTGCCCGAGTCGCCGTATCCCCACGACGGCGTTTCGATCCGAAGCGCTTTCAACTTTTCCCTGACTTTCCCGAGGTCGATGCCGCGGTTTTTCTGCTGCTCTTCAAACAACGCGTAAGCGCGATCGTTCATCGTCATTCTCCTCTCCTAATGAGCCGGGTTATCGTACCGGATAAGCGATAACGGACATAAGCGCATTGGCGGGCTGCGTCGCGTCAAGACGGCTGTATTGCACATAGACGGGGATATCGCTTTCCACTTCCATCGCGTACGGCACCCCTTTCGGAATAAACGCTCCGTCTTTCGACAAGGTCGACGTCCGCACATGAACGGTCCGTTTCGCCGGAATCGTGACCTGAACGCCTTCCATGGGCGGACGGTCTTCGAAGTAAATATGCACCTGCAGACGGGCGTCCTTGTCGCTTGTGTTCAGCACGCAAATCGATTCGTGACTTTCCAGCTCGCCGCTGCTGATCGGCGGAATATAGCCGTCCGGTATAATCCACCGGGTTTCGCCGCCCTTGCGCGCGTGGCCTTTCTCTTCCATATCGATCGTTGCCTCCTCTCGCGAATGGGGAGGGCCGATGCCCGGCCCTCCGGCTGAAATTCGATGCCCGTTCCGGTCAGCTCCCGGTCAACGGGTGAATGCCGCCGGCACGCCGCCGTCGATCGTCAGCATGCAGCCTGTCGTCTTCGACGCCCTCGAGGAGGCGAAGAACGCCACGCCTTCGGCGATATCCTGCGGGTAAATATTGACGAGCAGCGTCGTCCGCTTGCGGTAATATTCCTCCAGCTGATCGGGCTCTACGCCGTATGCGGCCGCCCGCTCGTTGCGCCAATTGGAATTCCAGATAGCCGATCCTTGCAATATCGCATCCGGCAATATCGTATTGACGCGAATGCCGTGCTCCCCGCCCTCGGCCGCAATGCAGCGCGCCAGATGCGCCTCCAGCGCTTTCGCCGCGCTGTAGGCCGTCGCGTTCTTGCCGGCGTATACGGCGTTTTTGGAGGCGATGAACACCATGCTGCCGCCCGTGCCCTGCTGCTTCATCATTTTGAACGCTTCGCGCGCCACAAGGAAATACCCGGTGCCGAGCACGTTCATGTTCAGATTCCATTCCTTGAGCGACGTCTCCTCGAACGGGCTCGAGGTGGCAAGGCCCGCATTGTTGACGAGAATGTCCACCCCGCCGTAATAGAGCGCCGTTGCGGCCAATGCGTCCGTCACCTGCTCCTCGCTCGTGACGTCCATTTTGACCGCCAGCGCGCGGCCTTCGCCGAATGTGGCGTTCAGTTCGTCGGCGACGCGCTGCGCTCCTTCGAAATTGAGATCGGCCAGTACGACATGGGCGCCTTCCGCCGCGAGACGGCGGGCCGTTGCGCTGCCGATGCCGCCCGCGCCGCCGGTAATGAACGCGACCTGGCGCGAAAATTCGGCTTCCGGCGGAGCCAGCGTCAGCTTATACAGCTCAAGCGGCCAATACTCGACGTTGAAGGATTCGTTCTCGTTCAGCGATACGAAGCGGCCGAGCGTCGTTGCGCCGCGCATGACCGCGATCGCGCGATGGTACAACGCGCCGCTGATCTGCGCCGTCGCCCGGCTTTTCCCTGTGTTGAACATGCCGACACCCGGGACGAGAATGACGCGCGGAGCCGCTTCGGACATGACGTCGCCTTCATTCCGGTTGCGCTCGAAATACTGTCTGTATTCGTCTTTAAACCGTTCGATTCCTGCGACGATCGCCGCGCGCAGCGATTCCCCGTCGCCCGTTGCCGGGTCCCAGTCGACAAACAGCGGGACGCGCTTCGTATGGACCAGATGGTCCGGGCATGCTGCGCCGACCTGCGACAGCTGCGCGGCGTCGCGGGAATTGACGAATTGCAGCACGTCGTCCGCATCATCGAACGACACGAGCATCTTCCGGCCGTCGTCGACCGCGCCGCGAATGACCGGCATGACGGCGGCGGCCAGCTCGCGGCGCCGCTCGGGAGCGAGAGAAGAATAGCGCGCGCCTCCGAACAGCGCTTCCTCCTTCACACGCTTGCCGATGTAGCGCTCCGCTTCGTTAATGATGTCGATCGTTTTGCGGTACGCTTCCTCCGACGTTTCCCCCCAGGTGACAAGTCCGTGCTTCTCCATCAGCACGAGCTCGGCGTCCGGATTCGCCAGCACGCCTTCGGCGATCATCTTGGACAGCTTGAAGCCGGGACGGATGTAGGGCACCCAAACGAACCGGCTGCCGAATATCTCCTTCGCCAACTCGCGGCCGTTATCGGTGCAGCACAGGCTGATGATCGAGTCCGGATGCGTATGATCGACATGCTTGAACGGCAAAAACGCGTGCAGCAGCGTCTCGATCGAGGCGCGCGGATGCTTGCTGTCGATCATGCAGTGCGCGAGGTACGCGACCATCTCCTCGTCGGTCATATCCTCGCGCTCGAACAGCGGACGGATATCGTCCATCCGCAATCCGGTGAAATGCTGCGCCTTCATCGTCCCCAGATCGGACCCGCTGCCTTTTACCCACATCACTTCGATGTCGCGGCCGCGGAAATCTTTGACCACCGTCTTCATGGAGGTGTTGCCGCCTCCCCAATTGCAGACCGAGCGGTCGGTTCCGAGCAGATTGGAGCGGTAGACGAGCTCGTCGAGTCCTCCCGTCAGCTCCGCCGCCCGTTTCGGGTCCCAAAGATATTGTGCCATTTCGGTTACTCCTCACCTTTTGTCTGTTTTTGTTTATGTTTGTTATTTTGGTTTTACGCTTGAATACATCTTATCATAACGCTGTCATTTTGAATACCGGTTATAAACAAAAAAATCAAAAATCTTGTACAAAAAAAGATCCCGCCTCGTCCAAAAAAGACGAAGCGGGATCGCGGGCGAACCGTCTATATGTACCATTGATCCAGCAGAATATAAAAGACGGCGGAACTGACAACGGCCCCGGCAAAACAAAGCCAGCCGGCGCGGTAGCGCAGCTGGAACATCCGTAGTATGCCAAGGCTCAGCAGCCCGAATATGAGCAGGATGAACACGGCCCCCAGAATAAAAAGCCCGGCGGAGACGTCGCTCACGTCAACCAGCGTCACTCGATACACTCCCTTGTCCAGTTTGCCGCACGCATGTGCGGCAACCAAAATATTGCAGCCTATCTGAAATTATAAGGGAAAACCCGACAATATGCCAGCGGCGGTCCGGTGACGGTTACCACCGGATCGGTATTTCCTCATAGACGGGGTCGACCGGTTTTTTGCGCAGCTTCACCTGCAGGACGCCTTCCCGCAGCAGCGCGCGCGACATCCGGGGACGTACGGCGCGGGGCAGCTTGATCGTCTTTCGTTCGTCGCCGGGCAAACCTTCCAGCCGGAGCCGATCCTCGCGCACGAGAAGACGAAGCCGTTCGGGCACGGCATCGGCCGGCAGCGGAAATTTGACGATGACAAAGTGATGCGTTTCGAACACTTCGGCCGGAGATTGTCCGAAGCCCGCCGACGCTGCGACGCCCGGCATCGCTTTGATCATCATATGGCGGACGAATTTTTCGACCCAATCCGGTTCGCGCAGCCGTTCGAAGCCTTTGGGCAGCCGCTGCCCCTCAAGCCAACGCTCCAGATCCTCCCATTTGGACGACACCTCGATTGCACCTCCGGACTTCACGTTTACCCATTACTATATGCGGTCATGGAAACAAGGGCTACTTTCCCGGCCGCTCCGATCATAGTCCGGCTCCGTGCCCGTTTCGACGGAGAAAACCGCCGCTGAAGCATACCTCCCCGAGCCGCCGGGAACCTCTGGGCGAACGCCCGCATATGATATAGAAACGAGTTGCAGGAATGGAAGCAAAGGAGTGACGTCATGCCTTCGGTCGTCGGCTTTGTCAATATCGTCAATGTCGGTTCCGGCTCTATCGTGCACTTCGGAGACGCGCTGCAAATTTCGCCGAACAGCACCTCCAAGACGTTCGCCGGCGCCGGTTCATTCCTGACAGGCAGCCTGGCCAATTCGAACAGTGCGGTCAGCGCGACGAACTCGATAGACCCGGATGTGCAAGATTCGTCCAACAATAAAGTTGCTGCCGGGGCTGGGAACATCGTATGAATTTGACCGTTTACCAACATATTACGATTCAGCAGCTGCGCGTGGAAAGCGTTTCGAACTCGTCCGTGCTGCAAGTCGGCAGCGCCGGATCCCTGCGATCGCTCTCCCAGCTGTACAACACGGGAGGCTTCACGGCGCCTGCGCCGGAGTTTGGCGCTCCGTCGCCAATCTCGTTCGTGCCGCTTCCGAGTCCGACATAACCTGGCCAGCGTACAATCCCGGCGCGACGGATCGAGAGGAGGACATTCGATGCAGCTGCCATACGGGTTTAATTGGGACGCTTGGTATGCATGGGCGCAAGAGACCAAGCGGCGAATTCTGGAACAGGAAGATCGGATCGCCTGTCTCGAGCGCGAATTGAAAGAGCTTGCGGCAAGAATGGACGCGGCGGATCAAAAGCCTCATTACAGCATCGAAAGATTGGAATACCATTTTGACCAGTTGAAGGTCGAGAAACTGGAAGGAACACTGAATATCGGCATGCAGTCGCCGGGCGAGGAATCGCTGCCGGGCGTCGATCAATTCTCGATCCCGGGAACGGCGCCGAAGCCCGGGACCTATTCGTTCCCGTCCGCCGGTCCCGGCGCCGTTCAGCCGACGCCATCATACTATACCAACGTTCGCGACATTGTCGAACGCTATTTGCAGGATGAAGCGTCGCAGCGAATTGCCGCGATAGAGAACGAGCTGGGCATACCGCTCGATCCGCATCATCGGCGGATTATTATCGAAGATATACGCCGGCAGATGCCTGCCCGTATCCAATATTACTTGCGGAACGCAAGCCATAGTGGCGGTGGAACGGCGGTGCCTGATGCGATCATTCACGACGCCGCCGCCAAATCGATTCGCGACTGCGAGACGGCCATGCGTCAATATTTGCTGCGGCTGAAGCAGCCGCCGGAACAACAGGATGAAGGAGATGCTTCATGAACGTTACGATTACGAACCACGCGCTATGTGTCGGCGAAATCGAGGTGCTCGGCGTCGCGGCTTCCTCGGTGCTGCAGATCGGCGATACCGATTCGTACACCCTTTTCTCGATGTTTGACACGCCGCCCGAATCGATTTTTGTCGGCCCGTTCGCCCCGCTTAGCCTGCCGGAAGAAAGCAGACCGCAATCCGCAGAAGAAGCGCGGATTCCCGAGGAGTGCGACGGCCACAAAGCCGCAGGTCGTTTCGGCGGCAGCCGCGCCGGGAACCAGGCGGGAACGCCTTGAACGCGTTCGGGTTGCCCATCCGAACCGCCGGCATCGGCAGCATCCGGGTCATCGACGCCGCCTTGTCGTCCGTTATCCAGATTGGCGATGTCGCCAGCGAATATTTGACATCAAACGCTTTGGCCGTGCAACGGGAGGCGGACCATAACGCGGCGGGTGAACCTTATTTCGAATCGTATCCGATATTCGCCCGCCCGCTGCCGACCTTGTATCCCGGTTACGGCGATGGGGTAATCGTAGAGCGAAACAACATGGCGCCGACTATCGAGGTCGGGTGCGTACGCGTCATCGCGATCAGCACTTCCTCCGTCCTTCAGGCGGGCAATACCGGGAATGCCGTTGCCGAATCGCGCATCAAGCATATTCGCCAGTTTTGGCAATCGCCGTACCAGCCGGACGGTTCCCGGACGGATGTGACGCCTCTTGATCCGCCCGACCGATCGGCAAGCAATGCAGAATAGGCATTGGCGTAAATGCATTCGACACGGTACAAACGTCCATAGCGACTCCTCCCCTCCTTCATACTATAAAGTGTGGTTCCTACATCACAACATTCCAATTTCAGGAGGTATGTACTGTGAGTAATTATCCAAACGACGGATATGTAGCAGGAGCTCATGATGGGTACGGATACGGATGCGCACCACATGGCGTCGGCGGCATCTGGACGAGTGCAGGTGTCATTCTCGTACTCTTCATCCTGCTGGTCATTATCCTGCGTTCCTGTTTCTTCTAACCGGAAAACGCATGCGTGAAAATAAAGTCAGCCTCCCCACCGGGCAAGGCTGACTTTATTTTTCAGCGGCGCTTCGCCGCCTGTGCGGCAAAGCCGTCTATTAGCGGCGCAGCACCGCGTTGCGGTACAGCAGGATGAACGTGATGCCGTCGTCCGAGCCGATGCGGCCGTCACGGTCATAATCGGCTTTCGGTATAAAGTGCGGATCGCCCGCGGAAGTGCCGATCGCTTTCAGAAACGCGATCAGATCGCGGACATCGACGTTGCCGTCATCATTCAGATCGGCCGGATCGCCGGGCGGCGTATCGGGCGGAAGGTCCGCCTTCACCTCAACGACGGCGGAAGCCGTCAAACCCTCGTATAATAAGGCGATCTCGGTATGGCCCGGCGACAGCGCCCTGACGATTCCGTCCTCACCGACCGAGGCGACTTCCGGGTCGGACGAACGGAATGCCGTCCGAGCCGTCACATCGGTCCGCGTCCCATCCGACATATAGACGGAAGCCGTTACGGACACCGTTTCGCCGGGGAAAAGCTCGGCCGAAACCGGCGACGCTTCGAGGCGCACGGGCTTGACAGGCGGCTGTCCGTCATCGTTCAGTCCGTACCAGGCCGCTCCCAGGTAGATTTGCCAGCCGTTGCGCCAGAACGACCGGGCTTTGTCAAGCGTCAAACTTTTCGACGGCTCGCGGCCGTCCGGACCGAGCCGGCTGATTATCAACTCTCCGTTGTAAATATAAGTGACGTCGCCGTTCGGGGCCAGCGAATCCAGGCGACTTTGGGCCGTACTCGTCGGGGTCAACCGCTCCTCCGCGCCTTCCGGGGAGCGCACCCACAGCTGACGCTGCCCGTTCTCGGCCATCCGATTGAATGCGACCCATCCGTACGCGACCGCGTAATCTTTCGGATATCCTTCGGTCCGGCCAAGCTCGCTCTCTGCCGGATCGCCGCCGGTATCGACCAGCACGATCGTCGATTCGTCGCTCGTCGCAAGCCTTTTCGTATAGACGACCAACCGTCCGTCCGTGCGCGGCCAAGAATGTCTGTACTGCTTGTCCGACGTCAGCGCCGACGGCTCGGCGTCTCCTGCGCGATATAGATAAATTTGCCCGCCCTTGGCATATACCAATGTGCCGTCCGCCGATATTTCGTAATCCGCGCCTGTTATGACATCCACCGTCGTCTCGTCCCCTGTCTTCAGGTTGCGCAGCACGAGCGGTTTCGGGCCGGACGAGCTGCCGTCATCCGCCAGAAAGACGGCAAAATCTCCGTTCACGAGAATGCTTGCGGCCGCCATCTCCGTCAAGCTGCCCCGCTTCCATTCGAAAACAAGATAGCGTCCCATAGGATCGAGCCCTTTCTCGTAATAACCGTCCGGAAGCGGAAAGCCCGTGGCGTCGAACGCGCCGCCCATCACGCCGTCAGGGGTCAAAAAGACGTGAAGGTCCCGGTTTTCCGCAACGGGAAACGGCAGCGTTTCTTCCTCGCTTGTTATCAGGTCGCGCACGATAAGGCGATGGTAATAGGCGTCCCAGTAAAGGAGACGGGTATCGTCATGATCGAGCACGAGTCCGCGGGCATGCGCCTTGCGGGTCAATTCCGGTCCGGATTCCACATAAAACGGGAACGAATGATAGGTCGTCTGCCCCGCGGAATCTTTCGCCTCGATGTTCAGCCGCAGTTGTCTCCTGTCCCATTGGCCGATGTTAACGGTTTCATGAATGCCGTACACGCTTTCCGCGACTTTGCTCGCATTTACCTTCACCGTGACAAGAACACAGCCCGGCTCGTCATCGTCAGCGCATGACAGATCGAGCGCGAGCTCCGGGTCCGCTACCGCATAAGGCAGCGGCGACACCGGCATCACGACAGGCTTCATGTCGACGCCGTAGGTATGCTGAGCCGTCGCCGCCAATCCGTCCACGTCTACGGCCCGGTATGTGACTTTCACCGTGCCGGGAGTCGTATCCAATCCCGAATCGATAAATCCGCCGTAACGGCAGGAATAACCGCATGACCCGGGAAGTTTCTGCAATGCGGTCGTACGATCTCCGATGATCGCCGTTACTTCCGCGATCGGCGAAACGGAATAGACATATACGTCCGCATAGAACGTCTTCTCCACCAGACCGGACGGCGCCTGGACCGACAACTGCGGACCGGCGGCCGCGGCGGCGTCGGCATTCCCGGTTGCGGCCGCCAGCCCCGGCATTGCCAGCATGCCGCAAAGCGCAGTGACGAGCAGGCGGGACAGCGCGGGCAGCAGCCATCGGGACGGCGAATTGGCGCTCAATCGGCGCGGCATTCGATGCCGCGATCTTCGTTTCACGTCTTACCCCTCCTTGTATGCTAAGAGCAGC
>NZ_BOVJ01000016.1 GCF_018403665.1 Paenibacillus cisolokensis
TGACAGGGTGCAGTTCACCTCTTTTGGGACAGCCCCTTTAATTTGTCGTTACTGGGCGGCGGAGAGGGCTGCGCGGCCGCGGAAAAACTGGGCTGCCGAGTCATACGCGGCAGTCTAGCTCCCACGGCCGCCGTTAGAACGCGGCGCCGGGCGAGATATCGTATAGCCGGCCGGCCTCGGCCGCAAACGCGATCGAGCCGTCTTCGCGCCGCTCGGTTCTGATCTCGCGGCCGCCGCATGTGACGGCAACCGGCGTACCGGCGTGCACGACGCATGGTCCGCCATGCGCCGACAAGACCGAGGCCGCCGCCAGCGCGCCGCCGCTCCAGCGGATCGACACCTCGTATCCGCCGCGGGCGCGCAGCCCGCTTACGCGTCCTTCCGGCCAGGCGTCCGGCAGCGCCGGAAGCAGCCGCAGGATGCCGTCATGCGACTGCAGCAGCATCTCCGCAATGCCGGCCGTCACGCCGAAATTGCCGTCAATCTGGAATGGCGGGTGAGCGTCGAACAGATTCGGATACACGCCGCCGTGATGGTAATTGGTTTCAGCTGCTTCATCCACAAGGCGCAGCAAATTGCCGATCAGCGCCAGCGCCCGGTTGCCGTCGCGGAAGCGCGCCCACAAGCCGACTTTCCAGCCGAGGCTCCAGCCCGTTCCGTCGTCGCCGCGCCGTTCCAGCGACTTCTTCGCCGCGGCGAACAGCTCGGGGGTCGCCTCCGGGGTCAGCTGCCGTCCCGGGTAGACGCCGAACAGATGGGAGACATGGCGGTGGTGGACGTCCTCGTCTTCATAATCATCCGGCCATTCCTGCAACTGCCCGTATTTGCCGATGCGCATCGGCAGGAGCCGCTCGCGGGCATCCGCAATTTCCTTGCGCAGTTGCTCCTCGCCGCCCAGCACTTCAATCGCTTCCAGACAATTGCTGAACAAGTCCCACAGCAGCTGCATATCCATCGTGCTGGCTGTGCCGACGGCCGCAAGCTCTCCGTCCGGCGTGCGGAATTTATGCTCGGGCGAAGTTGAAGGCGAGGTGATCAGCCGGCCCTGATCGTCTTCGATCAGGAAGTCGAGAGCGAACCGCGCCGCTTCCTTCATGATCGGAAACGCCTTGTCCCGCAAAAACTGTTCGTCGCGGCCAAACTGGTAATGCTCCCACAAATGCTGGCACAGCCAGATGCCGCCCATCGGCCAGAGCGCCCAGACAGGATCGCCGTGGCCGAAATCGCCGGCCGGCGCCGCATGCGCCCAAATGTCGCCGTTATGATGCGCAACCCACCCGCCGCATCCGTAGTTGACGCGGGCGATCCGCCGGCCGGTGACGGCCAGGGCGCCGATATAGTCGAGCAGTGGGCCGTGGCATTCCGCCAAATTGCAGGTCTCGACCGGCCAGTAGTTCATCTCGGTATTGATGTTGAGCGTATAGTTGCTGCTCCATGGCGGGCGCATGTCCCGGTTCCATATGCCCTGCAAATTGGCCGGCTGCGTCCCTGGCCGGGAGCTGGCGATCATCAGATAGCGGCCGTACTGGAACAGCAGCTCCACGAGTCCGGTATCCCGGTCGCCGAACTCGGCGATCCGGCGATCGGTCGTCAAGCCGTCCGGGATGCCGGCTTCAGCCTTGTCGCTGCCGAGCCTCAGCTCCACCCGGTCGAACAGGGCCTTGTGATCGGCCGTATGCGCGGCCAGAAGCTCGGCATACGCTTTCGTCAAAGCCGCGCCGACGGTTCGCTCGACGGTGGGCGCCGGATCGCGTCCATCCCGTCCGGGCGAACGGTCGAATCCGGCAAAACCGGTAGCCGCACCGAAAATCAGCGTCGCCGACTTCGCGCCTTCGATCAGCAGCCGTTCCCCTTCGACGCGGCAGCTGCCGCCATCGACGGAAGCGGCAAGCCTGCCTTCGAACGGCATTCCGTCCGCTTCTCCGTCTTCGCGATAGACGACCGGCCGTTCCGTGTTGTAATAATTCGGGTCGACATGATCCGGGCAACGTCCTCTCAGGACGAGACGCCCGTCTTCCGCTTTCACCTCATGGCGCAGCTGGCAGCCGAACGAAGCCTCCAGCTCGACGGTGCCGGGTCCTTCGGCTTGAATATGCGTGACGATGACCTGATCGGGGTAAGAGCAGAACGTCTCGCGGATATAGCGCGTGCCGCCGACCGTATAGACTGTGCGGGCAATGCCGGTCGCCAAATCGAGCGTCCGGCTGTAATCGCTTGTATCGCCGCCGTGGCCGAACCGCAGCTTCAGCTCGCCCAGCGGCAGATAGGATTGCGTATAGGGGCCGAGCATTCCGCGAGCCGCCTTGTCGGCTTCGGCGTATCGCTTCGCGGCAAGCAGCCTGCGCACTTCGGGGAGAACGGAAAGCGCCTGCGGGTTGCTGCCGTCCTTCGGGCAGCCGGACCATAGCGTATCCTCGTTCAGTTCCAACCTTTCGACTTCAATGCCCCCGTGAACCATCGCGCCCAACCGGCCGTTGCCGACAGGCAGCGCCTCGGTCCATACGCGCGCGGGCATCTTGTAATACAGCTTCATTTGGCAGCCTCCTTCGAGTTGCAGCATCGGTACAGCGACATGAGCCGGCGTAATCGTTCGATCTGAAACGAGACATCCTTATAAGATAGAAAAGTTCGCCGCCTCATCCGGTATATCCTGTTTGATCCGGCACAACATTTCCAGACGGAATATCATGCGGTTTGTCGCGGCGAAATACAGGCATTTCGCTCCGGTATCGTGTATAGTAGAAAGAAAAAGAGTGGATAGGAGCGAATTGCGTATGGAACAGCAGGCAGAGCGGCGCGGCATGTGCTCGCTTGCGTCGATAGCGGCAGGGGAAGATCCCGGCGGCACCGCAGGAGCGTACGGCATTTATCTTCTGGTGGAAACGCCGTTTCCCTGGGAGCGGGATATCGTGAAGTCGCCGCATTTTCCGCCGGCGCTCGGCGAGGCCGTCCTTGCGGCGGGCGCCGGCTGCCGCGTGCTCGGCATCGCTTCGGCCAGGCACGCCTCGCCGCAAGGCATGCGGCGCATGATCGTATACCGGCGGCCTGACGGGCCATTCGCCCGATTCGAGCAAGAAGAATACGTCGTGCCGCATGATCGGCTGGCCGCGCTGGCGGCCGCCGTGCTGGCGCAGCCGCGCCCGGCCGAATTTGCGGAATACCGCGTCGCCGGCGCCGGGCGAAACGTGTTCGTCTGCACGCACGGCAGACGGGACCGCTGCTGCGGACTGCACGGTTACGCCGTGTACGAAGCGCTCGATCGCCGATGCGGCGAACCGTCGGAAAGCGGCATCCGGGTATGGCGGGTAAGCCATATCGGCGGACACCGGCTCGCGCCGACGCTGATCGATTTCCCGTCCGGCCGCTTTTGGGCGCATGTCCGTCCGGAACGATTGGAGGCGGTGCTGGAGCCGGAAGCCCATCTGTCCGATCTGGCGGCGCATTACCGCGGATGGGGCGGCCTCAGGCCGCCGGAACAACTGCTGGAGCGCGAAGCGTGGCTGAGGGAAGGGGCCGGCTGGGCGGATTATTTGAAGACCGGCTCGTCCGAACCTCTGCCGTCCGGCGGCGTGCGCGCCACGGTCGAATTCCGGTCGGCGGACGGCTCCGTATCCGGGGCATACGAAGGCATCGTACGGGAGACCGCTCCCGTCGCCATTATCGGCTGCGATTATCATGAGCCCGAATGGGTGCCGCAGTACCGCGTCGAAGAGATCGTGAGACGGCCGGCGGCAAATTGACGTTTATCGATGGGCCAGGGATCGGCCAGGCGGATGAAAGGAAAGGAGAGACCAGAATGACTTCAGCCATCATCGCAGGTATCATTGTCGCCGCGTTGGGCGTATGCGGAGCGGTCGCAGCCGCAAGACGCAACGCGGCGGACGGGAAATCCGCATTCCGGGGACGGCCGCCGGAAGCGCTCGGAGTGCCATCAGACCACCCCGCTCGGACGGTTGCGGAACGTCTGGAAGCGTCTCTCGGCGGCGATTTCGAAAGCCGGGTGAAAGAGCGCGTCGTCCGCAGCCGTCCCGGGCTGAAGGACGGCGAGTGGGACTGGATATGGTTCGAGCTGAAGCGTTTCTTTCTGATGAGCGGCATCGCGCGAAGCGTGCCGATGTATAGCGGACGGATCGACGAAGCGTGGCACGAAATGCTGATGTTTACCCGGGAATACGAACAGTTCTGCCAAAACTTCTGCGGCGCGATGATCCATCATGCACCCCATACCGCCGGGACGGAGCCGGATCGCAGCGAACGGGCCTGGTTCGATTGGATCTACGGCGAGCTGTTTCCGCCGTCTCCGGCCAGCGCCCGGTTGTGGGGGCCTTTCTTCCGGACAGCGTTGCGTCCCGAATTGATCGGGCGGCTGGAGGCGGCGGATCGGACCGAATGGCTTGCCGAACGGTTTCGCGGCGATACGGCCGCGCGGCATGAAGATATCGCGGCCGTGATCGACTATTTGATCGGCCGGTTCAAGGAGCAGGCCGCTGCAGCCAGGCGCAATGCCGAAAGGCGCAGCGAGCCGGCATCGGGTGACGCGTGGACGGTCGGTGCGATGTCCGGCTTCCTTGTCTATGCCTCGCTTGTCGATTACGACGGGTTTCAGGAGCGGATGAACGAACGGCTGCATGACCGCCGCAACGACGGAACGGGCGGTTGCGGAAGCTGGAGCGGTCCCGTCGTCGGCGAAGGCGGAAAAGCCCACGGCGGGGACAAGGGCGCCGGCGGCAATGGGGATCACGGCGGCGGGGACGGCGGCAGCAGCTGCGGTTCGTCGTGCGGATCCGGCTGCAGCTCGTGACCCATACCGGTTCAAAAGAAGTGCAATCGCCGTTTAACCGTTGTATAATAGACAGGATTGCGTTCATTATTGTTCGGACATAGCGCCAAACCAACCGCATCCAGGGAGGGACAACACCCTATGAGTCAACTGGTCATTTGCGACCATCCGCTTATTCAGCACAAATTGACGTATATCCGGGACAAAAATACGAATACCAAAGACTTCCGTGAACTCGTCGACGAAGTAGCCACGCTGATGGCCTACGAAATCACCCGCAGCATTCCGCTGGAAAAATTACGGTATCCACGCCGGTATGCGACGCGGAATCCTATGTCATTTCCGGTCGGATGCTCGGGCTCGTTCCGATTCTGCGGGCGGGGCTCGGTATGGTCGACGGCATGCTGAAGCTGATTCCGGCCGCGAAGGTCGGACATATCGGCCTGTTTCGCGATCCGGAGACGCTGAAGCCGGTGGAGTACTACATCAATTTGCCGTCCGATGCCCAGGATCGGCTGCTGATCGTCATCGATCCGATGCTGGCTACCGGCGGTTCGGCCAACGCCGCGATCGCGGCGCTGAAAAAACGCGACTGCCACAATATCAAGCTGATGTGTCTCATCGCCGCGCCGGAAGGCGTGAAGGCGGTACAGACGGCTCATCCCGACGTCGATATTTATACCGCCGCAGTAGACGAGCGTCTGAACGAACACGGTTATATCGTGCCGGGTCTCGGCGATGCCGGAGACCGGATGTTCGGAACGAAATAACGTAAAGGAGCGGAATTGAAGTGGCGAAATTGAAAGTGATGACCGTGTTCGGCACCCGTCCGGAAGCGGTCAAGATGGCGCCTCTCGTGCTCGAACTGCAAAAACGGAAGGACGAGATCGAATCGATCGTGTGCGTTACCGCGCAGCATCGTCAAATTCTCGACCAGGTGCTTGCGTTTTTCCGCATCCGGCCGGATTACGATTTGAATGTCATGAAGGAGCGCCAGACGCTGACCGGAACGACCGTCCGCGTACTGGAAGGGCTGGAGCCGGTGCTCCGCGAGGCGAAGCCCGATATCGTGCTCGTACACGGCGATACGCAGACGACCTTTTTGGCCAGCTATGCCGCGTTTCTGCAGCAAATTCCGGTCGGGCATGTGGAAGCGGGCCTGCGCACATGGAACAAGCTGTCGCCTTATCCGGAAGAGATGAACCGGCAGCTGACCGGCGTGCTGTCCGACATTCACTTTGCACCGACCGAATGGTCCGCAAGCAATCTTCGCCGGGAGAACAAGCCGGAATCGTCGATCTATGTCACCGGCAACACGGCAACGGACGTGTTTCAATATACCGTAGATCCGGCGTTCTCCCATCCGGTGCTCGATTGGGCGAAAGGGAAACGGCTGGTGCTGATGACCGCTCATCGGCGCGAAGCGCTCGGCGAGCCGCATCGCAACATTTTCCGGGCGGTCAGACGGATTGCCGACGAGTTCGACGACGTCGCTTTCGTCTATGCCGTACACCCGAACCCGGCTGTGCGCGAGCCGGCCCAGGAAATTCTCGGCGGGCATCCGCGCGTCAAGCTGATCGAACCGCTCGATGTGTTCGAATTTCACAATTTCTACCCGCATGCCTATATGATTATGACCGACTCCGGCGGTCTGCAGGAGGAAGCTCCTTCGTTCGGCGTCCCGACGCTCGTGCTGCGCGATACGACCGAACGGCCGGAAGGCATCGAAGCAGGCACTCTCGAGCTGGTCGGCACCTCCGAGGAGCGCGTTTACGACCGAGCGCGGGCGCTGCTGTCGGACGACGCGCTTTACAGCCGGATGAGCCAGGCGGCCAATCCGTACGGCGACGGACAAGCCTCCGTGCGAATTGTCGATGCGATTTTGCACTTTTCGGACGCCGGGAGCAAAGGCCGGAGCCGTTCACAGAACGTTCATAGATTCGCCATCGTTTCGCCATCGCCGGGCAGCGCTTCCCAAAGACTACAGCATACAGTGGTACTGTACGGTTCCGTAAGAAAAAACGCTTGTAGAATCAAGGGTTCGGGGCGTTTTTACTGCTAAAAATTTGCAGTGATTTCAATTGACAAACCTTGCGGCGCTTCGATAAAATATATGAGGATTGACAGGGGTAACCGATCATGAAACAGAAAGGCAATGGGGATAATCCGTGGCGCGCGGCCGCTCTGGTCGGCGTCATGGGATTGGATATCGCGATTTGCACCGTTTTGGGTTACTACCTGGGCGACTGGCTTGGCGGTTCGCGAGGGTGGGGCGCCTTCGGCATCGTCATGGGACTTGCTGTCGGCATCCTCTCTTGCATCTTCCTGCTCAAGCGCATATTGGAGGACTCCGATGGATAGACTGTGGAACGCCTCGCTGCGCGTTTCATACTTCTTCATGGCTTTATTTTTGCTCCTGTGGGGAATACTTCCAGCATGGAAGCCCGTATTCGCCGGATGTATGCTGGGGCTCGGGGCGAGTGTCGTGAATGCGCTTTTGCTGCGAAGGCGAACCGAATATATTGGATACGCCGCGGCGGGACAAGGACCCGTACGCAGAGGCGTGGGACTGGCAAGCCGTCTTGCGACGGTGCTGCTTGCGGTGATGATCGCCTACCGCTATCCGGAAAAGTTTGATCTGGTATCGACTTTGTCCGCTTGCTTTATCATGCCCTTTGTCATTTTGGTAACAGCGTATTTCCAGCATAAACGAGACAACAGCGGAAAGGGGTGAAATTAACCGCATGCATCATTTTCCTATCGTTCACTGGCAAGGCCTGAACATCGATATTTCGGCGTTTTTGGCCATCATCATTTCCTGCGTCATTACGTTCGTGCTGGCGCGGCTGGCGGTGCGCAACCTGTCACTTACCAATCCGGGCAAACTGCAAAACTTCTTGGAGTGGACCGTTGAATTCGTCCATTCGGTCATCGCCAGCACGATGCCGCTAAATAAAGTAAGGCCTTATCTGGCACTTGGCATGACTCTGATCATGTTTATCTTCATCTCCAATCTGCTCGGTCTTCCGTTCGGTATTGTAACAGAGGTTCACGATCCGATCGGGTGGCTCGGCATCACGTCCGAAGACATCCAGGAAGAGGAGCACTATGCGCTGGCTTGGTGGAAGTCGCCGACCGCTGATTTGTCGGTTACGTCCGGCCTGGCGCTGGTTGTGTTCATTCTCGTTCACTACCTGGGCCTGAAGCAGAACACGAAGCACTATCTGAAACACTACTTCGAACCGTACTGGTATTTCCTGCCGCTCAACATTATTAAAGAGCTGGCAAAGCCTGTTACGCTCGCGCTTCGTCTTTTCGCCAACATCTTTGCGGGCGAGGTTCTGATCGCGACCATTCTGATGCTCAGCGTCTGGGGGATTCCGTTCCTGATCGTCTGGCAGGGCTTCAGTATTTTTGTCGGCGCGATCCAGGCGTTCCTCTTTACGATTCTGACGATGGTGTATATTTCGCAGGCGACGATTCACGACGAGGGAGCCGAGCATTGATCGTTGTTTCCTCTCAGGGCTAAATTCCGTGCGGCCTGCCCTTGAATTGCGGGGGTTGCGTTGTTCGGGGTTCCATATAAGCAATATCCCAAATCTAAACAACTCATTTTGAGGAGGATTTATTACAATGACAGAATTGGCAGCAGCATTGGCAGTAGGTCTGGGCGCTCTCGGCGCCGGTATCGGTAACGGTCTGATCGTCAGCAAGACGGTTGAGGGCATCTCCCGTCAACCGGAACTGCAAGGCAAGCTCCAAACGACGATGTTCATCGGTGTAGGTATCGTCGAAGTCGTGCCGATCATCGGCGTCGTTATCGGCTTCCTGGCGTTCTTTAGCTAATACGAGCGTCACCCATTACATGGCGGGGAAGGCCTTAGCCCTCCACGCCTTCGTTTTGATTGCTGAGGAAATTGCGAGAAGAAGGGAGTGGCAACGATGTCATGGCATTGGGAAACGTTCGTTTTCGCAATCGTTGCATTCGGCATTCTTTACTGGCTGTTGAATAAGTATGCGTTCGGCCCGTTGTTCGGCATTATGGAGAAGCGCCGCCAGCTGGTACTGGAACAAATGAATGCGGCCGAAGCGAGCCGCAAGCAGGCGGAATCGCAAATGGCGGAACAGAAAGCAGCGCTTGAGCAGGCGCGGAAGGAAGCATACGAGATTATCGAGCAGTCCCGCTTGACGAGTTCGAAGCAGGCCGAAGAGATTGTACAGAGCGCGAAAGCGGAGGCGGCGCGCCTCAAGGAAGAAGCGCTCAAGGATATCGAGAGCGAGAAGAACAAGGCGATTGCGGCGTTGCGGAACGAAGTCGGCGGCATGTCGGTGAAAATCGCATCGAAAATTATCGAAAAGCAGATCGACGAGAAATCCCAGGAGCAGCTGGTTAATCAGTACCTGAAAGAGGTTGGTAGCAAATGAGCCGGGATCTCGTCACAGCGAAGCGGTACGCCAAGGCGCTGTTCGATGTCGCGCAGCAGCAAGGCATCGTTTCCGAAGTGGAAGAACAGTTGAAGCTGATCGCAGAGACGCTGAGAGAAAACGCCGACGTGCAGAAAGTTCTGGCGTCTCCCGGCATTGCGTCGGCAAACAAAGTCGAGCTGCTGCGCGGCGCGTTCGCGGACAGCGTGTCGGCTATCGTCATGAATACGCTGGAGCTGCTCATTGCGCGCGGACGCCAGCATCTGATTCCGGAAGTGTACGAGTCGTTCGTGCGCATTGCGGGCGAGAAGCTGAACAAGGCGCAAGCGATCGTTTATACGGCGCGGCAACTGTCGAATGATGAGCTGAATGCGCTGACGGCGCATTTTGCTCAGGTTACGGGAAAGAGCATTACGGCCGAGCAAGTCGTAGAGCCTGCGCTGATCGGCGGCGTGAAAGTCCGCATTGGCGACACGCTGTACGACGGCAGCCTGTCCGGCAAGCTGGACCGTTTGGCTAAATCGATGGGAATACAAGCACTGTAGATAGGGGTGAGCGGATTGGCTATCAGACCTGATGAAATCAGTACGCTGCTGAAACAGCAGATCGAAAAATACAAGTCGGAAATCGAAGTGGTTGAAGTCGGCACGGTCATTCAAGTTAGCGACGGTATCGCCCGCGTGCACGGCCTGGAGAACGCGATGCAGGGCGAGCTGCTCGAATTCGCCAACGGTGTCGTCGGGATGGCGCTTAACCTCGAAGAAAGCAACGTCGGTGTCGTTATCCTCGGACCTTACACGGAAATCCGCGAAGGCGATCAAGTGAAGCGCACCGGACGCATCATGGAAGTTCCGGTCGGCGAGGCGCTTCTCGGCCGTGTCGTCAATACGCTCGGCCAGCCGCTGGACGGCAAGGGTCCGATCGAAACGACGGAGTTCCGCCCTGTGGAATCGCCGGCTCCGGGTGTTATCGACCGGAAATCGGTACATGAGCCGATGCAGACCGGCATCAAGGCGATCGACTCGATGGTGCCGATCGGCCGCGGCCAGCGCGAGCTGATTATCGGCGACCGCCAAACCGGTAAACGGCGATCGCGATCGACGCCATCATCAACCAGAAAGGCAACGGCGTGAAGTGCATTTACGTCGCGATCGGTCAGAAGCAGTCGACGGTTGCGAACGTCGTGGAGACGCTCCGCAAACATGGCGCGCTCGATTACACGATCGTCGTGACGGCTTCCGCTTCCGAGCCTTCGCCGCTGCTCTATCTCGCGCCTTATGCGGGCTGTGCAATGGGCGAATATTTCATGTATAAAGGCGAGCACGTGCTTGTCATTTACGACGACCTGTCGAAGCAGGCTGCCGCTTACCGCGAGCTGTCCCTGCTGCTCCGCCGTCCTCCGGGCCGGGAGGCCTATCCGGGCGACGTCTTCTACCTGCACTCCCGCTTGCTGGAGCGTGCGGCGAAGCTTAGCGACGCGCGCGGCGGCGGTTCGCTGACGGCGCTGCCGTTCATCGAGACGCAGGCGTCCGACGTGTCGGCCTATATTCCGACGAACGTCATCTCGATTACGGACGGACAGATCTTCCTCGAGGCCGATCTGTTCTATGCCGGCCAGCGTCCGGCTATCAACGTCGGTATCTCCGTATCCCGGGTCGGCGGCAACGCCCAGATCAAGGCGATGAAGAAGGTTGCCGGTACGCTCCGTCTGGACCTTGCTTCCTACCGCGAGCTGCAGGCGTTCGCGCAGTTCGGCTCCGATCTCGACAAATCGACGCAAGCCCGCCTGAACCGCGGCGCGCGCACGATGGAAATTTTGAAGCAGGGCGTCAACCAGCCGATGCCGGTCGAGAAGCAGGTCATGTCGATTTATACGGCGGTCAAAGGCTTCCTCGACGATATCCCGCTTGCGGATGTCGGCCGTTTCGAGAAGGAGTTCCTGTCGTTCATGGATTCGAACCATCCGGAAATCGGCGCTTCGATCCGCGATACGAAGGACCTGACTCCCGAAAACGAGAAGGCGCTTGTCGAAGCGATCAACAAATTCAAGAAAAGCTTTGCCGTCACGGCTTAAATATCGTTATAACGGCCGTCCGTCCCCGTGCGCGGATCGGCCTTGCACGGACCAACACCAGGCTTCGGATCGCGGCGCGCCGGGTGCCGCCTAAGCGCGGACCCGGCGTCCGCCTGATATGCGGAGCAGCAAAGGCGGGTGAATCAAATTGGCTAAAGGCATGCGCGAAATCAAATCGAAAATCAAAAGCACGCAGAACACCAAGCAGATCACGAAAGCGATGGAGATGGTCGCGGCGGCTAATCTGCGCCGTGCCGAAGAGGCCGCCAAGGCAGCCCGTCCGTATGCGGATAAGCTGCTGGAAGTGGTGCAAAACATCGCGGCCGGCACGAAGGACGTCAAGCATCCGATGCTGGAATCCCGCCCGATCAAGCGTACCGGCTATCTCGTCATCACGTCCGACCGCGGTTTGGCGGGCGGCTACAACGCCAACCTGCTGCGCAAAGTGACGCAGACGATTCGCGAGAAGCATCAATCGCCCGATGAATACGCATTGTTCGTTATTGGCCGCAAAGGCCGGGACTACTTTCGCCGCCGCGGCATGAAAATTGTGGAAGAAGTAACCGGTTTGCCGGACTCTCCCAAATTTGCCGACATCAAATCGATCGCGTCGGCTGCCGTGCGGAACTTCGAGAACGGAACGTACGACGAGCTGTACCTGTTCTATAATCGTTTCGTCAACGCGCTGACGCAAATTCCGGAGCAGAAGCGGCTGCTTCCGCTCGACGGTATCGGCGGGAAGGAAAAGCAGGGGCCTGTCGCCAGCTATGAGTACGAACCGTCGCCGGAAGGCGTGCTGGAAGTGCTCTTGCCCAAATATGCCGAGACGCTGATCTTTAGCGCTCTGCTGGATGGCAAAGCGAGCGAGTTCGGCGCGCGGATGACCGCAATGGGCAATGCAACGAAGAACGCGACGAAGATGATTTCGTCTTATACGCTTCAATACAACCGTGCGCGTCAAGCGGCGATCACGCAGGAAATTTCCGAGATCGTGGCCGGCGCGAACGCTCAATCGTAAAGCTAAGGGAAGCAGGAGGGAAAACTATGAATAAAGGACGCGTTGTATCCGTCATGGGTCCGGTTGTCGACATTGAGTTCGAACGCGGACAACTGCCGGAGATTCTGAACGCGATCAAAATCCAGCACAAAGCTACGGCCGGCGGCGTGGATATTGATCTGACGCTCGAAGCGGCCGTTCATCTGGGCGACAACTTGGTTCGTACGATCGCGATGAGCTCGACGGACGGTCTCGTTCGCGGCATGGAAGCCGTCGATACGGGCGCGCCGATCACGGTGCCGGTAGGCGCTCCTACGCTCGGCCGCGTATTCAACGTCCTCGGGCAACCGATCGACGAAGCAGGAGACGTCGTATCGGACGTCAATCTGTCGATCCACCGTCCGGCTCCGCAATTCGAAGAGCTGTCGACGCAAGCCGAGATGCTGGAGACGGGCATTAAAGTTATCGACCTGCTCGCGCCGTATACGAAAGGCGGAAAGATCGGTCTGTTCGGCGGCGCAGGCGTCGGCAAAACCGTTACGATTCAAGAGCTGATCAACAACATCGCCCAGGAGCACGGCGGTATTTCCGTATTCGCCGGCGTCGGCGAGCGTACCCGCGAAGGGAACGACCTGTATCATGAAATGAAGGATTCCGGCGTTCTGCCGAAAACGGCGATGGTGTTCGGCCAAATGAACGAGCCGCCGGGCGCGCGTCTGCGCGTCGCGCTGACCGGGCTGACGATGGCCGAATATTTCCGCGACGCGGAAGGCCGGGACGTGCTGCTGTTTATCGACAACATTTTCCGCTTCACGCAAGCGGGCTCCGAAGTGTCCGCGTTGCTCGGCCGGATGCCGTCCGCGGTCGGTTACCAGCCGACGCTGGCAACGGAGATGGGCCAATTGCAGGAGCGGATTACTTCGACGAAGAAAGGTTCGGTCACTTCCATCCAGGCGATCTACGTCCCTGCGGACGACTACACCGACCCGGCTCCGGCCACGACGTTCGCGCATCTGGACGCAACGACGAACCTGGAACGGAAAATTTCCGAGAAAGGGATTTTCCCGGCCGTCGACCCGCTCGCTTCGACCTCGCGGATTTTGCGGCCGGAAATCGTCGGCGAAGAGCACTATAACGTGGCGCAAGGCGTCAAGCGGATTTTGCAGCGCTACAAAGAGCTGCAAGATATTATCGCCATTCTCGGGATGGACGAATTGTCCGAGGAAGACAAGCTGACGGTCGCCCGCGCCCGTAAAATCGAATTGTTCCTGTCGCAGCCGTTCCACGTTGCAGAACCGTTTACGGGCAACAAAGGCATTTACGTACCGGTTGCCGATACGGTGCGCAGTTTCCGGGAAATTCTCGACGGCAAACACGACGACCTGCCGGAAGAAGCGTTCCGTTATGTCGGTACGATCGAAGATGCCGTGGAGAAAGCCAAATCGCTTGTATAGCGTGCGGCGGGAGGTATCCACATGAGCACCTTTATGCTAGAAATCGTTACGCCTGAGCGTAAGCTTTACGAGCAGGAAGTCAATATGGTCAGCGTGAAGGGAGCGGAAGGCGAGCTTGGCATTTTGCCGCATCACATTCCGCTCGTCACGCCGCTGCGCATCGCGCCTGTCGTCATCAAGAAAGACGGCAAGCAGACCGTTGTCGCCGTGAACGGCGGCTTTATTGAAGTGCGCAAGGATAAAGTCGTCATTCTCGCGGAGAGCGCGGAGTTTCCGGAAGATATCGATGTCGAACGGGCGCGAGCGGCCAAAGAGCGGGCGGAGGCGCGGCTGAAAGCCGCGAAAAAGGACGAGATCGATTTCCGCCGGGCCGAATTGTCGCTGCAGCGCGCGATGAACCGGCTGAATGTGAAAACGGCATATGATGTCATCGGATGAACGCCGTCGGGCAATTGCCCGGCGGTGTTTTTATTTTTTGGCACTCTCAAGATGGCTATGCCGTTTACGCCGAGGCCGTTTCTTTTGTAAAATAGAACCAAATAGACGAGGCTTTCCGCGGAAGGGAGAGTTGCAATGCTGGATCTTCACTGTCATATACTGCCCGGCATTGACGATGGGGCGGCGGATTGGGAAACGTCTTTGAAAATGGCGCGGGCGGCTGCGGACGACGGGATAACCGGCATTGTAGCTACGCCCCACCATGCCAACGGACGCTACGACAACGAAGCGGCGTCCGTGCGGGCGCTGACGGCAGAGCTGAATGAACGGCTGCGAGAAGAAGGCATTCCGGTAACGGTATATAGCGGGCAGGAAATTCGCGTCCATCGAGATTTTCTTTCCAGCTTAGAAAGCGGGCGGCTGCTCACTGTTGCCGACACGCGTTACATCCTGATCGAAATGCCGGCCTCCGAGGTGCCGAAAGACATGTACGAGCTGGTCTATGAGCTGAGGCTGCTCGGCATGCGGCCGATTATCGCCCATCCGGAGCGCAATGCCGGCATCGTGCGCGTTCCCCGCCAGCTGCGCGAATTGGTTGAAGCCGGCGCTTACGCCCAGGTGACGTCCCATTCGCTGCTCGGCGCGTTCGGGCGCGGCATCGAAAAGGCGGCCTGGTCGCTATGCCGTCAGGGCTTGATCCATTTCGTCGCGAACGATGCGCATCACCCTGTACAGCGGGGCTTCCGCCTTAACGAAGCATACAAGCAGATCGGCGCAACTTTCGGCGAGGAATGGGCTTCCATGTACAAGCGGAACGCCCGTATGCTGCTTCATGATGAGGAGGTGCAAAGCGGCGAGCTGCCGGTTGCCGGCACCGCGGCCTCCGGCTGGCAGCGAATACGGAGATGGTTCGGACATCGCCATTGACGGAATTTATTGCGAACCCGGCATAAATGGACGCCATTCTTCTCACACTATCGGTGAATGTTTCACCCCAATACCGTCCGGTTAATATTAACCATATGGACAAGCATGATGTAGGGACGCTCGCAACGCCAGATTGAATCGGAAGGAGTGGCATCGATGGGACAACAAACGGCCGGAAGCAAAGCCGGCAGCGATACGTCGCAGGCAAGCCGCAGGGTGATTGACCTGCTTAACCGGCAGGTGGCGAACTGCAACGTTTTATACGTCAAGCTTCACGATTACCATTGGAATGTCAAAGGACCAAACTTCTATACGCTTCATGCCAAGTTCGAGGAATTGTACGATGAAGTGACGCTGTTTATGGATGAGGTTGCGGAGCGTGTGCTCGCGCTCGGCGGCAAGCCGCTTTCCACGATGATCTCGTATTTGGCCGAGACGACGCTCTCCGAAGCCAAAGGCGATGAGGATGCCGAAGCGATGGTTCGGAGCCTGATCCAGGATCTGTCCCAGGTCGCGGCCGAGCTGAAGGAAACGGCCGAGATTGCGGACGAAGCCGGCGATCTTCCGACGCACGACATGCTCGTCGGCAAGCAGGAGCAATTGGAGAAGCATGTCTGGATGCTGGAAGCGTTCCTCGCTTCCTGATGCGGATGAATTATATATAGACCAACGGAAACCGGCCCATCTGTCGAAAACGGCAGACGCCGGTTTTTCTTGCGTACGCCGGGCATATCCATAGAGTAAGAGCCGGAAACCGGCAGGCGGGAAAACCCTATCATAGACGTTTGTGGCAGCATTTGTTATAATTGTGAAGAAAATTTGACAAGCGGTGCGTTCCGCCGTTCTTCACATCATCTGGTCATGGAGGCGATTGTGTGGAGAAGTATGTCAACAACTATGTCATTGTAACGATTTTCCTGCTGCTCGGCATTCTGCTGCCCGTAGCGGCGCTTGCCGTCGGACGGGTTCTTCGGCCGCACAAGCCGAACGATACGAAGCAGACGACTTACGAAAGCGGGAATGAGCCGGTCGGCGAAGGTCAGGTCCGCTTCAACATCCGTTATTACCTTTTCGCTCTTATGTTTGTCATCTTCGATGTGGAAACCGTATTTCTATACCCCTGGGCCGTCGCTTACAACCAGCTCGGCCTCTTCGTATTGGTGGAGATGCTCATTTTCGTCGGCATGCTGTCGATCGCGCTGTTCTATGCCTGGAAAAAGAAGGTGCTGCAATGGAATTCCGACTAGAATCCATTACTCCGGAGGAGCGGCAGGAGCTGGAGCGGAACGTCTTTATGGGTACGCTGGAACAGTTGAAGGCGTGGGCGCGCAGCAATTCGCTGTGGCCGCTGACGTTCGGTCTTGCCTGCTGCGCGATCGAGATGATGGGGACGGGGGCGTCCCATTACGATCTTGACCGTTTCGGCGTCATGTTCCGTACTTCGCCGCGCCAATCGGATGTCATGATCGTGGCCGGGACGGTAACGAAAAGATGGGACCGCTGCTGCGCCGGCTTTACGATCAAATGCCGGAACCGAAATGGGTGATCGCCATGGGCTCCTGTGCGACGGCGGGAGGCCCGTATGTCCATTCCTACTCGGTCATGAAGGGCGTCGATCAGATCGTTCCCGTAGATGTATATATTCCGGGCTGCCCGCCCAATCCCGCCGCACTGATCTACGGGATTAACAAGCTGCAGGAAAAAATCCGCTACGAAGCCAAAACCGGAAAGCGGGTGACGAGCCGATGAGCGACGAGCACCAGACGAAAGAGGAAGCGCTTTCGCCGAAGGGAGCGGACGGCGGTGAACGGAGCGAAGCTCCGGGCTCGGCGGCCGACACAGACCGGGAGGCGAGGAAGCGTGAGGCGGCGGAAGCCCGCGAGGCCGCGGCGAAGCCCGGTTCCGAGGCCGGAGCGTCGTCTCGGACGGAACCGGAGGAGCCGCGGAAGCCGTCTCCCAAGCAGCCGCAGCTTGACGAGGCGGCCGCGCTCATTCGCGCTCTCGTGGCGCCAGACGCGGTGGAGGAAGCGTATTTGAACGAATTGAACGGCGATATGCCGACGCTGGTCGTCAAGGCGGAGCATTGGCGGAAGACAGCCGAACTGGTCAAGCATCATCCGTCGCTGCGCTGCGACTACTTGCGCAACGTCTCCGGGGTCGATTACGAGACGCATATGGAGGTCGTATACCATCTCGTCTCCCTCGACAGCCGCAAGGAATTGGCGTTCAAGGTGCGCACGGACCGGGAAGCGCCCTCCGTGCCGTCGGTCACGCCCGTCTGGCAGACGGCAAATTGGAACGAGCGCGAAATCTACGATCTGCTGGGCATCGATTTTCCGGGCCACCCGAATTTGGTACGCATCATGATGCCGGACGATTGGGTGGGGCATCCGCTGCGCAAAGATTACGAACCGTTCGATCCGGAGGTGTGACGAAAGCGTGATCCGTACCGAAGAGCTGCTGCTGAACGTCGGCCCCCAGCACCCCAGCACGCACGGCGTATTCCGGGTGATCGTCAAGCTGGACGGCGAGGTAATCCGGGAAGCGATTCCCGTCATGGGCTATTTGCACCGGGGAACCGAGAAGCTGGCGGAAGGGCTGAACTACACGCAAATCATTCCCTATACCGACCGTATGGACTACGTTTCGGCGATGACGAATAATTACGTGCTTGTCCATGCCGTCGAGACGATGATGGGGCTGGAGGTGCCGGAGCGGGCGGAATTTTTGCGGCTGATCGTCATGGAGCTGCAACGCGTGGCGAGCCATCTCGTATGGTGGGGAACCTATTTGCTCGACATCGGCGCGATGAGCCCGTTTCTATACGCTTTCCGCGACCGCGAGACCATCGTCAATCTGTTCAATGAGCTGTGCGGCGCCAGGCTGACCTACAACTATATGCGCGTTGGCGGGGTGAAATGGGATGCGCCGCCAGGGTGGATCGACAAGGTGCGGGATTTTATTCCGTACATGGAAAAGAAGCTGCAGGAGTACGACAAGCTGGTCAGCGGCAACGAAATCTTCCTGGCCCGAATTAAAGGAATCGGCAAATACGACGCGAAGACGGCGATCGATTACGGATTGTCCGGAGCGAACTTGCGCTGTACCGGCGTCAAGTGGGATCTTCGCCGGTCGGAGCCGTACAGTATCTATGACCGGTTCGAATTCGATATTCCGGTCGGCACGAACGGCGACTGCTACGACCGCTATCTGATCCGGCTGGAAGAAATACGCCAGAGCTTGCGTATATTGAAACAGGCGGTCGAGCAATTTCCGCCGGAAGGGCCGACGATGGGCAAGGTGCCGCGTGTCATCCGGCCTCCGGCCGGGGAGGTTTACGTGCGAATCGAGTCTCCCCGCGGCGAGATCGGCTGCCATATCGTCTCCAAAGGCAAGTCGGAGCCGCACAGGCTCAAATTCCGGCGGCCGTCGTTCGTCAATTTGCAAATCTTGCCGAAGCTGCTCGTCGGAGAAACGATGACCAACCTCATTACGATACTGGGCGGCATCGACATTGTCGTCGGGGAGGTGGACTGTTAATGGGCTCGTTGTTGGAGCAGCCGCTTACGCTGGGCAATGCCGCCGTCTTTTTGCTGTGGAGCGCCGTCCTGCTGATCATCGTGCTCGGATTCGTCACGTACGCCATCTACTTCGAACGGAAGGTGATCGGCTGGATGCAGCTGCGGATCGGTCCGAACCGCGTCGGTCCGC
Organism: Paenibacillus cisolokensis; assembly: GCF_018403665.1. Classification (GTDB taxonomy): domain Bacteria; phylum Bacillota; class Bacilli; order Paenibacillales; family Paenibacillaceae; genus Paenibacillus_AH; species Paenibacillus_AH cisolokensis. Next base: position 18,807 of record NZ_BOVJ01000016.1, read on the forward strand.
TCGGCCTGCTGCAGACGGTCGCCGATATTTCCAAGCTGCTCATGAAGGAGGACACCATTCCGCGGAAGGCGGACAGGACGCTGTTCATCCTTGCGCCGGCGCTTGCCTATATCCCGGCCTTTACCGTGCTGGCGGTCATTCCGTATACGCAAACCTGTATTTCGCCGATCTGAATGTCGGCTTGCTCTATTTCGTTGCCTTGTCGGGCATTTCGACACTTGCGATCGTCATCGGCGGGTGGGCGTCCAACAACAAATACGCGCTGCTCGGCGGCATGCGCTCCGCGGCGCAAATGATCAGCTACGAAGTGCCCCTCGTCATTTCCGTCACCGGCGTTATCATGCTCAGCGGCAGCCTCAATTTGCGCGACATCGTCGCGGCGCAGGACGGCGGCTGGTTCTGGAACTGGAACTTCCTGCCTCAGCTTCTCGGCTTCGGCGTTTTCGTCGTCGCCGCCGTTTCGGAACTGAACCGGACGCCGTTCGACCTGCCGGAGGCGGAGTCCGAACTGGTGGCCGGCTACCATGTTGAGTACAGCGGCTTCCGCTTCGCGTTCTTCATGCTGGCCGAGTACGTATACGTGTACGCGATCGCGGCGCTGACGACCGTGCTTTTTCTCGGCGGATGGCATGCGCCCGCGCCGTTTCTCGATTTCGTGCCGGGCATCGTCTGGTTTATGCTCAAGTTCGCGTTTATCGTTTTCTTCCTGTTCTGGCTGCGCGCGACTTTTCCGCGGGTGAGAATCGACCAACTGATGGGGCTCGGCTGGAAGGTGCTGCTGCCGCTAGCGCTGCTCAACGTGTTTTTGACGGCCGTCTATATGGAGCTGTTCACCAAGGGGTAAGAAAGGGATGAAGAGATGAAAGGTCTGATCAAGGGGCTTGGCGTTACGCTCAAATCGTTGACGTCGAAGAAGGTCACCACTTCCTATCCCGACGAGCCGTTCGTCATGCCCGACCGGTTCCGCGGCATACAATACTTCGAACCCGACAAATGCATTGTATGCAATCAATGCGCCCGCATCTGCCCGACGGATTGCATCACGCTGACAGGCAAACCGAACCCGGACCCGGAAAAGAAGGTCAAAGTGATCGATACGTTCGACATCAATTTCGAAATTTGCATTTTGTGCGACCTGTGCACCGAAGTATGTCCGACCGAAGCGATCGTCATGACGAACAACTTCGAGCTTTCCGCATACAGCCGCGACGAGCTGTTCAAGGACAAGGAGTGGCTGAGCGCCAACAACACCAATATACGGCAGGACAACAACAATATCGGGGCGCCGGGAAAGGGGGGAGCCAGATAATGCTCCATTTGGACATTACGGGCGAATTCGTCGCCTTCTTTCTCTTGTCCGTCGTCATGATTACGGGCGCGGTCTTGACGATCAGCCTGACCAAAGTGGTGCATATGGTCGTGTCGCTGGCCGCCGTTTTTCTCGGGCTCGCCGGCATGTTCGTCTTGCTGCAGGCCGAATTCGTCGCTTTCGTGCAGGTGCTGATCTATACCGGCGCCATATCGATTCTGATGATCTTCGGCATCATGATGACGGAGCATCGGGCCGAGGGTACGGACCCGGTGAAGCCGCTGCACGAGACGCTTGCGGCGGTCGCCGCGCTCAGCCTGTTCGGACTCCTGTTCTTTGCCATCCGCGCCAGCGACTTTCCCGAACCCGCGCCGTTTCCGTTCGGCGAAGATCAGACGCTCGAGATCGGCAAGCTGCTGTATACCGGTTATCTGATCCCGTTCGAGCTGTTGTCCGTGCTGCTGACGGTCGCATTTATCGGGGCAATCGCATTGGCGCGAAAGGAGGCCGGCTGATATGCTGTCATCTTATTTGACATTGGCGGCCATTCTGTTCTGCATCGGGCTTTACGGAGCGTTAGTCAAACGAAATGCCGTCGTCGTGCTGTTTTCGATCGAGTTGATGCTTAACGCGGTCAATCTCAATTTGATCGCCTTTGCCAAGTATGGCGCCGCGCCTTCGCTGACCGGGCATATTTTTACCCTCTTCACGATTTCCGTCGCCGCTGCCGAAGCGGCCGTCGGGGTCGCGGTGCTCATCGCCTTGTTCCGGTCGCGCGGAACGGTCAACATAGACGAATTCGATGAAATGAGGAGGTAGCCGGATGCAGTCGATTGCCTCATACGCCTGGCTCGTCCCGCTGTTCCCGTTTGTCGCGTTCGCTGTGTTGTTGGCGTTCGGCCGCGGCTTTCGGACGTCCGGCATCGTCGTCGGCAGCGCCGGCAGCGCCGCTTCGCTTATCATGTCGCTGCTTGTACTGGCAGAACGGCTCGGAACGAACGCGGATGATTACAACGCAGGATTCGAGTGGATCGCGATCGGGGAGTTCACGCTCCGGATGGGCTTTGAAGTGACAAACCTGACGACATTGATGCTGGTCGTCGTTTCGCTGGTAAGCTTTCTGGTCAACATCTTCTCGGCCGGCTATATGCGGGACGACGAGCGGATCACCGTCTTTTACGCCTATGTCGCGCTGTTCGTTTCTGCCATGCTCGCTCTCGTCCTGGCCGACAACCTGCTGACCTTCTATTTCTTCTGGGAGCTGGTGGGCGTCTGTTCCTTCCTGCTGATCGGCTTCTGGTACGCCAAGCCGGAGGCGAAAAAGGCGGCGAAGAAGGCGTTCGTCGTAACCCGGATCGGCGATGCCGGCCTGCTGATCGGCATTCTGCTGTTGTTCTGGCATATGCCGAATCGTTCGCTCGCCTTTACCGACATTTCGAATCTGTTCGGACAACCGGGGATGGCGGACTCCGGTATGACGACACTGATCGCGCTGCTTTTGTTTCTCGGGGCGGTCGGCAAGTCCGGCCAGTTCCCGCTTCACGTCTGGCTGCCGGATGCGATGGAAGGTCCGACGCCGATCAGCGCGCTGATTCACGCCGCTACGATGGTGGCGGCAGGGGTGTTCCTGGTGGCACGTACGTACGATATCTTCCTTGCGTCCCCGGCCGCCATGGATACGGTAGCGTTTATCGGGGCGTTCACCGCGCTGTTCGCGGCGACGATCGCCGTTGCCCAGAACGATATCAAACGGATACTCGCCTATTCCACGGTCAGCCAGCTCGGCTATATGATGATAGCGCTCGGTCTCGGCTCGCTCGCCGGCGGCATCTTTCACCTGTTCACGCACGCGTTCTTCAAGGCGCTATTGTTTCTCGGAGCGGGCAGCGTCATTCACGCGGTACATACGCAGGATATTCGGGAGATGGGCGGTCTTGGCGCCCGGATGAAGCTGACCGCCTGGACGTTCGCCATCGGGGCGCTGGCGCTTGCCGGCATTCCGCCGCTTTCCGGCTTCTGGTCCAAGGACGCGATTCTGACGGCGGCGCTTGCCGGTCATCCGGCGCTGTTCGCGGTCGGGCTGCTGACGGCGCTCTTTACCGCTTTCTATATGGCGCGGCTGTTCTTCCTCGTGTTCGCCGGCAAGCCGAAGACGGGTGCGCGGGCGCATGAGTCGCCTGCCGTCATGACGGTTCCGCTCGTTCTGCTGGCCGTGCCGGCGATTGCGGCGGGATTCGTGGAGATGCCATGGAACGGCTGGCTGGGCGAGTGGCTGACGGGCACGGCGGAAGAGACACATGGCGGAAGTTTGGCGTTCGTCGCCTCGACGGCTGTCGGACTGCTCGGCATCTACTTGGGATGGGCGGTTTATGCCAAAGGCTCGATTCGCCGGGACGCCGTGTCCTCCCGGATGCCATGGCTGCTGCGCGCGCTGGAGCGAAAGTATTATATCGACGAAGCCTACCAGCGGGTTGCGGTTCGGCCGCTTCTGGCGCTCGGACGCGGTCTGCAGGCGGTTGACGATTACGTCGTGGAAGGCATCGTCCGGTTTGCCGGATGGTCGGCCATCGCATTCGGCCGTGCCGGAATCCGGCTGCAGAACGGGCAGGCGCAAACCTATGGGCTGACGGCCGTTATCGGCCTCCTCGTGCTTGCGGCTCTATTCGTCGGAAGGAGGTTCTGGTAATGGTGGCGGACTGGCCGATCTTGTCGCTTATTGTGTTCTCGCCGCTGATCGGTATCGCCGTTCTTCTCTGTATGCCGGGTCACCGCAGCAATTGGCTCCGTACGACGGCGGTCGCGGCTTCGCTTGTGCCGCTCGCGCTCGCCCTCTGGCTTTATGCCGAATACGATCCGGCCGCCGGAGGGGCAGCGTATGAGGAGCGGATGACGTGGATATCGGTACCGCTTAATAAAGAGGCATTCGGCTCTGTCGCATCTTTCAGGATGGAATTTCAATATCATCTGGGGATCGACGGCCTGTCGCTGCCGCTGGTGCTGCTGACGGCTGTGGTCGCCGTTATGGCCGCGCTCGCGTCAGTTCATATCAAGAAGCGGTGGAAAGCGTTCTACCTGTGGTTTTTGCTTTTGGAAACCGGCATGCTCGGCGTCTTCCTGGCGCGGGACATTATCCTGTTTTTCGTTTTCTTCGAGCTGACGCTCATACCGATGTTTTTCCTGATCGGCATTTGGGGGCTGTTCAACCGGGAGAAGGCGGCGAACAAGTTTTTGCTGTACAACGGTCTAGGCTCGGCCATCATGCTTGTCGCATTCGTCATCCTGATTGCCACGGCCGGTTTTTCCGCCGAGCAGCAAGCGGACAACCGGACGTTTGACGTCGTTTATAGCGGCAGCTACGAGGCGCTCCATCATAATTTGAACGACCCGCAGTCGTACGCGAACCAGCCCGGCGGCGGGAGCGGTGCGGACAATCCGTACCGGCTGACGGACGGGATGCGAACGGCGCTGTTCGTGCTGCTGCTGATCGCTTTCGGCATCAAGCTGCCGATTTTCCCGTTTCATACCTGGATGCTCAGGGTGCATGCAGAGGCGCCGCCATCGATCGTCATGATTCACTCCGGCGTGCTGCTCAAGATCGGGGCCTACGGTCTGATCCGGCTCGGCGTATTCCTGTTCCCCGAGCAGGCGCAGCAATGGGCGGTTGCGCTGGCGGCGCTTGGCGTTGTCAATATGCTGTACGGGGCGGTTCTGGCCTTCGTTCAGACGGAGTTCAGGCTCGTGCTCGCCTACTCATCGGTCAGCCATATGGGGATCGTGCTCCTGGGCATCGCGTCGTTGAATGAAATCGGTTTGCAAGGAGCCGTCTTCCAGCTTGTGTCCCACGGTCTTATATCGGCGCTGCTGTTTCTGATCGTCGGCAGCCTGTACGAACGGACCGGCACGACGCGGTTGCCGGAGCTGGGCGGGCTGGCGAGACCCTTGCCGTTCATGAGCGGCCTTCTGCTGGCGGCAGGCCTCGCCTCGCTCGGACTGCCCGGACTGTCCGGTTTCATCGGCGAGTTTCTGGCGCTGCTCGGGCTGTTCGAAACGCAGAAGGCACTGGCGGCGCTGGCGGTGCTTGGCGTTATTATGGCGGCGGTCTATGTGCTTCGCAGCGTGCTCGGCATCACGTATGGGCCGCTGAATGAACAGCATGCTGCGCTGCCGGATGCGCGGCTGATCGAAGCGGTGCCGATGATCGCGCTGATGGCTTTGATCGTGCTGCTCGGCGTGTATCCGTCGCTCGTAACCGATACGCTTCAGCAAAGCTTCGGACCGCTCCTGGACACATTCATCGTAAGGGAAGGGGGATAGACCATGACCGGAGGGCAATGGAGTGCGCCGATCATGTGGGCGGACATGGGCTATCTCGCGCCGGAAGCTACGCTTGCCGCCTTTATGCTGGCGCTGGTGCTGCTGGATCTGCTCATGCCCAGGAAGTATGACCGCTCGCTAATCGGGTGGATTGCGCTTGGCGGCGTGCTGGTATCGATGGGGCTTGTCATCTGGAGAATGCTGGAGATGAATCCGGTCTGGGGCGCTCCGGAAGACGCGGTCCGGGCAGGCGCCGCAGTCAGCCTTCTCGGCGACAGCTACCGCATTGACGACTTCGCAAGTTTGATGAAGACGGTGTTTCTCGCCGCGACCGGACTCATTTTGCTGATGAGCGTCGGGACGGTGAAAGAGCGGGACGTTCCGACGCGCGGGGAGTTTTACTACTTGCTGCTGCCGGCGACGATCGGGGCGATGACGATGGCCTCCGCTGGCGATCTGATTACGCTGTATATCGGTCTGGAACTGCTGAGCATTACGACCTATGTCCTGGTCGGACTCCGGAAACGAAGCTCGAAATCGTTCGAGGCCGCCTTTAAGTACATCGTAACCGGAGGCATATCGTCGGCATTTATTCTGTTCGGCATGTCCTATCTGTATGGCTTGACGGGATCGACGGGACTGAATGAGATCGGAATGGCGCTGCCGCAGCTGGTGACGGATTATCAAGCGCTTGTGTACGCCGCCTTTTTCTTCATGATCGCCGGCTTCGGCATCAAAATTGCGACCGCTCCGTTCCACGCCTGGGCTCCGGATGTGTATCAGGAGCTCCGACTCCGGTAACCGCCTACCTGGCAGTCGTCTCGAAAACGGCGGCGCTTGCGATCGTCATGCGGGTCTTCTACAACACCGTCTATTTCGCGGAATCGGGCGCTGCGCCGGTAAACAAGGACGTGTTTACAGCGCTGCTGGCGGTGGCGGCAACGGCGATGATCGTCGGCTCCACGGCGGCGCTCCGGCAGCGGAACGCCAAGCGGCTCCTGGCGCTGTCCGGCGTAGCCAACGCCGGATATTTGCTCGTGCCGATCGGCCTGTCGCTGTCCGGCGCGCACAGCAACAATTTCGGCGAATTTTTCTTCTACGCTGCCGCTTATCTGTTCATGAACATCGGCATGTTCGCCGTGCTGTCGGCCGTGTCGGATTCGACCGGCAACACGGAGATCAGCCGCTTTGCAGGCCTGTATCACCGGGCTCCCTGGACGGCGGCGGCATCGGTCGTCCTTCTGCTGTCTTTGGCCGGATTGCCGGTGACCGGAGGCTTCTTCGGCAAGCTGTTCATTCTGATGGGCGCGGCCGCCGAACGGCAGTATTGGCTGGCGGCGATTATGGCCGTAACCAGCATTGTGACCTACTATTTTTACTTCGGCATCATTCGTCAAATGTTCATGCGTACCGCTTCGGACGAACCGCTCAGGATGCCGGCAACCGTGTCGTTGACGCTGTGGATATGCGCGGTTGCGACGGTGCTGCTCGGCCTGTTCCCGAATCCGGTTATGCAGTGGATCGATCGGATATTCTCCTTGCCGGGCGATTTGATCATCCGTTGACGGCCTAATCGCCCGTCCCAATCCAAAGCTGTTTTCCATGCCGCGCAGTACTCAGGTCCGCGCGGCTTCTGTATGGCCGGGGATATACGTTATAATAAAGTTTCGAGGATTAAAGGTTCGAGCAAGGGAGAATGTGGTTAACTTATGGATATCGATCGGATCCACACGCTGACCGGAATGACCGGTCTGCTCTCGATTGTCGTCGTATTGTTCAGCATTGTGCTCGCCTGGACCGTTCTTCAGGAGCTGAAACTGGATGTTTTCATGCGCAGGCCGAAAGGACCCAAGGCGCGCATTCTCCAGGTTATGCTGGCGATCGTGCTCGGCCATGCCTTCGCTTCGTTTATTCTGGATTATTGGCATTGGTCGAACATGCTGAGAGGTTTTGTCGAATAACAACGGCGAAATATGTCAACAATGGGTAATACGTAACGGTACGAAATCGGCACTTCCTTACGAATCTTATGAAAACGCGCTATTTGTCAGCATTGGGGCCGGCTGACGATGCGCCGCAGATCACTTTGCTCAAGCGATACCGGCCGGCATATACGCATTTATGCAGTACGACGTAAGGTGCGGGAAATAAACGCTTGTCGATTCATGTAGAGGAATGTTATGATGAAGTTTGGCATCGAGCAAGAGTACCATATTTTCGGAATTAGGAAGCGCGGAGGGAAACCATAAGATGAGCAAAATAGTCGTCCGCGGGGGCCGTAGGCTGGAGGGAACGGTTCGGGTGCATGGCGCGAAGAATGCCGTCCTCCCCATACTGGCAGCCTCATTGTTAGCAACAGAAGGAGAAAGCGTCATCTGCGACGTTCCCCTCCTCGACGATGTAATAACGATTCAACACGTGCTTGCATCGCTTGGAGCGCAACTGACATACGCAAATGAAACGATGCGGGTTACCGCAACGAACATAACCTCGTTTGAGGCCCCATATGAGCTTGTACGTAAAATGCGTGCTTCGTTCCTCGTCATGGGTCCGCTGCTTGCCCGGGTGGGGCAGGTGCGGATATCGCTGCCGGGAGGATGCGCGATCGGCACAAGGCCGATCGACCAGCATCTGAAAGGCTTTGAGGCGCTGGGCGCGGAAATTATGATCGGTCAAGGATTCATCGAGGCGAAAACGGCAGGACGGTTGAAAGGCGCGAAAATTTATTTGGACGTCGCCAGCGTCGGCGCGACCGAAAATATTATGATGGCCGCCGTCCTGGCCGAAGGAACGACGATCATCGACAATGCCGCCAAGGAACCGGAAATTGTTGATCTGGCGAATTATTTGAACAAGATGGGGGCCAAAGTCCGGGGAGCCGGTACCGGTGTAATCCGGATTGAAGGTGTGGAACGGCTGCGCGGTGTAACGCATACGGTCATTCCCGACCGCGTGGAAGCCGGCACGTTCATGATCGCCGCGGCGATTACCGGCGGCGACGTCTTTATCGAAGGGGCCATCAGCGATCATCTTGGTCCGGTTATTTCCAAGCTGCAAGAGATCGGCGTGAAAGTCGAGGAGGAAGAGAACGGTATTCGCGTACAGGCGAACGGACCGCTCAAATCGGTCGACGTCAAAACACTTCCTTATCCGGGATTTCCTACCGATATGCAAGCGCAAATGATGGCGCTGCTGATGGTGACCGAAGGAACGAGCGTCGTGACGGAGACCGTCTTCGAGAACCGGTTCATGCATGTCGAAGAGTTCCTGAAGATGAACGGACAAATTCGAGTGGAAGGCCGATCGGCTATCGTAAGCGGCGGTTCGGCGTTGTGCGGGGCGAAAGTCTGCGCGACGGATTTGCGCGCCGGCGCCGCCCTGATCTGCGCCGCGCTGTGCGCGGATGGCGAGACGGAAATTACAGGCGTGCATCATATCGACCGCGGCTACGTCGATATTACCGGCAAGCTGGCCGCGCTTGGCGCTTCTATCGAGCGTCTGGAGGAAGCGGAACCGGCCGAAGCCGCTCCCCGCATTTCTTTGAGCGAAGTGGTCCATACCGCACCTGTACCGCCAATCCCGGCATCGGCCGCTTCCGGCGCGGATAGCAAGGACAACAAGGACAGCAAGCGCGAGAAGGATGTCACAGTTATCAAAGTGCAGCCGACCTGGGCTTGAGCCCGGAGGGCTGACCGCCTGTTCGATCGGGCGTCGAATTTTATAACATTATCGGAAGCTGCGAATATCGCAGCTTCTTTTTTTTTTGGATGCCGGGGCACTGCTAGAAAGCCGGTTCTATTCTATTAGATCCGCTCATAGAATGGGATCAATCACAGCTTGCCGGGACAGGAAGGAGCGGAAAATGAGAGCGATAAGATGGCGGATTATCGGCGGGCGGCGAAGCTGGCTGCGGCGTTGGGCCGGGAAAAGGGCGGCGCGCTGGTGGATACTGTTCGGGCTTGGCGCGCTGCTAGGAGGGGCGCTGGCCGGTCTTCATGCGGGCGTACGGGCGGACAAGCCATCCGTCCCCGCAGATCGCGCTTCCGCGATCGAGAGCCGTGAAGGCGCCGATTCGGCTTCGGCGCAAGAGACATTGAATAGGGACATGGCCGGCACGGGTCCGTCCCGGGAGGTTGCGCCTTCGGATCGGCAGGACGACGCGCAGCCGGCTCCGGGGCCGCTCGACCGGATGATCGTTCGCGTCTATTTGACGAAGGAGAAGCGGATTGAGAAAGTTCCGCTCGAATTGTATATTCGAGGCGTCGTGGCCGGCGAAATGCCGATCGAATTCGAAGAGGAAGCGCTCAAGGCGCAGGCGATCGCTGCGCGTACCTATATCGTCAGACGGTTGACGCTCGGGGATCGCAGCGGCATAACGGTCGACGGGGCCGATGTTACCGATACGATCGATCATCAAGTATATATCTCTTTGAAACAGCTCGCTAAGCAATGGCCGAAAGAAGAGAGGAAAAAGAATCTGGACAAATTGAATCGTGTCGTCGAGGAGACGAAGGGACTCGTCATCACGTATGACGGCGAGCCGATAGAGGCGGCTTTTTTCTCGACCAGCAACGGGTATACGGAAAATTCGGAAGACTACTGGCAGGAGGAACTGCCTTATTTGCGCAGTGTCGCAAGCCCGTGGGACATCCATATTTCCCCGAAATATAAAGAAACGGTAACGTTCGAGCTCAGCGAATTTTGCCGGTTGCTCGGAATCCGCAAGCGGGAGGCGGCTTCGCTTCGGGTGCTGGAGTGGACCGACGGGCACCGGATCCAATCGGTCGCAGCCGGAGACCGAACGTGGAGCGGGCGCGAAGTGAGAGAGAAGCTAGGTCTTCCATCCACGCAATTCGAATGGAAGATTGAAGGCGATAAGGTGGAAGTGACCACCTACGGCTACGGACACGGTGTCGGCATGAGCCAGTGGGGAGCCAATGGTATGGCCATGGAAGGCTCGACAGCCGGGCAAATATTGCGCCACTATTATTCGGGAACGAAAATCGAACAAGCTTCGAAGCTTGTGGAACGATAGCCGTTCCGGCAATCTCGTCGCGGCCATTCGCTTGCAATCTTCAAAAATAGCGATCATCTCACGTATAAACAGAATCGTTCTGGCAACAATGGCTAGTGAGGTGATAGAAGATGAATGAGCAGAACAAACCGAAACAAGAGCAAGAAGCTCCCAAAACCGCAATGGGAGAATCGTCTGCTGCCAAGTCTTCGGGCTGGAAAAAGGCGCTGTCGAAAAGATGGGTTTCTCCGGCAGTGTTCGTGGCCGCGGCAGCTATCATCGTAACCTTAATGTGGATCTATCAGGGAGCGGAACAACCCGAGCCGGCATCCGAGACTTCCGAACTGACGGAGACCGAAGGGGCAAACGGTGAACAGGCTGTACAGAAAGATACGCTGGAGGTGACGACCGGCGGCGAGCTGATGCAGTATCCGGTCGCCAACCGGGACGAGCTGGAAGAAACGATTCCTTACTACAATGCCGAAGCTTCCGGCGAGGAGCGCGCGGCAGCGATGCTGCAGACCGGCAATACGTTCACGCCGCATACGGGCATCGACTGGGCAAGTCCGAACAATGAAACGTTCGACGTGCTGGCTGCGCTCAGCGGCAAAATCAGCCGGGTGGAAAAACATCCGACGAACGGCGGCATCGTGGAAATTACCCATGGCGACGGCCTGACGACCGTATACCAGAGCCTAGCGGACATTCAGGTCGAGAATGGCGAGGATGTGAAGCAGGGCACGGTTATTGCCAAAGCGGGCCGCAACGAGCTGGAAAAAGACCAAGGCGTACATCTTCACTTCGAAGTGCTGAAGGACGGCAAGCCGATCGACCCGAACATTCTGTTCGATCAGCAATAACGGAACTTGAATGAGACAGGCAAGGGCATCGTCCTTTGCCTGTTTCATTTTGGAACCGGGAAAAACGCGCTGCGGCGGCATACGAGCTATAAAAATGAGGCGGCCGGGAGTCATTCCCGGCCGCCGTTTCGGATGCGAATTTGAAAATTATTGCAGGATTGAGGCTTGTCACGCTTGGCTATAAAGAATATCTACCCGTACCCCTCATATAATGTACCAAACTATCTCGAGTAGGGAGGCGGGAACGTGCACGATTACATCAAAGAACGGACGATAAAAATCGGCCGTTGTATCGTGGAAACGAAGCATACGGTACGGACGATCGCCAAAGAATTCGGCGTTTCCAAAAGCACGGTGCATAAAGATTTAACCGAACGGTTGCCGGAAATCAATCCCGACTTGGCGGATCAGGTCAAGCACATTCTCGAGTACCATAAGTCGATCCGCCACTTGAGGGGAGGAGAAGCGACCAAGATTAAATACAAGAAATCGAACAGCAAGAAGCGGGAGGTGATCGCTGCGGCAAAATTGATTGATTATCGGCGCTTTGAAAAAAGGAGTTTTCCGTTTTCTGGCGAATTAATAATGTTGGGTATTGCCATGCTTTTGGCATCATTTTATGATGGTGTTTAGATATGCCGAACATTATTTCGTTGGAGGACGTAACCCTTATGCTGAGCAAGGATATCGGAATTGATCTCGGAACGGCCAATGTGTCGATTCACGTGAAGGGCAGAGGCGTCGTGCTTGACGAGCCTTCCGTCGTCGCGATCGAAAGCGACACGAAGCGCGTGCTGGCTGTCGGAGAAGAAGCGCATCGGATGGTCGGGCGGACTCCCGGCAATATTGTTGCCATTCGTCCTCTCAAAGACGGTGTTATTGCGGATTTTGAAATTACGGAAATTATGTTGAAAGCGTTCATCGACCGTGTCGGCGGACGCAACTGGTACAGCCGCCCGCGCATACTGATCTGCGCGCCAACGAACATTACGTCGGTCGAGCAAAAAGCGATACGCGAGGCGGCTGAACGCAGCGGGGCGCGGGAGGTTTATTTGGAAGAGGAGCCGAAAGCGGCGGCGATCGGCGCAGGTATGGATATCTACCAGCCGAGCGGCAATATGGTGGTCGATATCGGAGGGGGCACGACGGACGTAGCCGTCCTGTCGATGGGAGACGTTGTGACCGCCGCTTCGATTAAAGTCGCGGGGGACAAATTTGACGCCGCGATTATGAAATATATTAAAAACAAGTACAAGCTGCTGATCGGAGAACGGACGAGCGAAGATATTAAGATCAAAATCGGCACGGTGTATGCCGACGGCAAACGGGAAGAAATGGACATTCGCGGACGCGACATGGTGACGGGCCTGCCGCTTACGATTACGATTCGTTCGGAAGAAGTGCAGGAGGCGCTGTGGGACTCCGTCTACACCATCGTAGCTTCGGCGAAGTCGGTATTGGAGCAGACGCCGCCGGAGCTGTCGGCGGATATTATTGACCGGGGGGTCATTCTTACAGGCGGGGGAGCGCTGCTTGACGGATTTGACGCCTTGCTGGCGGAGGAGCTGAAAGTTCCCGTACTCGTTGCCGACGATCCGATGCATTGCGTGGTAAAGGGAACCGGCATTATGCTGGACAACCTCGACAAGGTGACGCGTCGCAAGATCAGAGCGTAGTATAGGACGGGACTGCGACAAAAGGCCGGCCAGCGCGAACGATTCACGTTTCGGGCTTCGCCGGCCGATAATATTATTATGGAGTGTCCAAGCCTATGCTTACGAAGCTGACTTTGCTTCGCAAAGTCTTGAGGAGGTCATAATCTTGCTGAGAGGTCTGTACACGGCCGCGTCGGGAATGCTCACCCAGCAGCGCCGCCACGATACGGTGACGAACAATATAGCCAACTTGAACACGCCCGGCTACAAGCAGTCGGTCGCCGTGTCCCGCTCCTTTCCGGAGATGCTTCTGTCGATCGTCGGCGCCAGCGATCAGCCTAATGCGGCTATCGGTCCGATCCATACGGGCGTGCTGGCCGAAGAGAGTTTGCTGCTGCATTTGCAGGGCGATCTGCTGAAGACGAACCGGATGTCCGACTTCGCGATCGTCTCCGAAATTGCCGTACCGGGAGCCGTATTCGACGAATCGGGCAAATACGTGACGCCGGAAGGCGAAACGATTTTTCAGCCGCAAGCGTTCTTTACCGTGCAGAACAGGGACGGTGAAATCCGCTACACAAGAGGCGGGCAATTCGTCCTGACCGAGACCGGCGATCTGATCACGCCTGACGGGGCGGCGGTGCTCGGCGAGGGCGGCCAACCGATCCGTTTCGAGCCGGGGACAAGCCTGGAGGGATTGTCCTTGACGGCGGACAGACAATTCGTGGATGCCGAGACGGGCGAGCCGACCGGCCAGCGTCTGCTGCTCACCCGGATCGACGATCCGAACCGCCTCGTTCGCGAAGGAGACGGCAAATTCCGGCTGAACGAAGAAGATGCCGCGCTTGCCCGCGAGCTTGAGGCGGATGACGCAGTTGTCGTTCATCAAGGCTATATCGAACGGTCCAATGTCGATTCCGCCCAATCGATGGTCGACATGATGGCGGCTGTTCGGGCATACGAAGCGAATCAGAAAGTCGTCCAGTTTTATGACCGGAGTCTGGAAAAGGCCGCCAACGAAGTCGGACGGGTGTAACCGGAGGGGGATAATACGTGAACAATTCCATGATCACCGCCATGTCGTCGATGAACGGACTGCAGCAGCGTCTCGATCTGCTCGCCGAAAACGTCGCCAATGTCAATACCGCCGGCTACAAACGGAAGCAAGCGACGTTCAGCGATCTGCTTCGCACCGTGCAGCAGCAGCCGGAGGCATTCGAGCGGCCGGGGCGTCTTACGCCGGGCGGATTTTCCCAGGGCTGGGGAGCGCGAATGCATATGCTTCAGCCGGACCTCAGTCAGGGTGCGCTTAAAGAAACGGGACTTTCGACCGATGTCGCGATCGAAGGCAATGCGCTGTTCGAGGTGGTGACCGATGCGGAAGGGACGCGCGCGTTTACGCGCAACGGCGCGTTCCAGTTGACGTTGAACGGAAACGGTGATACCATTTTGGCAACAGGCGACGGATATCCGGTCGTAGCGGTGATGACCGGCGCGGACGGACAGACGGTCGAAGGCAATGTCGTACTGCCTCCGAACTACGATCTTCGGATTTATCCGGACGGCCGGCTGGAAGCCGTGAACGCCGAAGGGACTGCGGTCGGACTCGGTCGGCTGAAGGTAGTGGAACCGACGAAGCCGGCGCTGCTGGCGGCGGTTCAGGACAATTTGTTTGCGGTTCCGAACGGGGTGAATCGGGACGACGTGCTGACCGATATCGTGCCCGGCGAGGGGAACCGGATTTCGCTGCATCAGGGGTATCTGGAGCAGTCGAACGTCAGTCTGGTCGACGAATTGACGGAATTGATTAACGTGCAGCGCGCTTACCAGCTGAGCGCAAGGGCATTGTCGTCCAGTGACATGATGATGGGCATGGCCAATTCGCTGCGCGGATAGATAGGATGATGGACATGAGCGTGGAAAAGACGAAACTTGGCGTTTCCCGAAAGACGGACCGGGAAACCGCCGATCGTCTCTCCCATGACGAAGGCGGCCGGGAACGCGGGAATGACGCGGCTTCCCGGACCGAAGGGGAAACGCCTTCCGCCAACAAGGCGGGCGCTTCGGGCAGGAGCCGTTCCAGATGGCTGCGTGCCTTACGTATCATTCTTCGAATATGCGTCGTACCCGTTCTTTTTCTAATCGCGCTGTGCGGCGGATTGTACATCGGGTATGTCGTGCTGGGCAACGGATCTGCCGACGACGTGTTTGATTGGACTACGTGGCAGCATATGTACGATCTTATTTTTGCCGATTCCTGATTGTTCGATTCCGAACGGTCGGACGGCCGTATCACCGCTCAAGAGCCGGACTTGGGAGGTGTTTTTTTTTGCCGGCATAGAGTTATAATGAGTGGGGACCTCGCAGCCCGAAAAATCAGCAAGTTCGGCGGGAATGGAGCGAGAATGGAAGAAGGGGGCGTAAGCGTGAATTTGCCGAATATGTTGACACTTCTGCGGTTTCTGCTCATTCCCGTTTACGTCGCCGTGTTTGCCGACGGTCGCTTGATATCGGCTTTTCTCATTGTCGCCGCGGCGGGATTGACCGATATTCTGGACGGTTATATTGCCCGCAAGAGCGGCCAGGTGACGGCGGCAGGCATGATGCTCGATCCGCTCGCGGACAAGCTGATGCTCATTACGGTCATTCTGTCTCTTGTTCTGACCGGACGCATTCCGTGGGCGGCGGCGGTTTTGATGTTCGTGCGCGATCTCGGGATGATTGTCGGTTCGGCCTTTTTTCATTTTCGCGGGAAAAAGACAGTGCCGGCCAACTGGATGGGCAAGCTGACGACCGTGCTATATTACATAGCCATCATGCTCATTTTTTCGATGTGCCGTATGCACAGCAATGTCTGTGGGGGGTCATCGCGTTTTCGTTTATAACGTCGGGGATGTATATCGCGCTGTTTCTGTCCATGAACCGGTCCGTGCCATCCTCTGCGCAAGAGACGCCCGCGAAGCCCGGCGCCGACGGCGCCGACGCGTCGTGAAAAGAGGCCCGGCCGGCGGATGCTTCGATCCGAAAGCCAGACCCCCTTATCTCAACCTTCATGAACTGCAGTTTCACGAAGGATGCCTCTATTTTTTCAAAGCGGCGCTTAATTATGCGCCATGCCGCGAAAGGAGACGCTGCCATGCTTGACATTACGCAAATTCAGGAGATTATCCCTCATCGTCCGCCGTTTCTGCTGATTGACCGCATTTTGGAAGTGGAAGCCGGGGTAAGGGCGGTGGGTATCAAAAATGTAACGATGAACGAACCGTTTTTACCGGACATTTTCCGGGTTATCCTGTCATGCCCGGCGTTCTGATCGTAGAAGCGCTGGCTCAGGTCGGTTCGGTCGCCATGCTGATGAAGGAGGAAAATCGCGGGAAACTGGGCTTTTTTGCCGGAATAGACGGATTTCGCTTCCGCGACCAGGTCAAACCCGGCGATACGCTGCGGCTCGAAGTTGAAATTACACGCCTGAAAGGTACGATAGGCAAAGGACAAGCCGTGGCGACGGTGGACGGCCGCAAGGTGGCGGAGGGCGAGCTGATGTTCGCGCTGTCCGATCCGAATTGACGCTGTTAATAATTGACGCTATTAGATATTTTTAATCGATGATCAAATGGAAACGAAAGGATGGGTGCCATGTCACTTCAAGCGGCGCATGAGCGATATGAAGCCTGGTTGAACGACCCCTACATCGATGAGGCGACGAAGGAAGAGCTGCGCGGAATTTCCGGGCAAAAGAAGGAAATCGAGGACCGGTTTTACCGGGATCTGGAGTTCGGAACCGGAGGATTGCGCGGCGTCATGGGAGCAGGGACGAACCGGATGAACGTCTACACCGTCGGCAAAGCGACCCAGGGATTGGCCGAATGGCTGCTGCAGCGGGAAAGCGCCCCGTCGGTCGTCATCGCCCACGATTCGCGAAACCGGTCGCCGGAGTTTGCGCTTCATGCCGCCCTTGTGCTGGCTGCGAACGGCATCAAGGCGTATCTGTTCCCGTCGCTTCGTCCGACTCCCCAATTGTCGTATACGGTCCGGTCATTGAAAGCTTCCGGCGGCATCGTCGTGACGGCGAGCCACAATCCGCCCGAATACAACGGCTACAAAGTGTACGGGGCGGACGGCTGCCAGCTCGTTCCGGCCGCTGCGGAGCAGGTCATTGCGGCGATCCGGCAAGTGCAAAGCTTCGATCAAGTGAAGCGGCTTTCCCGGGAAGAAGCGGAACAGAAAGGGCTGCTGCAGTGGCTCGGCGAGCGGGAAGACCAGGATTACGTGAAGGCCGTCACGGCGCAAAGTCTGAACCGGGAGCTGCTGCAGGGCGAGCTGGGCGAGCGGTTCGCCGTCGTCTACACGCCGCTTCACGGGGCCGGCAATATTCCCGTTCGCGAGGTGCTGCGGGAAGCGGGCTTCAGAAGGGTATCGGTCGTTCCGGAGCAGGAACAGCCGGACGGTTATTTCAGCACGGTCAAATCGCCCAACCCGGAAGAACGCGAAGCGTTCGAGCTGGCCATCGAGCTGGCGCGGAAGGTGGACGCCGACATTATTATCGGCACCGACCCCGATTGCGACCGGATGGGCGCTGTCGTCCGCAACCATGAGGGAGAATATGTCGCGCTCACCGGCAATCAGTCCGGCGCGCTGATGATTTATTACGTTTTGAGCCAGCTTAAAGAACAGGGACGGCTGCCGGAGAACGGAGTCGTTGTCAAGACGATCGTAACGAGCGAGATGGGCGCCGATATCGCCCGGCATTTCGGGGCGGAAGTGGTCAATACGCTGACCGGTTTCAAATATATCGGGGAAAAAATGACGCAGTACGAGAAGTCGGGCGAAAAAACGTTTCTGTTCGGCTACGAAGAGAGCTACGGCTATTTGACCGGCACGTATGCCCGCGACAAGGACGCGGTCGTCGCGTCGTTATTGATTTGCGAGGCTGCGGCATACTATAGCCGTCAGGGCAAGTCGCTGTACGATGTGCTGCTTGAACTGTACGAACAATTCGGCTACTACCAGGAGCATCTGGAGTCCCGCACCCTGAAAGGGATCGACGGCGTTCAGAAAATTCAGGCGATCATGGAAGACTGGCGGACGAACGCTCCTGCCGAAGTCGCAGGCGTGACGGTGAACCGGGTGCTGGACTATCAAGGCGGATTGGACGGGTTGCCCCCTGAAAATGTGCTGAAATTTTTGTTGGCTGACGGTTCGTGGTTTTGCTTGCGTCCTTCGGGCACGGAACCGAAAATCAAAGTATATTTTGCGGTCAAGGGAAGCTCTCGGGAAGACGCTTCCGCCAAAGTGGCCCGCCTGACCAAAGCGGTAATGGGTCGGGTCGATCAAGTAGGTTAAGGAGTGGACTTCGTGCTTCGATGGCAGCAATGGAACCGTAAGGCCCAGAAATGGCTCCTGGCGTTGACGCTGATCGGCATGATCGCCGCCGTGCCGCTCGGCGTTGTGCGAGTGCAGATGGAGCAGACTTCCAAGGAAGTGGAATTCGTATTCAATTATCGCAATCTGGTGCAGATCGCATCGTATCATGCACATCCCCGGGCATTCCTGAACGAACATTTGAAGCAAATGAAGAACGCCGGCATTACGACAATGGCCGTGTTCGAGTCGACGCTGGCCGAATTGTCGACCGCCGGCCGCCTGACGCTGTACAACGGTACGCAGGCCGCCACGCTGCAGGGAAAGCTGCCGACGGTCGGCGAGAACTATACGTACCTGCTGTTCACCGGTCCGGAGGAAGAAGCGGCGATTCGTCCGATGATCGAGGAAACGTTCGCCAGGCTGGACATCCCGTTCGGTTCCTGGTCGTTTGGCGGACGCAACGGCATGGTGATCCAAACGCCGGTGGAAGACGCCATCCTGAAAACGATGCCGCCCGATCCGATGGCGCTGAAGCAGTTGAAGGATGCCGGGTTCCAAATCTTGCCGAGGCTGTCCGACCGGGTGCGGCCGTACGATCCGGACGCGACGGAGCGGATGCTGGCCGGGTTCGCGGAGCTTGGCGTCAAACGCATTCTGTTTGACGGCAATTCGGTGAAAGGCTACAACGACAATGCCGAGTTGAAAAGCCTGGAGCATTTTGGAAAGCTGCTCAACCGGTACGGCATCGGGGTCGTGTCTATCGAAAATATGAGGGTGCCGCAAGCGGGTCTGTCGCGCCTGGCGCTTCTGACCGATTACAATATCGTCAGACTGTATTCGCTCTCCGACGGAGACGCGGCCGCGATGTCGCCGGATGCGATCGCCGATCGTTTCCTGCTGGCGGCGAAGGACCGCAATATCCGGATGTTCTACATGAACGGCGCACCTACCCGCAGTCTCGAGCAAGGCGGCGTCGTTCACCCGCTGGACAATATCTACAAGGCGATCGGCAGCGAAGAGGGAGCGGTAGAGCGGCTCGCTTCGTTCGGATTTTCCTCCGGGTCGGCCGGGCATTTCGATGTGAAAACCTACGGCTGGCAGACGCCGGTCAAAGGCGTGGTGGCGCTTGGCGCCATCGCTTTGATCGCGCTGCTCGTCGGCGCTTTCGTTCCGGTTCTGCTCATTCCCGCATTCATTCTCGGCCTGCTCGGAAGCGCGGGCATTTATCTGGTGCTTTCCGGCTCGCTGCTGGAGCAGGCGCTGGCGCTCGGCGCGTCGATCAGCGCGCCGACGCTGGCCATGGTGTGGGCCGTCAATCGGGTGCGAAACCGTACGGACGGCGCGCGCCGGGCTGTCGGCGGGACGGACTGGACGATTGCGGCGCGCAGCGGCGCATTCGGCGGCAAGGAGAGCGACGCGGAAGAAGGACGTCCGGTACGCTGGATGTTCGACGGGCTGTCGGCCGGCAAACGGTTCGGCTCGCCCTTACGATTTTGCCGTGACGTCGCTTATTTCGCTCGCCGCGGTTCCGTTCGTGGTCGGGCTGCTGAACGACGTAACCTACAGCCTTGTGCTGGAGCAGTTCCGGGGCGTCAGCCTGCTTCATCTCGCGCCGATTGCGCTTACCGCCGTCTATCTGTTCCTGTATACCGGGGCGTCGGTCGTCGGCAGCGCCAAACGGATTTTGAAGATGCCGATTACAGTGCTGTGGGTGGCCGTAGCGGGCGTGCTCGGAGTGGTCGGCATGTACTATATGTCGCGCACGGGCAACGCCGGAACGGCTACGTCGCTCGAGCTGTTCTTCCGCAATACGCTAGAGTCGACATTCGGGGTTCGTCCGCGGTTCAAAGAATTTTTGCTGTCGCATCCGCTGTTTATATTCGGATTGTTCGTGGCGCTTCGATATCGGGTTGCCTGGGTATTGTTAATTGTGGGGTCGATCGGCCAGTTGTCGATGGTCGACACGTTCGCCCATATTCATACGCCGCTGCACATCTCGGCGATTCGCGTAGTTCTCGGCCTCGGCCTCGGCGCGGTGATCGGAATCGTCATCATCGCAGCGTGGCAAGTCGTTGAGGGGGCATGGAAACGATGGGGACCTCGAAACCTGAAATGGTGAGGCGCCTGGTCATTTCCGGCTACTACGGCTTTCGCAATAGCGGCGACGAAGCGGTGCTGAAGTCGATTTTGCTGGCGCTGAAGGAGCAGGGTGCGGCACAGGGCACGGATATCCGTCCGGTCGTGCTGTCCGCGGACCCGGTCTGGACGGCGGAGATGTACGGCGTCGACGCCGTTCACCGGATGCGCCCGGCGGAGGTGCTGCGGGCGCTGCGGGAAAGCGACGGCCTGATCAGCGGAGGCGGGAGCCTGCTGCAGGATGCGACGGGCGCGCTGACGATCCCGTATTATACGGGCATCATCAAGCTGGCGCAGCTGCTCGGCAAGCCGACCTTCATTTACTCGCAAGGGATCGGGCCGGTGAACCGGCGCTGGATGGATCCGCTGATCCGCCATGTGATGCGGCGGAGCGCGTATGTGTCGGTGCGCGACGCCGAATCCGCCGAGCTGCTCGGGCGGATGGGCGTCGCGCGCGACCGGATCGATGTCGTGCCCGATCCGGTCATGGGGCTGCCGCTGCCGCAGGACGCGGCGGCAGCGGCGCACGCCGGCGGCGCGGGCGATGCCCCGGCGCCGGCCGGGACCGCGGCGGCGCCGGTCGTCGGCGTCTCCTTGCGCCGGTGGCGCAAGGACGGGGCCGACCTGGCC
>NZ_BOVJ01000017.1 GCF_018403665.1 Paenibacillus cisolokensis
TTTTCGTGGCGTAGACTCCGGAATTAGGGGGCCTAGCCGATATCACCTAAAAGTCAAAAATTGACCATCTTCTGAGCGATAGAAAATGGTCAATTTTTGTACGGATGAATATGTGCTACTTTTTCATCATCTTTTTCATCATATTTTCAAGCTGCTCAATATTACCGTTATTTTTCACGGCTTTAATAATTTCATTGGCGGTTTCATTGCGTATCGGAATATTTACCAGTTTCGAAACCTTGTTAATCAACTTTCGAAGTTCTGCTTCATCCTGTATCGTTTTTTGATTTACTCCGCTTGCTATTTTTTTACGGCTTGTTCAGACAATTGTTTACCCGTTGCTTTTTTACCGTGTTCAACACATCTTTGGAAATCCCTTTTCGGCTCATGATGGCCCACCTTTCTCATTACTGTGATCTAGATCATTCATAAAAAGAAATACAGATTCGGTGATGGTTAAGAAGCGCCTATTCTACGACTCATCACACTCCCTAGCCTCTTTTTGATATCCGTACTGTTATGATATGAGGTGCACAAGCCAACTGCTTGTATATCCACCCATTCGCAGCGAAATGTGCAATTGTTTGTAACACAGCGGGTATTACGCTTTGCCCGAATCTTATCCAGCGCGAACTGCTTCCGCCTGTGTTGCATGCGATTGGCACTCCAAGGCGCATGATTCAAGAAATTGGTGACGCTGCTGAGATGACAGTCTTGTCTGGCGGCATTGCGAATCTGAGGCTGAAATCGAGTTTTCTATGCTTGGTCATAAAATTAGACTTTTAGATATAGCACTTACCCAAGCATTTCCGAAATAAAAAAATATAATATAGGAACTTAGTGGAAAGGAGTGAAAACGAATGAGCGGATTTGCAGGATTTGGATTCGGACGTCATTTCGGCGTTGTCTTGGTTCTCTTTATTCTGTTGGTTATCATTCTTTCCTCCACCTTCATAATTTAATAGGGTCATTGTCATGAAGAGTGCGAATACAAATGGCCGCAGTTGCCGGATTTGGACGTCAGTTCGCCTTTATTTTGGTTCTTCTTTATTCTGCTGGTCATCACTCTGACCGGTATCTGCGTTATTTAAAATTTAATACTGTATCACTGGGATGCAGCCGCTCCTCCATCATCGTCTGATATCTGGACTAAAGCGCAGAGGCTATTCACGTGCACTCGGTTCCCCGTCCCTTGCGGCGGGGACTTTTTGCATTTTATATCGAAGAGAGGAAGAGGGAAATGGGACATCGGACTTTGGAGCAGTTGCGTACTATGGTGGACGAAGTCAACGGACAATTGCTGAAGCTGATTAGCGATCGTGCCGCGTTGGTGAAGGAAATGGGCGAGGTAAAGGAAAGACAAGGGGTGCCGAAGTTTGATCCGGCGAGGGAGAAGGAGATGCTCGACGTGCTGGTGGCGGCAAATCCGGGCCCTTTCGACGCGGCTGCGATCCGTCATATATTCAAGGAGATTTTCAAGGTGTCGATGGAGCTACAGGGACAATCCCACCGGAAACAGCTGCTGGTCAGCCGGAAGAAACAAGCGGAAGATACGGTTATCGAGATCAAAGGCGTCCAAATCGGCGGGAACCGCTCCTTTATGGTGGCCGGCCCTTGTTCGGTCGAGAGCCGCGAGCAGCTGCGGGAGGTGGGCCGCGCTTTGAAGGAGGAAGGCGTGCCAATGCTTCGAGGCGGCGCCTTCAAGCCGAGAACGTCTCCCTATGATTTCCAGGGGCTTGGGGTGAAAGGTCTCAAGCTCATGCGCGAGGTCGCCGACGAATTCGGATTGCTCGCCGTTAGCGAGATCGTCGATCCGGCAACAATCGGAATTGCGGCGGATTACTTGGACGTGATCCAAATCGGCGCCCGCAACATGCAGAACTTCGAGCTGTTGAAAGCCGCGGGCGAATCAAAGGTTCCCGTGCTGCTCAAACGCGGTCTGGCCGCGACGATGGAGGAGTGGCTGCATGCGGCGGAATACGTCGTATCGCGTGGTAATACGCAGGTAATTCTCGTCGAACGCGGTATCCGCAGCTATGAGAAGTGGACGCGGAACACGCTCGACATTTCGGCGGTGCCGCTCATTAAACAAGAAAGCCACCTGCCCGTATTGGTCGACGTCAGCCACGCAACCGGCCGCAAGGATATCCTGCTGCCATGTGCCAAAGCGGCTCTCGCAGCCGGGGCGGACGGAGTGATGGTGGAGGTGCATCCGAATCCGCCAACTGCTCTGTCCGACGCCGATCAGCAGATCGATATCCCTCAATTTCGCAAATTGTACCGGGAAATTCGCGATTCCGGACTGTTCAAGCTATAAGCGACGGATCCGGATTTATCCGACATGTCTCGATTTATCCCCCTCTTTCGTCGGAGGATAAATCGGACATGTCCACTAGGCCGATGCGAACGACAAGAGAAGACGCAGAGACAGCAGAGGCATGATCGGCAACCGAGAGCGGCCACCCAGCATCGTGAAGTGATTAGCGGTGCACCACGCGGACATCGTGAGTCCGCTGGCTTTGTAATTTGCGACGCGGGCTGTAGTTATCATTGGATTATTCAATAAACTTCTAATCCTTAACCTCAAGCGTAAATCTTGGGGCCGCTTGTGCGCGAAAATCCTCTAGACTTTTACCATCAATTTTTTCAAAGGGGCTATTTATGCTATAGCTTATTACTTCGTATAGCCCTGTTGTTTTGGGGGCGACCAAATTAATTTCCCCGATTGCAGTTTTGCTTTCAGGCACATCTACTAGTAAATAAGGTTTATCATTAACAGTTGCAGACTCAAAACCAACCGTTGCCATTATCAACACTTGACCCGCCTTATTGCCTGGATAGGAAACATTATACATTAACTTAAATTTCTCTTGAGGTTTGACTGTAAGAGTAACAGGTGGAGGTGGCATAACACCTGTTTTTAATATCTGGAAATCAAAATCCTGATTTAATGTATAGTCGTATTGCAAGTCACTTTCATTTGCCGGCTTCGTAGATTCTGCTTGAGGAATGAAATCAACATTTTTCAAAGATGATTCGAAAACAATATCCTGAACAATGCTCGCTCCATACCAAGGTATAATCTGATTTAGCTCTTTTGCATGTATTTCAGAACCAATATTGAAAGTAATAAATAATTTATGAGCACCACTCATTTTGAACGAAGTCTCTGTCTTTCCCGTTATTGTTGAACTTGACCGTAATCGGCTTTGTCGGGTCGGAAATATATAATGTGCGATTAATTTTGTTACTATTAGCAGGCTCATTGAAACTGTGTTCATTAAAAACATCTATTCCAACACTGCTAGAAAATTGTTCGTATTTTGTATTATCCCATTTTTCAATTTTAGGATCAGTATTGTGAGTTGTACATCCTGTTACGATTATTATAGCAGCGATTAAGATCAGAATTAATTTTTTCATAATTCCCCTTATCCCCAAACAATGATAATCATGAAACGCTGAGATTACCCTCAGCGTTTCATGATTTTTGATCCTATATGTTAAACAATGGTCCTGGAAATTGTAGCTGTTTGAGTTTCATTTAACGTTTCCAAAGGTCATATCGTTACTTTCATTTAGATGGTGCAGAAGCAGACTGTTCGTTCGGGAGTTTATAAATCGACTGTTGCGGCGTATATTCGAGCTGACTATCAGATTTGAAACCGGCAGGTGCCGAAGCGGCCCGGTAACCTTCAACGTTTTGTACTGGCGTGTACCCGGTATTTTGGTCTTGCCCACCTGCGGCATATGCCGTAACAGCGCCTATCAATAGTGCGAGCAATGGTACAGCAATTGCAAAAGTACGGCTCCATTTTTTTGTTTCGAATCACCTTGCTTCAAAATCATATCTATTCTCCTCTCAAGTTGTTTTTTCTTGTTGCCACTCAAAGCGGAATACAGCTTGCTACGACGATTAGCCGTGTTCCAGAGAACCTTCAAGAGTAATGAACAGTAACCCCTCCTTTCCTCTCTATTCATTGATCTTGTAACGCTTTCGTCACATGATAGTTCACAAAAGCGATCAATGTCTCGTCTAATCAGATACACAATCGGGTTATACCAGTGAATGGCTTGAACGAAGATCATCAAATACTTTAACCACGGGTCATGACGCTTCCAATGTGTTAATTCATGAAAAATACATATTTTAATTCTTCTGAAGTTAATGTAATTTCAGGCAAAATAATATATGGCCGAATAACACCGGAAATAAAGGGGGTTGTTGCATAGGGGGATGAGTATACTAAAATTTTTTTGTATATCCCCAATTGCTTTTTGCATTTTTCAAATAAATTCAATGTATTCAAATCATCAACATATCTACAAACCCGAAAAATATAATGATTAAATCTATAATTTTGTATAAATGCTAAGGCTATATAAATCAGCGTGCCTGCCATAAGCAAATAAGATAAATGTCTAAAATGAAAAAGTATCTCATTCAATTTACTCCAATACAACTTGTATCCAACATCTATGGATAACGGCATGGAGTATGAAATATTAAAAATTTGTGCGCTCGTTTCATGCAGGCCGATTTTTTCAAAAAAGTCATAAATATTCCTAAATATGGTGTTAAAAGAAAAAATAAAAAAATACACGCGTATAATAATGCCATTTTGCTGACATGAACAGAAGCGTCTTAGAACTAAGTAAAGTAAGGGTCAAGTATAATACTCCCGCAATAATTGAGACAATGAGTAGTTGGTAATATAAATAGATAATTGACATTATATGCTACTCCTCCAAACGCTTCATAAGACTTTCAATTTCCTCCTTAGTTAAATCTCCATTGTCACATAACGCAGAAACAAAACCGTAAACCGACCCCTTATAGATTTCTTTTATAAACTGTTTCGTTTCTAAATCCTGATATTCACGCTCAGTTATACAGGCTTCATAATGATGAGCTTTTCCTACTCGAGTTGACGTAAGAAATCCTTTATTAATCAGACGAGATAAAAATGTAATTGTTGTATTATGCTTCCATTCACTTGCCTCCGGTAATTGATCCATGATTTCTCTCATTGTCACAGAACGTTCTGCTTTCCAAATCAAATCCATTATTTTTTTTCTGTTGCAGACAACCTTTGAAGTTTTTTCGTCATGATGTTTTCTCCTTTTAGTCTACATTATGTCTACATTGATTAGTCTACACCTTGAAGACATAAGGTGTCAATTCATTTTATTATTCCTGCTTGAACCAAACCAATATCCGTTTGTTTACCAAGAAGCTCAAGCATCAGAGGCCGAAACTGCCCGGACAGCATTTCTTCCATTAGATCCGTCTGGTCATCTGTAAAGCGATAGAGCTTGGCCTGTTGCTCTGCGGTTTTGCTAGTGATCGTTATTGGCAAAATGTGTTCGTAGCTGGTTCTTGTTTCTTCACTTTTAAATCACGGATTAAATGAAGACGTTATGCTTCGGTTTATGGGAATAGCTTACGTAGGTGTAGTGGAATGGCGGATTATGAATGGCAAGCCTTATCCGCCTCAGGTCATGGCTAATCAAGCGGGGATCTTGTTGGAGAGGATTGTATATAAAAGTATTCAAGCCCCTCAGTTTTTCTGAAGGGCTTCACTTGTAAGTATGGTGCGGTCGAGAGGACTTGAACCTCCACGGGTTTGACCCCACTAGAACCTGAATCTAGCGCGTCTGCCAATTCCGCCACGACCGCGTTTTTCCGACGCTGCCAAGTTTTGCGGCAACGAAATATATAATATCACGCCTTCAACAGAGAGTCAACCGGAAATTTTCCAATACGGGCACCGTCGGTCGGAATGCGGTTTTCCTCATGCACCGGCACATGCCAACGAACCGTAATGGCTCTCTTTTTTTGACCAACAGCGTTTTAACAATAACAAATCCCTATTGACATGATCATAACCAAACGGGAAGATAGTACTGTAGCCAATTTTTGTTTTAACAGGAGGCACCCATTCGTGAGCGATAAACATCCCCGCCTGATCCAATCGGTACAGCGGGCCCTGGATATCATCAACTGTTTCGATTCCCTGCACGTCCAACTGTCGCTGACGGAAATCAGCGAGAAGCTGAACTTGAATATCAGCACCGTGTACGGCTTGATCAATACGCTTAGCGCCTATTCATACATCGATAAAAATCCGGATAACGGCAAATACAAGCTGGGCCTGGAATTTCTGCTGAAGGCCAACCTCGTCTCGCAAAGTCTTGATCTGAAGGAAATCGGCCACTCCTATTTAACCGATCTGACCAAAAAGTATCATGAAACCTCACATTTATACGTGTACCAGCACGAACAGATTTTTGCGTGGACAAGGTCGAATCGCCCAACAACTACTTCATTATCAGTTCAAGAGCGGGGCATAAGCTGCCGATGCACGCCTCCGCTTCCGGCAAAGTATTTTTGGCGTATATGTCCGAAGCCGAGCTGCAAAATTTCCTGAACAACAATAAGCTCGCCGCGCTGACGGATAAGACTATTACGGATAAAAAGAAACTGCTCGCCAACCTGCAGCAAATCCGGGAACGGGGATACGGCATCGAGGACGAAGAAATCGAACCGGGCGCTTACAGCCTGGCGGCCCCCGTCAAGGACGCTTCCCATCGCATCGTCGGCACGATCAGCGTAGTCGGCTCTTTGGCGCGGATCCGGGAGCAGGAGGATAACATTCTGGCCGATCTGCTTGCGGCGGCGGAAGCGATCTCCCATCAATTCGGTTACCGGTTTCAATCCGCGCCTCAAAAAGGGCTCGAAACGGGAAACGCTTGACGGAGCAGTTCCGGGTCCCGGTCGGTGCGGGCGGCCTTCGTCCGTCTTTATTCCCGCCGAAAAATTCCGGCGGAATCGTAAATATGCCGTTCTCTCTCGATTCGCTTGCATTTTTCCGGCGAGGCTTATCGCGCCAGACGCAGCAGGGCATGGTACAGCACCCGGGCTCCTAACCCGCAGTCCGCTTCGGAGCTCCATTCCCCCGGGTGATGGCTGATTCCGCCGCGGGAGCGTACGAAGATCATGCCTATCGGCCACTTTCCGCTAAACTGCATGCCGTCGTGACCGGCCCCGCTGACGAGCTCGGGCAAATCCCCCAGCCCGGCAAGCCGGCCCGCGCAGGCAACGGCCTCCTTCACTTCCGGGGAGCTTGGAGCCGGCGCGACTCTTTGCAGCAAATCGATCTTGAGCTCCAGGCCGCGCTTCCGGCACACCTGGCTGGCGTAATCCCTTATGCGGCCTTCCAGCGCGTTTCTGTCCGCCTCGTCGATATCACGAAGATCCAGCGAAAACTGAACCTCGCCCGGGATCACATTGATTCCGCCGGGATGCGTCCGGAGCTTGCCGACCGTGGCCACGGCGTTGGGAAATTCCGCGGTTTCCGCATAAATGTAATTCAGCACCTCGGCCGCGGCCTGCAGCGGATCCTTCCGCAGGTTCATCGGGGTCGCTCCGGCATGTCCCGCCTGGCCCGTGATCGTGATCTGCTGCCACAGCGGTCCGGCAATCCCGGTGACGAGTCCTACCGGCGCACCCAGATTTTCCAGCACCTTCCCCTGCTCAATATGAAGCTCCACGTACGCCTTGACTTGCTCCGGCGCTTTGGCCGCCTCATGCAGGCGTTCAGGCCGCAGTCCCGCCGACCTCATTGCATCCGCGATCGAAATCCCCTCCGCATCCTTGTGCCCCAGGTCTTCCGGCCGCAAGGTTCCGGCCATGGCCCGGCTTCCCAGCATGCCGAATCCGAACCGCGAGCCTTCCTCGTCGGTGAACGCTGCGACCTCTATCGGATGCACGGTGGCGACGCCTTGCTCCTCCATCGCTTGCAGCGCTTCGACCGCCGCGAGCACGCCCAGGGCTCCGTCGAATTTGCCGCCGTCCGGCACCGTATCGATATGGGAGCCCGTAAGGATGACCGGGGCCCCGGGATCGCTTCCCTCCCGGCGTCCGATCAGGTTGCCGGCCGCGTCCTCGCGCACCGACAGCCCCGCTTCCCGCATATAGCGCACCACCAGATCCTTGGCCGAACGCTCTTCTTCGGTAAAGGAAAAACGGGTGACTCCCCCGCTCTCCCGCCGGCCGATTTCGCCGAGTTCCATTAGCCGTTTCCACAGGCGTCCGGCGTTAATCGCCATGATTCCCGCCTCCATCCCGTTTCTTTTCCGCATCCGCGCCGTTTCCGTTCCCGGAGCCTTTCATTTTGAAGCGAAAATGGCAGTATCCGTCTTTAAGCAAATATTTGTCGTGCTCCACTTCAAAATCGGCATTGTACCCCCGGGCAATCGCCGGATCGATCATTTGGCAATACAAGATGCCGTATTCCTCCATGCCGTCTTTCTTCCATTGATCGCCGAAGGCGCAGCGGGTGAAGCTTTGCTCGATTTCCTGCGGATGATATTCCGTAACGTATTCGAACAGATCGCTGCGGCCCATATCGTAATTCGGCAAATAGCTGCGGATATCGTTCGGCTGTCCCGCAGCCGCCGCCCTCCGGGCGATATCCCGGCCCCGCTCCTCGCCGAAGGCGCGCACCCCTTCGCGGATCGCTTCCTTCCCCGCTTCGCCGAAACGGTCCACGACCGATTTGGACAAATGGGCGAACAATTTGGCCATAATCGTATACGGATCGACCGGCTCCAGGCTTTCATCGTGATTTAACGTTTTTTGTTGCGGTTTCTTCTCTGCGGAATGTTCCTCCATGATAATAGCCTCCTTGAAAAATTCTATCAACGCCATGTAACTATATTCGCGTATATTCGCGTCCTAAACCCGTTATTTCCGGAGCGATCAATCTGCTAATTCAAGCTATACCGTTGATCCCAAGTAGACGGATTTGACCACGTCGTTGCTTTTCAATTCCGCGGCGGTGCCCTGCACGACAATGCGGCCCGTTTCCATCACATAACCGCGATGGGCGGCTCCCAACGCCATTTTGGCGTTTTGCTCCACCAGCAGCACGGATACGCCGTCTTGATTGATTTGCCGAATGGCCGCATAGATTTCCTTGACCACCAGAGGAGCCAAGCCCATGGACGGTTCGTCCAGCAGCAGCAGCTTGGGTCTGGCCATTAAGGCGCGGGCGATGGCCAGCATTTGCTGCTCGCCTCCGCTCATCGTTCCCGCCGCCTGCTTTTTCCGCTCCTCCAATCGCGGAAACAACCGGTACATGCGGCGAATGTCCGCCTCGATTTCCGCTTTGTCCCGGCGGACGTAAGCTCCGAGCCGCAAATTTTCCAGCACCGTCAGATCGGGAAAGATGCCCCGGCCTTCGGGAACCTGGGAAATCCCCAGCCCGACGATGCGATGCGGCGCAAGCTTCGTAATATCCGCGCCCGCAAACCGGATCCTGCCCCGCGTATTCGCGACAAGGCCGGAAATACTGCGCAGCGTGGTCGTCTTGCCGGAGCCGTTCGTGCCGATCAGCGCCACGATTTCGCCGGCCCCGATGTCCAGGTTCAACTGCTTTACGGCTTGAACGGCGCCGTAGCTGACCTGCAGTCCGTCGATTTCCAGAATCTTCCCCTTGCTCGCACCGTCCGTCACGGCTCATCGACCTCCCCGCCCAGATATGCGTCGATGACGCTCGGGTCCCGCCGAATTTGCTCCGGGCTGCCTTCGGCGATTTTCACGCCGTAATTCAGCACGGCAATCCGGTCGGAAATCTCCATGATCATCCCCATGTCATGCTCGATCAAGATCATTTCAATGCGGAACTGCTTGGACAATTGCTTGATTTTTGCACCAGCTCCGCTTTTTCCGCGGCATTCATTCCGGCGGCGGGTTCGTCGAGCAGCAGCACTTCGCAGCCGGTCGCAAGCGCTCTGGCGATTTCCAGCAAACGCTGCTCCCCGTAGGGCAGGCTGCCCGCAAGCGCATCCGGTTTATGCTCCAGGCCGACCATGGCCAGCTTCTCCATGCACTCCCGCACGATCGCGTCGCGCTTGCGGCGGAGAACCGCTTGCGGTTTGAACACCGCCGCAAATAATCCTTCCCGATTGCACTCGGCATGGGCCACCAGCACGTTTTCGAGCACGGTCATGTTTTTGATCAGCCGGGTATTTTGAAAGGTTCGCGCCAAGCCCAGACGGGCCCGTTGATAAGGCTTCAGCTTGTTGATTACTTTATCCTTGTAGACGATCGTCCCCGAGGTCGGCCGATAGATCCCCGTAAGCAAATTGAAGAGGGTCGTTTTTCCCGCACCGTTCGGGCCGATAATCGCTAAAATCTCGCCGCGGCGCACCTTCAGGTCGACCGCGCTCAACGCGGCCAGTCCGCCGAAATTCACCGACACCTGCTTGAGTTCGAGTATGATGTCCGTCACTTGCTCTCGCCCTTCCGCACGTTTCCGTAAAAGTTATACCTCCGATGCCCCTCTCCCCAAAACCCGGAGGGCTTGAAAATCATCATGAGCACAATCGCCAGACCCAGCAAAATCATCCGGTAATCGCTGACGTATCTTAAAATTTCGGGAGCCGCCACCAAAATCACCGCCCCGAGGACGGAACCGGGCAGGCTTGCCGCTCCACCCAAAATGACCATCGCCAAAATGTTCACCGAATCCAAATACCGGAAAGCGTCGGGACTGACGAAAGAAATGTAGCTGGCCCAGAACGCGCCCGCCGCGCCGGCGAAAAATCCCCCGACCGTAAAAGCCAACAGCTTGTAGTAATTCGGCCGGATGCCGATCGACTGTGCCAGCGTCTCGTCCTCGCGGACCGTCAGCAAACTGAGTCCAACCCCGGAATGAACCAGCCGGTGGATCACGAAATAGGTGATCAGCGCCAGCAGCAAAATCAAATAATAAAACTCCAGCTTCCCGCTGAATGTAAATCCGAAGAGCGCAGGGGCGGGAATGCCCGGCAGGCCCATCGGCCCGCGCGTCACATCCACCCAACCGACAAAAATCAGCCGCACGATTTCCCCGAAGCCCAGGGTGACGATGCCCAAATAGTCCCCCCTTAACCGGATCACGGGACTGCCCAAGATGAAGCCGAACAATCCGGCGATCGCCGCCGATGCGGGAAGCGCAAGCCAAAAGGACAGGTCGAAGTGCAGCATGAGCAGCGCCGCGGCGTAAGCTCCGATTCCGTAAAAAGCCGCGTGTCCGAGCGCAAATTGCCCGGCATAACCGATGATCACATTGAGGCTTAGCGATAGTATGGAAAAAATACCGATCATGATGACGACATGCAGCAGATAATCATTGATTAGACGGAGCGCGATCGGCATGACGATGGCCAGCGCAGCCGCGGCAACAACGGCCGTTTTCTTTTTCATGCCCCTCACCTATACCTTGTTGATCTCTTTGCTGCCAAGAATGCCCGACGGTTTGACCAGCAGCACGATAATCAAAATGGAAAACGAGATAACGCTTTTGTATTGCGTGGAAATGTACGCGCCGCCGAGCGTTTCGACCAAACCGAGCAGCACGCCCCCCAGCATCGCCCCCGGGATGTTCCCGATCCCCCCGAGCACCGCGGCCGTAAACGCGTTGATCCCCGCCATATAGCCCATCGTCGGATACACGGCATTGTAATAAATGCCGACCATGATCCCGGCGCAGGAAGCCAGCGCCGAACCGATCGCAAACGCCAGGCTGATCATCCGGTTCGTATTGATCCCCATCAGCGCGGCGTGGGTCAGGCTCATCGAGGTGGCCCGCATGGCGATCCCCGTCTTCGTCCGTGTCACGAACAGCTGGAGGGCCAGCATCAATACGAAGGACAACACCAGAATTAAAATTTGGATCTCCGAAAAGGTAACATTGCCAAACGTATAGGTACGGCTGCCGAAAGCGGTCGGAAAAGGATGCATTTCCGTGCCCCACAGCTTCTGGGCCAGGCTGACCAGCAGCGTGGACACCCCGAGTGCGCTGATCAGCGGCACGATCCGGTCCGCCATCCGCAGCGGACGGTAGGCCAACCTTTCGATCAGGATACCGATTATCGCCGTCGCCGCAGCCGCCAGCAGAAACGCAAGGTATAAAGGAAGCCGGAATTCCTGCATAAAAAAGAGGCCCAAAAAGCTGCCGATCATAAAAATATCGCCGTGCGCGAAATTGACGATTTTCAAGATCCCGTACACCATCGTGTAGCCGAGGGCGATCAGGGCGTAAATCATGCCGATCGTCAGTCCGTTGGTCAATTGCTGAAGAAGCATAACAACATC
The DNA here is from genome assembly GCF_018403665.1 of Paenibacillus cisolokensis. Classification (GTDB taxonomy): domain Bacteria; phylum Bacillota; class Bacilli; order Paenibacillales; family Paenibacillaceae; genus Paenibacillus_AH; species Paenibacillus_AH cisolokensis. Next base: position 12,146 of record NZ_BOVJ01000017.1, read on the forward strand.
CTTTCAAAGCCGGTGAGCAGGAAATAGGCTTTCCTGCTCCGGGTCACTTTCATTATTGATACAGTTCAAATTGGCCTCCGCGCACGGTCAGCCGCGACGGCACCGTCACAACGTCGCCGTTTTCGTCGAAGCTGATGACTCCGGTGGCGCTTTTGTAATCCTTTAACGTCTCCAGATAAGTTTTGATGCTTTCCCGATCGGCGCCCTGCTCCTGGATCGCCTTGAGGATGACGGAGGTCGCGACATAAGCGTAGGCGGCGTACGTATCCGGCTTGCTGCCGTATTTGGCCTGATATTCCTCATTAAACCGGATGGCCTCGGCGTTATCGCCGCCCGGATAGAAGAAGCCGATCAGCTTGAAGCCTTCGACCGATTCTTTGCCCAGGTCCAGCAGCGCTTCCGAATACAAACTGTCCACGCCGATAAAATCGACGTCCAGGTTCAGCTTCTTGGCCTGCTGGGCGATCAGGGCGGCTTCATTATAGAAACCGCCGATAAAATGGCGTCCGGCTGCTTGTCCTTAATCTTTGTCAAGACGGTGCTGAAGTCCTGATCGCCGGGATTATAAGCTTCCGCGGCGACCACTTCAATACCGTTCGCCGGAGCGGACCGCTTATAGACGTCAAGCAGCCCCAGCCCGAAATCGGACTGCTCGTAAATCAAGGCGACTTTGCCGTAGCCCAGCTCTTTGGACCAGCCTGCGAGGTAATCCGCCTGGAACGCGTCCGTCGTAATGACGCGGAACGTGTATTCCCCGGCATCCGTAACGCCCGGAGCGCTGGACGACGGCGATACCTGAACGATTTTCGCCTTGTTGTAAACCGGAGCGGTCGCCAAGGTGGCCGAGCTGTTAAAATGGCCTACGACGGCCAAAATGCTTTTGTCCGTCACGAACTTGTTGGCCACGTTAACCGCTTCATTCGAATCCCCTTTGTCGTCCTGGATCACGATTTCGACCTGCTTGCCGCCGATGCCGCCCGCGCCGTTAATCTGCGCCGCCGCCAGCTCGGCCCCGTTCTTGAAAGCCGTGCCGTATTGCGCCTGCGTGCCGGAGATCGGAGCGGCCAGACCGATCCGGATCGTATCACCGCCGGCCGTCGACGCGCCGTTTGCGCCGCATCCGCTTAATACCCCCATAAGCAAACTTGTGATTGCGAGTGTACTCAACGTTTTTTCATTGTTCTCTCCCTCAATTATGAATTAATCCTATGAGTTAAGTATGCTTTAATTATAATGAATCATTTTGAAAAAGCAACAATTATTTTTGTATCGTCGTATTTGTTTTGATAATATCAAAACGGATATGGTTTTAAAATCAAAAAAGGGTTGTCCCGAAAGCCGTAAAATGGCCGGGAGCCAACCCCTTTTGCCGCATCCGCGAATTTTCCTTGCCTGTCCCCAAAATGCAAAAAGGCTCATAAATCACACAAACGTGATTTACAAGCCTTTCATTCTTAAAACGATTCGACCGCATATTCAATTGAGAGATGGCGGAGCTGACGGGATTCGAACCCGCGTTCTCCTGCGTGACAGGCAGGCATGTTAGGCCTCTACACCACAGCTCCCGGCCAAAATTGGTGACCCGTAGGGGATTCGAACCCCTGTTACCTCCGTGAAAGGGAGGTGTCTTAACCCCTTGACCAACGGGCCTCATTTTACCGAACGGAATTTTAATATAACATAAGTTTGATAGAGTTGGCAAGCACTTTTTTGCTATTTTTTGTTGACCGCCGATCGGGCCGGCAGTACAATGAGGTAGCCGCATTCGAGGAAGGGGTTCGAATTAGCAAAATGAAACCGTCATCGCCGTTGCCGGTCCCGCTGTTTCTTCCGCTTCTGGCGGGCATGGCCGCGATCTCGTTCGCGCCGATTCTCGTTCGTCTGTCGGACGCGCCCGTTTCCGTGCAAGGGATGTACCGCATGCTGTTTACGATTGCGATCATGCTGCCGCTCGGGACCGGGCGGCTTCCATCGGCGCGCGCCATTGCCGGCAAAGACTGGCTGCTGCTCGGCGCGGCCGGTTTTTTCTGGCGCTGCATTTCCTGTTATGGATGTCGTCCCTCAACTATACGTCGATTGCCAGCTCGACGATTATTTTGTCGCTGCAGCCGGTTTTCGTCATGCTGGGCGCCTTGATCGCGTTCAAGGACAAGCCGAACCGCTTCGCGCTGCTGGGCATGGCGGTCGGGTTAACGGGCGCGATCATCGTCGGAACCGGCGATAAAGGGGCTTCGCATGCCGCCCTGTCCGGCGACATTTTGTCCTTTCTCAGCGTGATCGCCATCGCGGTCAATCTGTTGATTGCGAAGCGCATTTTAACCCGCGTGTCCACGTATTTGTACAATATGATCGTATTTGCCATATGCTTGCTGTTCTTCACCGTTTACAATTGGATCATGAACATTCCGATAACAGGCTATGCCGGAAAGGAATGGTTCGTTTTTCTGCTGCTTGCCGTCGTGCCGACGATGCTCGGCCATATGGTTTTCAACTGGCTGCTGAAATACGTCCAGCCTACGACGATCTCCATGGCGGTGTTCGCCGAGCCGGTCGGCGCCAGCTTGCTCGGCATGCTGATCTTCAGCGAAATGGTGACGGGCTTCCAGCTGATCGGAGGCGCGTTCGTCATCGCCGGACTGATCGTTTATTTGCGTTCCGAGCGGCTGGCGGCCGGGCGGGGCAAAAGAGGCACGACGAGCCTGAAATAAACGATAAGAGGCGCTCGATCCGGCGGGCATCCGTCCGCCTCTCCCGCGACGCTATGACGCTATCATGCCGGCTTCAGCCGTTTCAGCACCTGGCTCAGGCTCATCTCGCTCATCGAGGACAAGCGCATGCTGTAATCGTCGAATTCGAGATGGCGGGTAATCGCGTTCGGCACGATCACGCAGTGAAGTCCGGCTGCGCGCGCGGCTTTCAGACCGTTCAGCGAATCCTCGAAGGCGACCGCTTCGTCCCCGGATACGCCCAGCGCATCCAACGCTTTAATATAGAGCTCCGGGTCCGGCTTTACTTTGGCGACATGGTCCGCCGTCACAATCGCGTCGAAATACCCGTACAAGCCGTGCTTCCGAAGGAAAGGCTCGACCCAGCTTCCGGACGAACTGGATGCAAGCCCGATCTTCAGACCGCTCTCTCTGGCGCTTGTCAAATAATCGAGCACGCCCGGCCGGATATCCTGCTTCTCCATCAGCTCCCGGTGCTTCCGTTCGCCGATCGCCTGCAGCCGCTTCCTGTCCAATTCGCGCTTCAGCAGGCGTTCCAGATACTCGTACGGATCGAACGACGAGAACGTCGTGCCGACGCACAGCAGCCATTGATCCAGCGGCAGCTCGCAGCCGTGCTCCTGGTAGATTTGGCGAAAAGCTTCATACCAGGGCGTCTCCGTATCGATAATCAGTCCGTCAAAGTCAAACACAATCGCTCTCATCGCTCGCCTCCTCAACATCCGGGCTTTCCGTTGCCCGAACGGAAATGCCGTCCGTATACATGTTCTCCGCCGCCCCGTCGAATCCTGCCCGGAAGCCGTGAACGGAAGCCTTGCCTGGAAGCCGTGAACGGAAGCCTTGCCTGGAAGCCTGAACCGAAGTCTGCGGCCGCCGGCACCGGTCGCGGCAAGAGGCTGCTTTTTCCCCACAGGCGTTCAGCCGGAAGCGAAAATATGCTATGCTAGGCACATCATGAGTTGTACGGCGGCACGGCAAGCCGGGGAGGATCGGGCATGAAAAGCAGTGCTTTCGATATTCGCAGCTTCATCGCGTCGTTCGACGAAACCTGGTACGATGACGGCTTCCATACCAATACGACGCTCGAGATCGAAATCGTGCTGGAAGGACGCGGCATTTTCGAATGGACGGAACGGACGCTCCATATCGAATCCGGTCATGTCGTCGTCATTCCTCCGGGCATATCGCACCGGTTCGAAGCCGTCACCAAAGTGCGCTTCGGCGTCATGCATCTGCAGCGAATGCCGGAGGCGCTGCGCGACATTGCGGACAGGCTGCTGCGAGACTCCGGGACGCCGAAGCTGTATGCGTTGTCCCGGATCGACCGCGACCGGTTCGAAATGCTGTTCCGGGAATGGCTGCGCATCTCCTCTTCGACGCTGAAGGATAAAGCGCGGCATTTCGCCGTCTGGACCGAAATGCTGCTGCTGTTTTTGCACGAGCATTCCAAGACCGATCTGCAGGCGATGACGATCACGAAAGCCGCCGATTATTTGCGCGAAAATTTGCGGCTGAACGTACAGATGGCGGACCTCGCCGAGCTGGCCGGCATGACCGTATCCGGATTCCGGCGCACGTTCGACAAAATTTACGGCATGAGCCCCAAGCAGTACCAGCAGCAGTGCCGGATGCAAGAGGCCAAATGGCTGCTGAGCGCAACCGACAAAGATTTGAACGAAATCGCCGGGCAGGTCGGCTTCCACCGGCTCCATTCGTTCTCCCAATGGTTCAAATCTGCCGAAGGCATCTCCCCTTCCGTCTGGCGGAAGCGGCAAATCCGGACGAACGACAACATGAAATAACCGGCTTCCGGCCGATTCGCCGCTCCATCCCCTCCCGCCATCTATGGTGACAATGCGAATTCTTTCAAAAATTGACCGGTATGCGACGACGGATTATGCTCGACAAGAATGACGGTATTCCCGGCGTCGACCAGCCGGTTCAGCAGCACGAGCGCGCTCCGCCATTATGAAAGCTGGGGCATCGTTCCGCCCCCTGAGCGGACGGCCAGCGGCTATCGGCTCTACACCGAGGAGCATGCCGCGTATTTCGAATGCATCCGGGCCATGCAGCCCGGCTTCGGTATGGATATCGTGAAAAAACGATGACGATCGGGGAGGTTTCCAACGAAACCGGCGTTCCGGGCTCTGCCATCCTCAGAGATTCGCTCGCGTATCTGAACTACAGAATCCGGCAGCAAACGCGCGGCGTCTATTATTTGTACCGGTTGTGCAAGACCGTCGGGCTGCTATAAACGGTCTTTTTGCGTAAATTCCGGGGCGATTTCGATAAAGACTTTTGCGGGCATATCCACTAAAGTTGTTCCTGGAAACTATTGTATCCGGGAGGGATATGAACATGGGCAACGTGAGAATCGGATTTATCGGCGTCGGCGGCATGGCCGAGCATCATATCAAGAAGCTGCAGAAGATCGGGCATGCGGAACTGACCGCCGTTTACGATGCCAATCCGGCAAGAATGAACGAAATCGCCGAGCGTTACGGCGCGGCGCCGTTCGGCAGCGCGGACGAGCTTCTCGATTCTGGCGCAATCGACGCGCTCTTCCTGTGCACGCCGCAGTTTACCCGCGGAGCAGTCGAGAAGAAAGCCGCAGCCAACGGCATTCATCTGTTCGCCGAGAAGCCGATCGGCCTCGATCTCGAGCAGGCGCGGACAAACAGCCGTCTCATCCTGGAATCGGGCATCATTCATGCCGTCGGGTACTGCCTGCGATATCTCGAAACGGTGCAAAAAGCGAAAGCCTACCTGGCGGACAAAACGCCGGACATGGTGCTCGCCTACCGGATCGGCAGCCTGCCGCCCGTAAGATGGTTCCATCAGATGGAGCAATCCGGCGGGCAACTGGTCGACCAGTCCACCCATCAGGTCGATCTGGTCCGCTATGTGGCCGGTGAATTCCGCGACGTCCAGGCACGCTACGCGCAGCGTTCGATTCGGAATGAAGCGCCGGATGCGACGATTCCCGATGTGGGCGTCGTATCGTTCTCGCTGCAATCCGGCGCCATCGGCACGATCAACACCGGCTGCATGTCCCGCCGGTTCGGACGCGCCGAGGTCGAGGTGATCGGTCCGGACTTCTACGTATCCCTTGACGGAAACGGCACTTCGCTTACCATTGTCGACGACCAGCAAAATATAAGCGAGAAATGCGGCACCGATTTTTATTTCGAGCAAGACCGCGCGTTCGTCGAAGCCGTGCGGACCGGCCGCCAGGAGCTGGTGCGCTGCGGCTTCGACGATGCGCTCGCCACGCTTGAGGTGACGCTCGCCGCCAATGAATCGGCCCGGACCGGCAGGCAGGTCGCGATCGGCGCCAGCAAAGCCGCGGTTTAAGCGGCGGGAGGAGCGCCTGCTATGCTGAAAAGCGTCAATCAGTGGTGCTTTCCCGAAGGAACGTCCCTTGACAGGCTGTTCGACGTTAGCCGCGAGGCAGGCTACGACGCCGTAGAGCTCAATGTCAACCCGCCCGGCTCCGCCGGACTGACGATGGAGACGACGCCGGCGGAGGCGGACGCGATCGCGCGGCAGGCGGCGGCACGCGGGCTGAAGCTTCGCAGCGTCTCCACATCGCTGCTGTGGAGACATCCGCTGTCGTCCGAAGATGCCGATGTCCGGGCGCAAGGCCGCCGCATCGTCGTCAAGCAGCTCGAGCTGGCCGAGCGGCTCGGGGCCGACACCGTGCTCGTGGTGCCCGGCGCCGTCACGCCGACGGCTCCTTATGACGAATGCTACGACCGCAGCCTGGAGGAGCTGAAGAAGCTCGTGCCCGAAGCGGAGAAACGCGGCGTCAGGATCGGCATCGAGAACGTGTGGAACAAGTTTCTGCTTTCCCCGCTGGAGATGCGGAGTTTCGTCGACGAGCTTGCTTCGCCGTATGCCGGCGTCTATTTCGATGTCGGCAACATTCTGGCGTACGGCTTCCCGCAGCAATGGATCCGTATTCTCGGCCGCCGCATCTTTAAAATTCACGTTAAAGATTTCAAAACCGCCGTCGGCAACGGCGGCGGCTTCGTCCCGCTGCTGGCCGGCGACGTCAACTGGCCGGAAGTCGTGGCCGCGCTTCGGGATATCGGGTACGACGATACACTCACCGCCGAGATCGGCGTCTACGGCGCCGATCCGCTGCAGGCCGTATACGACACGGCGCGCCAGCTCGACGTCATCATTCGCGGCGTCCGGACGGTATAACGAAGCATGAAAAGAGACTGCCGGAATCGCCCGGCAGTCTCGCGCTTTACCGTCCGGATGCTATGCGCTAGCGTTACGCCGCTCCGCCCGGCCGGCTGCTTCAGATGATCGGGCGGAGCGCGTCATACGCCGCAATTTTCCGACCCGATTCTTTAGTTATAGACTACTCGATGGGCAGCGAATATTTGGCAAAGCCTTCGCCATCCAGATGATAGCGCTCGCAGATTACATAATCGCGCGGCGTACGGTCGAAAGCGATCCGGTTCTCTCTGATGTAGTCTTCAACCGCCTTGGAAGCCGCATCGTAATTTCCGCGTCCGTTGGCCGCGACGACGCATTTTTGCGGCGGGACGGTCAGCCGGACGAACCACGGCGGTATTCCGTCGAACGTGCTGACCTCAAGGCACAAAATATAAACGTGCGTATCCGGATTGTTCTGCGATTCGGCATTCGGCCACATGCCGTACAGCACCCTTGGATTGACGACCTGCGGCAAGTAACCGCTGACGGCCAGCATCCCTTCTTTCGCGTTCTCGTACTTGCTCTTCATCGCTTTCAGGCCGACGCACGGAATGCCGATCAGCTTCAGTTCGTCATGCTCGACGATAACCGGCGTCATCTCGGGCAAAACAGCCGTTGTCATCGTAATCCCTCCCAATCGCATGTCGCTGCAACTTTTTTTATCACGCCGGCGGGTCATTCAGCCGGGACCGCTGCACGGCGAATTTCCCGCAGCATAATATACCGCATATTTCCTTTCGTGGAAAGGAGATTGCCGCATCCTACGCCCTTTATACGCCGACGGATGAGCCGACAAGCGGATAATGGCACGCCACCTGCCGGTTCGGGGCGATTTCCTCAAGCGGCGGAATCTCCGCTTTGCATTTCTCCCGGGCAAACGGGCAGCGCGGATGGAAGCGGCAGCCCGACGGCGGATTGGCCGGCGACGGAACGTCTCCTTGCAGTACGATTCTCTCCTTCTTCGCACGCGGATGCGGCTTCGGGATCGCCGACAGCAGCGCTGCGGTATAAGGATGGAGCGGATGGGCGAACAGCTCCTCCGTCTGCGACACTTCAACCAATTTGCCCAAATACATGACGCCAACCCGGTCAGAAATATGGCGGACGACGTTCAGCCCGTGCGCAATGAACAGATAAGTCAGACCCAGTTCCTTCTGCAGCTTCATCAGCAAATTGAGCACCTGCGACTGAACGGACACGTCCAGCGCCGATACCGCTTCGTCCGCCACGATGAACTGCGGATTCAGCGCGATCGCCCGGGCGATGCCGATCCGCTGACGCTGTCCGCCGGAAAATTCGTGTGGGTACCGGTTTCGTCTGGAGGCGTCGAGGCCGACAAGTTCCATCAGCTCCACGACTCTCGCATCGATTTGGCTCCGGGACGCTTTCATATGAACGCGCAGCGGCTCGCCGATAATGTCGCGTACCAAAAACCGCGGGTTCAGGGAACCGAACGGATCCTGGAAAATAATTTGCATTTCCTGACGGAGCTCCCTCAGCTCTCTCGCTTTCATGGTGCGGACGCTGCGGCCGTCGAACAGAATGTCGCCATCCGTCGCGTTTTGCAGGCGGAGAATGACTCTGCCGAGCGTCGATTTGCCGCAGCCCGATTCGCCGACCAGACCGAACGTTTCCCCTTTGCGGATCGTCAGCGAAACGTCGTCGACGGCTTTCACATGGCCGACTACCCGGTTCAGAATCCCTTTATGAATAGGGAAATATTTCTTCACGCCCTTCATTTCGATCAACGTTCCGGCGCTCATGTCCTATCCCCCTCCGTTTCCCCTGTTTGAACCGGCGCAAGCTGTTCGCTCCAGACCGCAAGCGCGCCGTCGTTCTCGTACATCCAGCAGGACACGCGATGATCTCCGCCGATCGGGAACGAACCCGGTTCCTCGCGGGCGCATCTGTCCTTGGCATGCGGGCAGCGCGGATGGAACCGGCAGCCGGAAGGAAGTCGGCTGAGCGGGGGGATCGTCCCCCGGATCGTATACAGCTCCGTGCCGCGTTCCCCTTCGAAGCCGGGGATCGATTGCAGCAATCCTTGGGTGTAAGGATGGCTCGGACGGTCGAATATATCGGCCGCATCCCCTTCCTCGACGATCGCGCCCGCATACATGACGGCGATGCGGTCGGCCATTTCGGCGGCAACGCCCATATCGTGCGTAATCAGCAAAATCGTCATGCCAAGCTCCTGCTGCAGCCGCTTCAGCAATTCGAGAATTTGCGCCTGCACCGTGACGTCCAGGGCCGTCGTCGGCTCGTCGGCGATCAGCAGATCGGGCTTGCAGGCAAGCGCGATCGCGATGACGACGCGCTGACACATCCCTCCGGACAGCTCGTGAGGATACTGCTTGGCCCGCATGGCGGGATCGGGGATGCCGACGAGACGCAGCAGTTCCACCGCTTCCTTCATCGCGGCCGACCTGCTCATCTTCTGGTGCAGCATCAAGGTTTCGGCGATCTGGTCGCCCACTGTAAATACCGGATTCAGCGAAGACATCGGCTCCTGAAAGATCATCGCAATCTGGTTGCCGCGGATACGCGTCATCTCTTCTTGCGATTTGAAAGCAAGATCCTCCCCGCGAAACACGACATTCCCCTCCAGGATTGCCCCGCCGGCAAAGTCGAGCAACCGCATGATCGCCAGCGAGGTGACGCTCTTGCCGCTGCCGGATTCGCCGACGAGGCAGACGGTTTGCCCTTTTCGAGGCGCAGGGAAACCCGGTCGGTCGCCTTCACAATCCCCTTGTCCGTCAAGAAGCCTGCCGTCAACCCGTTGACTTCGAGTATTTGTTCCGCCATTGCCGGAGCCTCCTTGCCGAAAATGTTTTCTTCTCCCGCGGATTAAGCGCATCCTGGATACCGTCGCCGATAAAATTGACGGCAAGCACGATGATCAGAATGCACAGTCCCGGATACAGCGCCTGCAGCGGATCGACGAGCATAAACTCCTGCGCGTTGCTCAGCATCAGCCCCCAGCTCGTTTCCGGCGCCTGGATGCCGAGACCGAGATAAGAGAGCGCGGATTCGCTCAGAATGGCCGAACCGACCATCAGCGTCGCGTTCACGATAATCGGATGGCTGGAATTGCGCAGCAGATGCCGGAACATAATGCCCCAGCTGGACACGCCGGTCGCTCTCGCCGCTTCCACGTATTGCATTTCGCGAAGCTGCAGGAAAGTGCCGCGCACGAGACGGGCGACGCCCATCCAGCCGGTAAACGAAAGCACCAGCACCATATAAATGAAATCGGAGCCGAATATCGACAGCACGAGAATGTTCAGGAACAGGCTTGGCAGTGAATTCATGACGTCGACAAGCCGCATCAGGATCGTGTCGATCCATCCGCCGAAATAACCGGCGACCGCGCCGACGAGCGAGCCGATCAACACCGCGGCCGCCGCGACCGAAAAGCCGACCGTCAACGAAATTTGACTGCTGTACACGAGGCGGGAGAAGATATCCCTTCCGAGCTCATCCGTCCCTAGCGGATATCCTTTGGTGCCGGGCGGCAAATTGGTGTTCATGAAATCGATTTTGTCCGGTTCGTACGGCGCGATGACCGGCGCCAGAATGGCGACGATGGCGAAAAAGAGCAGGACGGCAAGCCCGCCCATCGCATACGGATTGCGCACGAACCTTTTGCCGGCGGTCTTCCACGGACCTTGCGGCTTATCCATGGCTGGCGGAGGAACAGGGCTCCCCATGCCGGGAACGTCCGCCAAAGTCGGCTCTTGTCTCGGAACGACACCGCTCATGCCGTATCGCCCCCTTTACGCCCCAGCTTTACGCGCGGATCGGCAACGGCATATAAAATATCGGCCAGCAAATTACCGATGACGACCATAACGGAAGTCACCATCACGATAGCCATCAGCACATTGTACTCCCTGGCAATCGCCATATCGACAAACAGCCGTCCCATACCCGGCCAATTGAATACGTTCTCCGTCAAGGCCGCGCCGGATACGAGCATCGGCAGATCGAGTCCGATAATCGTAATGATCGGGATCAGGGCGTTGCGAAGCGCATGCCGGAAGATGACCCGATTCTCCCGCACGCCTTTGGCCCGGGCCGTTCGGATGTAATCCTGCTGCAACACCTCCAGCATGCTGGAACGCGAATACTTTACATAGTAGGCGAGGAAGGCGAGCGACAATACGCATACCGGCAGCACCAGATGCATGAGCAAATCGCCGATGTCCCCTTTTTTGCCCATCGTCCACATGTCCGAAAGCGGGAACCAGTTCAGCTTTAAAGAAAAATATTGCTGCAGAATGATGCCGAACCAGAAAGTCGGCATAGCGAACCCGAGATAGGATATGAACGATGCGGTCTGATCGGAGAGCCCGTATTCCCTCGTGCTGTTGTAGATGCCCCAGGGAATGGCGATCACCATCGCCACAAGCCATGCGGCCCCCATCAGCACGAACGTATTGCCGATCGTCGGCCATAACAATTCGCCCACCGGCACGCTGTTTTTGAACGTCTTCCCCAAATCGCCCTGAAGCAGCTTGCCGATCCAGCGGACATACTGAATATGCGCCGGCTGGTCAAGGCCGAGATTGCGCTTCTGCACCTCGAACGCTTCGGGCGACAAGCCCGGAGCGACCAGCACTTCCGTCGGTCCGCCCGGAGCCAGATGAATGATCGCGAACGTCACAACCGTAACGAGAAACAACACCACGATGGACTGTATGATTCGGCGGATGAAATATTCAGTCAAAGTCGTCCCTCCCGTCATGATTGACCGACCGTACCTGAAAAGGGAAGAGAAGCGCGCCTCCCTTCCCTTTGCGGTTAACGATTAAGCAATCGAACGTTACGACTTGACCCACCATTGATGACATGGTAGAAATAACCTTTCGGCAGCGTCGGTACCGGCGCGTCTTCTTCCGCGTACGCGACGCGCGGACCGATACCGGTAGCGTTGCCGTAACGGTACAGGAAAATATAGGGGAGATCGGTAGAAATCTCTTTGCCGATTTCCGCGTATACTTTTTTGCGTTCTTCCTGATCGATGGTGGAATAGCCGTCCACCCACAGCTGGTCAAGCTTCTCGTTCTTGTACCAACCCATGTTCTGACCCGCAGGCGGGAAGAACTTCGAGGAGAAGATGCTGTCCGCGTTCGGATCCGGATCTTCCAGCGACCAGCCGAGCAGAATCGTCTGATATTTGCCTACATTCAGATGCTGCGGCACCCAGATCGAGAAGTCGATCGCCTTCGGAATCACTTCGATACCCACTTCTTTCAGATTGCTCTGAATGACCTGCGCGATGGCTTCACGGCGGCTGTTGCCGGCATTGTACTCAAGCTCGAACGAGAATTTTTTCCCGTCCTTCTCCAAAATTCCGGTTTTCTCGTTCAGCACCCACCCGTCTTCAGCCAGCAGTTGTTTCGCTTTCTCCGGATTGTATTCATAGTTGACGGCATTGTCGCCCGGATCGGCCCAGCTGCCCGGCAGGAATGGCGAATTCATAAGAACGCCCGTTCCTTTCAGGACGTTGTCGACCATCCCTTGACGGTTTAACGCATAGGCTATGGCCTGCCTTGTTTTCTGGGTCGCGAACGGCACGAATTTGTCCGGGAAGTTGTCTTCTTTGAAGTTGAATCCGATAAATTCATAGGATGGACCCGGTTCCTGAATCAGCGTGATGGAAGAATTTTTCTTTACCGCTTCGACTTGAACGACCGGTATGGCAGAGGTATGATCGGTGTCGCCTTTCAATAGAGCCTGGACTTCCGTATTCTGATCCGCGTAGATTTTGTAGACGATTTTGTCGATGTGAGGTTTCGTGGCGCCCCAGTAGTTCGGGTCTTTCTCAAAGGTGAGATGCTGCGTTTTTTGCCATTCGGTCCATTTCCAGGGACCGTTCGTCACCGTTTTTGCCGGATCTTTGCCGTATTCGTGATCGAGCAGCTTTTTGACCGGCACGTCTTTCAGAATATGAGCGGGAGCGAGCTCGATAACAAGCGAGTACTGGAATGGTGCGAATACTTCGGATAGTGTGATCTTGACCGTGTGGTCGTCGACTTTCTCCGTCTTGGCCACTTTTTCCATCGTGCTGCGGGCCGGCGATCCGGTATCCTCATTTTTGATCGTCTCGATCGTATAGATCAGGTCGTCAGCCGTCACCGGCGTTCCGTCAGTCCATTTCGCTTCGGGCTTCAGCTTGACCGTATACGTCTTGCTGTCTTCCGAAATTTCCGGCAGTTCGGCGGCAAGCGACCACGGCTCGACGACAATCTGGCCGTCAGGGGCCAAGTCATACACTTTGGCTAGCAGAAAATGGGCTGCATCGCTGGAGGCTGTGTCGTTGATGAAGATCGGGTTGATCGTCACGATATCGGTGAAGCTGCTGAAGGTCAACGTTCCGCCGTCCACCGGACCGTCTTCGGCAGCCGGGGGATTGTCCGTTTCTTTGGAATCGTCGGGCGTATTGGTATCGGTTTGCTCATTCGACGGCGGAGGGTTTTCCGTCGTCGTACTGCCGCCTTTATCCGACGAACAAGCCGCCAATAAAGCGCCAACAAGCATCACATACAGCACAAGCGACAGCCATTTCCTGATACTAACCACATCAATTTCCTCCCCACAATAAGATTTGGTAAATATTTATAGTCTGATTATACCAGCTTTTAAGGATTTGAAAATACAAATTATTGGTAATTTTCAGAAAAGTTAAAATGCGTTTCACATCACTCGGGTATTCAGCATCAGCATCTTACCGCAGCACGCCTATACCTGCGGTTTCGAGCCGCGCTTTCGGGTAGGCCTATAGACCTCGACCAGAACCCCGGACCTATTTCGTGTTTGTGTCGTTGCCGTTTTCGCGCATCAGCGTAAAGATTATATTCGAATTTTTGTATGTTATCTAACATCTATAGTAATTTATAAGAACATATAACGAAATATTATAGGAAATTAGTCCTATTTACAACCCCCATCCCTATTATACGTTATTTTATATTACATATACAGAAAGGGGAATGGAAGAATTGAGGAAGATCTGGACTCGAACGTTATCCTTATTGCTCGCTTTCACACTTATGCTGGTATCGCTTGCCGCTCCCGTGCAAGCAGCATCCCCTGCTTCGGCGCCGTACAGCCCTGAACTGGCCGCTTTTCTGGAACAGGACTGGGCGCCTGAAGGCTACATCACACCCGCCAACGGTCACGAAACGTTACGGCAATCGGAATTTGCCGAGCTATTAAACGACGCTGCCGACGCTGCCGGGACGGACTTGCGCTTTCTTACACTCTCAGACCAGGATACGGTTAAGCGGGAGACGGCGGCGGCAATACTGGATCAGGCCGTCGACGTTCCGTATATCGGCCGCAACGTTTTTACCGATATTCCGCAGAGCGGGCCTGACGCATCCTCCATCGGCACCGTTGTGACATCCGGCTTGATGAAAGGCGTTTCCGGCCATCGATTCGGTTATGGAAAACCGCTGTCAAGGTCGGAGGCAGCCGTCGTAGCCTACCGTCTCTACCTTTATCTGCAGCCTTTCAATCCGGTCGAAGCTACCATCGCCGACATTCAAACCGCCATGACAGCGGGCCGATTGACAGCGGAACAACTGGTCGAACTCTATTTGGATCGCATCGAACGATATGACAAGCAGGGCCCCAAGCTGAATTCGATCATCCGCATCAACGACAAGGCGCTGGAGATAGCAAGAGCGCTGGACGAGGAACGCGCAAAGACCGGCCCTCGCGGTCCGCTTCACGGCATTCCGGTTATCGTGAAGGACAATTTCGACACCGCGGACATCCCGACGACCGGCGGTTCGCTCGCTTTGAAGGACAGCATTCCGCCTGACGACGCTTTTCAGGTGAAGAAATTGAAGGAAGCCGGAGCCATTATATTGGCCAAAGCGAATTTGCATGAATTTGCGTTCGGGTATACAACGGTCAGCTCCGCCGGCGGCCAGACGCTTAACCCGTACGATCCGACCCGTGTACCGGGCGGCTCCAGCGGCGGAACGGGGCTGCCGTGGCCGCAAGCCTGGGCGCCGTCGGCATGGGCACCGATACCGGCGGTTCCATCCGCGTGCCGGCTTCTTTTAACAGCCTGGTCGGCATTCGGCCGACGATCGGCCTGTCGAGCCGGGACGGCATTATGCCGCTGGCGCTTACGCAGGATACGGGCGGTCCGATCGCACGGACGGTGGCGGACGCCGCAGCCATTCTGGACGCGACGGTCGGTTACGACCCGCAGGACGTAACGACGGCCGCCAGCGTCGGAATGGTGCCGAATTCGTACCTGGACGTATTGGACCCGAACGGACTGGAAGGCGCCAGAATCGGCGTGCTCCGCGAGGTATTCGGCACGAATGCCGATATTCAGAACGTAATGGAAAAGGCGATTCGCGATATGGAGGCGGCAGGCGCAACGATCGTGGACAATGTGACCATTCCGAACTTCAAGGAAATCAACAGCTACGGAAGCTTGAGCGCCTGGGAGTTTAAATTCCAATTTAACGATTATTTGGAAAGTCTAGGAGATGACCGGCCGTACAAGACGCTGGACGATATATTGGCTTCCGGCCTGTTCGATCCTTCCGTGGCGAAACAGCTGAAAGAACGGAACGACAGGGAGTCGCTCGATGACGAGACGTATAAGGATATTGTCCTGTATCGTACGCGTCTTGCCCAGCAAGCCGTGCTCAAAATGATGGCCGATCATCGGCTCGATGCGCTCATCTTCCCGACGTCGGCCAATCCGATCGTCAAAATCGGGGAAGAACAGACGATCGGCGACGGCTTCAAGCTCAGCTCGTTCACCGGCTATCCGACCGTAACCGTGCCGGCCGGTTTTACACCGGACCGCATGCCGGTCGGCATGGACTTCATCGGCCGTCCGTTCAGCGAACCGACGCTGATCAAGCTGGCGTACGCATTCGAGCAGAAAACCCATCATCGCCGCGCTCCCGAACTGACGCCGTAAACAGACAAGCTTTCATCGTCTGATGTCCGGCGATGTCCGGCGGCGCCATCCATGGCGTCGCCGGACTTTCTTCCCGGCTCTATTGCATAAACGTCTCTTTGTACCGCACACCCAAAAAGAAAAGTATGCCGAACACGCAAACAAGAGCAAATAAAATTAAAATGGTCGTGAGCAGCACAATGCCCGTCATTTTCAAGCATTTTGCCACAGCATGCCCGTTCCCCCTGTTCCGTTACCGCGCCGCTTTAGCGCCCGTCTCCCTTTCCAGATATGCCGCGACACCGTCTTCGTCGTTGGGCGGGACAATTTCATCCGCCAATCGCTTGATCGCATCCTGCGCATTCCGCACGGCGATTTTGCGCCCGGCCGCCTCGAACAGACCGAGATCGTTCACATGATCGCCGAATGCGACGCCCGCCCGATCTCAAATATACGATCGGTCAGCGTGTTTTCCAGCCAATAACCGCCGATCACCGTATGTTGAAGGCCGTCGTACAGCAGCGCCCCGTTGTACAGGATGAGCGGATATTTCCAAGGAATCGCCGATACGACGCTGTGCGCGCTTATATATCCTCGCGCGGTCGCGAAGCTGACGACGACATCTTGCGCCAACGCATTCGACAGAACGCCGATCGTATATCCGGACAGCGTCTGATCGGACCGCAGCAGCGTTCCATCCAAATCGGTGATGTAGGCCCGTTTGCCCATGGCCGGCCGGCCCCCCGTCTTTTTTTCATTATGCAAAACAGGTACGTTTTGGATAAAAGTATACCACAAAATTTGGAAGGAACGGATGGCTCCATCGCCGAAAAGGCCGACCGCAGACGCGGTCGGCCTCAAACGGCAGGGGTGGTCATGCCCGGAAATGCCAACATATCGAAGCCGGTTTTCATTGCGACCGCCGCCGCCGTAAGGTCTTCTGCGAATTACACGCCCGAATACGCCATGAATCCGCCGTCGACCGGAACGGTAATGCCGGTTATAAAGCCGGACATGCTGTCGTCGGCCAGCCAGATGAGCGTGCCGAGCAGATCGGTCGGCTCTCCGAATCTGCGCATCGGCGTATGCGTCAAGATTTTGCGGGATCGCTCCGTAAGGGAACCGTCCTCGTTCGTCAGCAGCCGCCGGTTCTGCTCCGTCAGGAAAAATCCCGGAGCGATCGCGTTGACCCGGATGCCGGCATCGGCCATATGGACGGCCATCCATTGCGTGAAATTGTTGATCGCCGCCTTGGCCGCGCTGTAGGCGGGCACCTTCGTCATCGGGCTGTACGAGCTCATCGACGACATATTGATGACGGTGGCGCCCGGGCGGCGGACCATCTTGCGCGCAAACACTTGCGTCGAGATCAAGGTGCCGAGGAAATTCAGGTTGAAAACGCGGCCGAAGCCTTCGACGCTCAGGTCGAAGAAGCTGACGACGGCTTCGTCTTCCACATCTTCCGGACGGAACGTCTCGTTCGTCGTATTTCCTCGCGGATCGTTGCCTCCCGCTCCGTTCACGAGTATGTCGCACGGACCGAACCGTTCCGACACGACCGCCTCCGCCCGGACGACGCTCTCCTTGTCGAGCACATCGCAGGCGACCGCGATCGCTTCCCCGCCGGCTTGGCGGATCGCTTCGGCGACCGCTTCTCCTTTCTCCGCCGTCCGGTTCAAAATCGCCACCTTCACGCCATGCCGCCCGAGCTCCCTCGCCATCGCCGCGCACAGCACGCCGCTGCCTCCGGTAATGACGGCCGTTCTGCCCCGCAAATTGTCGTGAATCGGTATCGTCATTTACGCATTCCCCCGTTTGCTTCGCTCCAGCGCATCCCATGCGCCCCACAAGTACATAATGCCGAGCGCCCGGTCATACAGACCGTAACCCGGCCGGCACTTCTCGTCCCAAATATGCCGGCCGTGGTCCGGTCTGACATAACCGGTATATCCGATTTCATGATAAGCCCTGACAACTTCGGCGATATCGACGGTGCCATCGCAGCTCCGGTGGGACGTCTCGATAAAGTCGCCATTCGGATAAACCCGCACGTTGCGAATATGCGCGAACGGAATCCGGTCCGCAAATTCCCGCACCATCGCCGGGATGTCGTTCTCCGGATTCGCGCCGAGCGAGCCGCTGCACAGCGTAACGCCGTTGTTCGGATGGTCGACCATTTTCAGCAGGCGGCGAATGTTGGCCTGCGACGTCACAATCCGCGGCAATCCGAAAATCGACCACGGCGGATCGTCCGGATGGATGGCCATTCGGATGCCGCTGCGTTCCGCCACCGGAATAATCGCCTCGAGGAAGTACTGCAAATTGCGCCACAAGTCTTCCTCCGTGACACCCTTGTACGCTTCGAACAGCTCGGAGAGACGGCCGAGCCGCTCCGGCTCCCAGCCGGGCATCGTCAGGTCCGGATTGGAGGCGATGCGCCGTACGAGTTCCATCGGGTCCATGTTATCGATTTTTGCCTTTTCGAAAAAGAGCGCCGTCGAGCCGTCCTCCATTTCCTTGAACAGCTCAGTCCGGGTCCAGTCGAACACCGGCATAAAATTGTAGCAAATCGTCTTGACGCCGACGGTCGCCAGTTTCTCGATCGTCCGCTGGTAATTTTCGATGTACCGGTCGCGCGTCGGCAATCCGAGCTTGATATCTTCATGAACGTTAACGCTTTCAACCACTTCCAGATGCAGCCCGTACGGATCTACCTGCCGTTTGACTTCCAATATTTTGTCCATGGGCCACTCTTCACCGGCCGGCACGTCATGCAGCGCCCAAACGACGCCCTCGACGCCGGGAATTTGCCTGATTTGCTTCAGCGTAACGGTATCGTTCCCTTCCCCGTACCAACGAAACACCATGCGCATTCGTCCACATCTCCCCTCGATTCAATCGACAAAATACTGCGGATACTTCGCCCGCAGCTCCGGCAGTTCACGGTCCAGCTTCCCGATATGCCGCTTCAGCCTCGATGCGGTCAGCTCCTCATCCCCCGCCTGCATGGCGGCCAGCAAGCCGCGATGCTCCTCCAGCGTCTGCTCCATGTAATGGTATTCCCGCATGGCGAGAAACCGGATTCGGTTCAGGTGCGCGCGCATCTGGTTGATGACCTGAAGCAGCGTCGCATTGCCCGTCATCTCCAGCACGACGCGATGAAAATCTTCGTCAAGCTGCAGGAACAAAGCGGGATCGCCTGCGGCGGCCGCCTCCTGCTGCCTGTCGAACAAGTCCATAATCGCCCGTTCCGCGGCCGTGCGGTCTCCGTCACGCCACTGCTTCGCGACGAGGCGAAAGGCGCCCAGCTCCAGATGCTCGCGGATGAATTTCGCTTCTTCCACCTTGCGCTGCGAGATAGGCGCGATCCTCGTTCCCCGCTGCGGCAGCACATCCAGCAGCCGCTCGCTCACGAGCAGCCGGATCGCTTCCCGGACGGGCGTGCGGCTGACCTGCAGCAATTCGGCCACTTCGTTCTCGTAAATCATCGTTCCTGGTTCAAGCTGCAGCGAAACGATGCCGGCGCGAATCGTCTCGTACACCTGGTCGCCCAGCGATTTGCGGACGGGGCGCTGCGGCAGCGGCGTAAGCTTCAGCACGAATCTGTCACCTCCTGCGCGATGTATTTTGCCAGCCAGCCTCTTCTTTTCAAGCACTTCAAGTACTTGCATTCTTGTATACAAGAATATCATACCGCAAAAACGAACGTCGCTCAAGAATTGGCTGCCTTTCGGTTTCGAAAACGTTTGGCATTCCGGCCGCCCGTTGTATGACCGAAAATAAAAACTCCCCCGGATTTCCGATCCGAGGGAGTCTCTCATCGATTATATGCAAAGCATTATGGCGGCGATAAATTTATCGGCGTGCAGACCTTTGGCCCGATGCGGATCCTCTTTTGAACGTTTTGAGCGGCATATCGGGCAATTCGTTCACGGAGACGACACGATCCGTTTTTTAATCGGTTTGCGCCAATACTTTTCGTTGCCGGGCAAATCGTCGAACCATGCCGCGTCATCGGGACAGTCCAACACCATGAAACGGCCGTAACGGTTATCCCGCGATTGATGATACTTCAAATAAGCCTTTCCTCCTTCGATAGCCAATATTTCGATTTTCCCCGATGTATGACTCATCGACAGACGCACCCGTTTGCCGAGTCCGGAGGTTCTCGCTTTCGCCTTTTCTACGATGCTGTATACCTCGGCCAGAGGGAGAACAAAATCGCGGTTTCCGGCAACAGGCCGGTTCACGAAAAAGTAATAGGGCGTTACGCCGGCCCAGGACAATCGATCCAGCAACTCTCCCAGCACCTCGGGATCGTCGTTGATCCCTTTCAGGATCGGCGTCTGATTGACGACGACTGCGCCTGCGTCGTGCAAGGCGGCAAAAGCCCGGACCGCTTCCTCGGTTATTTCGCGCGGATGGTTGACATGCGCCATGACATACACTCTTTTGTCCGGACTCGACACTTCCCGGATCGTCGCGAGCAGCGCTTCGTCCTCGTAGATCCGCATCGGATTGAACACGGGAATTTTGGAGCCGAGCCGTATGATTTTCACATGATCGATATCGCGCAGCCGCAACAATATCGACCGCAGCTTCGGCGTTCCCAGAATCAGGCTGTCTCCCCCGGTCAACAGGACATTGTTGATTTCCGGATGGGCGGAAATATAGGCGAGGCCCGGTTCGACGTCGGTGACGGCCTCCTTCACGTCGTTGCGGAACAGCCGTTTGCGGAAGCAGTACCGGCAGTAAGCGCCGCATACTTCGGATACGATGAGCAGCGCGGTCGTTTTGTACTTGTGCTGACACCCCGGGACGACATAGTTGGTATCCTCGTCGGATGCATCCCAGCGGCCGTATTCCAGCAGTTCCCCCTCGTTCGGAATGACAAGTTTGCGAATCGGATCGTGAGGATCGTTCCAGTCGATCAGACCCAGATAGTAATCGTTGACCCGAAAAACAAATTTGTCCGTAATGCGCTTCAGTTTCGCTCTTTCTTCCGCCGGGATGTTCGTCAATTTATCGATGTCGGTAATATACTTCGGTTGAGCCATCGTTCGTTCTCCCTCCTCTTGTTTCATTTGAATGAAAAAAGACCCTTACACAGCATGTGTGTACGGGTCTCCTCAAACAAAAAGACCCTGTAAAGGGTCAAATACGCACCAATACATTATTCGACCCATCCAAAGCTGACGAGGTTAGCTGACGGGCTCGGGATAGATGGTTCCCTACGGCCGCATGAAGCGGCACGATTCGCCCCGGAAGACTTGGTTCCCCCGCTTTCCGGTCCATAACCGGAAATTAAGCTTATTACTTATCATATTTGAATAATTCAGAATTGTCAAACTCAAATCAGTTGCGAATCCGTTCGCTTGTATCGCCGTAATAGAGAGTATAGAATGTTAGTAGTTAGATTTGCACCGCCGAATGACAGCCAAGAACACGCCCTGTTGCGGGGCGAAAACGGATTCATGGATACGTAGATCCGGACAGTTTTAACAAAGAGGTGACAGCATTGGAGGACCTGAAGCAAGCGTACGCTACTCTCGGCCTGCCTGAAAACGCGACCAAGGAAGAAGTGGAGAAACGCTACTACCTGCTCATGCGGCAGGCGCGCGCCCAAGGAGCCCGCCGCGACCATGAAGAGGCCGGCGGCAACGCCGTCGATTTCGAAGCAGTTAACCGGGCTTACAAGTTCATTATCGAATATGACGAACGGAAAGCGCAGGAGCAATTCAAACAATCTCAATATGGAAAATATAAAAAGATGGCCGGCACAGCGGAAAAATTGGACCATTTCTTCCATTACTACAAGTTCCACCTGCTCGGGGCTTTGGTCGCCGTCATTCTGATCGGATTTGCGGTCAACAGCTACCTGGAGCGGCAGGCGCAAAAAGCGGAAGAAGCGAAGAAGCCGCCGATCGACGTATCGGTCATGTTTCACGGGGATTTTTACTTGAACAATCAGAATCAGGATACGGAGGAACTGGAGGCGGCCCTGCTCTCCTTCTTTCCGGAATGGAAGCGGATCGGCGCGCAGATTACCTACGATCCGTCCGATCCGAAAAACGAATTCGACATCGCCGCGACGCAGAAGGCGGTTGTCATGCTGATGACGGAAAAAAGCGACGTTTATATTCTCGACCGGAACAGTTTCACCAAGCTGGCGAGGCAGCAGCTGTTCCAGCCTTTGGACGAAGCCTACGAGCAAACGTTGAAACCGCTGCTCCCTTCGGAAGCGGCGGCGCTCAAAACGCGCTCCGCGGAAGACACCACCGATCATATTTACGGCATCGATATTAGCGGCAGTCCGCTCGTCAAAAGTATACCGGTCGTCTCCAAAGAGATGATAGCCGCCATTCGCGCCGACGCCAAACATCCTGACAAGGCGCTGCTCTTTATTCAGCGCATGCTGGAAGGTGCGAAGCCGGAAGGTACGAAGCCAGAAGGTACGAAGCCAGAAGGTACGTCGTCATAATTGAATTTCCACAGAGGCTGTCTCAAAAGGTCTTGAATGACCTAGGGATCGCC
>NZ_BOVJ01000018.1 GCF_018403665.1 Paenibacillus cisolokensis
CGGCTGGCCGTCTCGGTGTCATAAATAAAGGCGTTCACTTCGAAATTGAGCTTGAAGCTGCGAATATCGATATTGGCCGTGCCAACGCTGGCGATTTTGCCGTCCACCACGATCATTTTGGCGTGCAGAAACCCTTGATCGTACAGAAAACAGCGGGCCCCGCTGGAGAGCAAGTCGCCGACGTAGGAACGGGACGCCCAGTACACGAAAAATGGTCCCGCTTGCTCGGAATCATCACTTCCACCTCGACGCCCGACATGGCGGCGGTGCGGAGCGCCGTCAGCAAAGCTTCATCCGGCACGAAATAAGGGGTCTGCAGACAAACCCGCTTCTTCGCCGCATAGATCATCTTGATATAGCTGTCTTTGATCTGCTGCCACTCCGAATCCGGACCGCTGGAAACGATTTGCATGCCGACGGTGCCCCGCTCCTGTTCCGGCGGCGGCGGAAAATACCGGGCTTCGAATGCGATGTTCTGCCCAGACGCCAAATTCCAGTCGGCCAAAAACAGAGTCTGGATCATCTGGACGGCGCTGCCGGTCACCTTCAAATGCGTATCCCGCCATTCGCCAAAACGCTCGTCCATCCCCAAATATTCGTCACCGACGTTGAAGCCGCCGATATATCCCCACTTTCCGTCAATAATCGCCAGCTTGCGGTGGTTTCGGAAGTTGAGTTTGAAATTGAAGAAAGGGATGCGGGAAGGGAAGAAAGCGACCGCTTCTCCTCCCGCTTCCTGAAAGCTGCGGAAAAATTTCCGCTGCAATCGAATGCTGCCGATATCGTCATAGAGAAACCGGACTTTGACCCCTTCCCTCGCTTTGCGCGTAAGCGTCTCGATAAGCTTCCGGCCCAACCGGTCGTCCCGCACAATATAGTACATCAGATGAATATGATCCTTCGCCGCTTCGATATCCGCAAACAATGCGTCAAATTTGCTAATGCCGTCCGTGAAGACTTCAATCCGGTTGTTCTGGGTATACAGCGCCTGATCGCTGGCCATGTTCAAATAGATCATATCGCGGTACTCGGCCATCGCCGGATCGGCGAAGCGGATATCGCCGCTTTGCATGCGGGCCCGCTGATCCTCGATCAGACTGTCCAGCACCTTCTCCGTTTCCATGACCAATTTGCGGTACCGGCGCTTGCTCAGGCTTTGTCCAAGCATCAGATACAGAAGAAACCCGAGAGCCGGAAGGAAAAACAGCACCATCAGCCACGCCCAGGTGGCGCTGGCGTTGCGCCGTTCCAGAAAAATGATCGTGACGGCGAGAAACAGATTGATAACCATAAGAAGCGAGTATAAATTCGGAACTGTGTTCATGGGCTACAACACCTCGATCGGCAACGGGGATAAATCTGCACATTAGTATATCATACGGCTTGCATCATGAGGAAAATAATGCGGAAACACAAAGAAACACCAGGTAACACTTTGTGTCATCCGGTGTTTCTTTGTGTTGTTTTGCCGTTTATCCCCGCATCAAATCCACGATTCGATATCTTCTTCGTCAATCTCCTCTTCTTCCGGCGGAGCCGCCGCCGCGGCCGTCTCGGACAACCCTTGCGCATAGGCGGGAGCTGCCGCGCCGGCTTCGCCGGTAACCGGCCCCGTCAGCGGGAAGTTCCGGTCGGCGGGAATAAACTGCTGCAAATTGCGGACGCCGTTGGCCCTGATCTCGTTCTCGATCAAATAGCGGATCGAGTCCATCAGATTGCTCTGGCAGTTCAGCCATTCCATAATGGCTTCCGCTTCGTTCTTTTTCGTTTTCAGGCTGATATTTTCGCCTGGAAGCTTCTTCTTCTTCATTCGGCTTCACGTTCCTTACCGTGGCGTCATGCGCCTTTCTCGACGGCTTGTCTCGATTTGCTCTTGAGCGCCTCATAAATTTTGCCGCGAACGAAAGCATCCAGCCCTTGCGCGTTCATCGTCACGGCATAGGCTGCCGGTATGTACAGCAGCTTGATCTCCCGCTCGTCGCACAATTCCTTCAGCAGCGGATACAGCACCGGACGCATCAAAATGCTGCCGCCGCCATAAACGCAGATGACATCGACTTCGTTGCGCGCCTTGGTCAGTTGCTTGCGGATGTTTTGAATAATTTGCCGGGCTTGTCCTTCCAGCGGCCGCTGGATCGTCTTCATCGCCGGCGTAATATTTATGCTTCGGATTTTTCAATACGTCGCTGAAAAACTGTCTTGGGCTGTCCGGCAAATGGATGAGCCGGTTGAATTCCGACAGCGCCTCCTCAATCGCGTAGCCGGCTCCGTGATGGCTGCCGTGCACGAACTGCCGGAGAAATTTATTCCCTTCCGTAATCGGGTACTCGGTCGATCCGTCGCCGATATCCGTATGCAGAATGCGCTTGTCCTTGAAGTAACTGCCGTTAAAGTTCTTCCCGAGTTTATACGTTTCCGCAAATTCGCTGAAAATATCGCCTTCCCGCCAATTGCCCTCGGCATCTTTCTGGAGGGCGAAGATGACCGGCGTTGCTTCCGGCACGACTTTCGTAAATTCGAATACGATCTTCACCGTCACCCGCTGCTTGCCCAGATGCACGGTGACATGATGAGGCGCCTCCATGAAACGGCGCTCGAACTTTTGCGCGGCTTCGTCGGTATGCTGCGTGATCGGCAGCGCCGTCACCATATCCACTCCCGCTTCGATCTGCTCGGGGATGCTTTTTCCTCTTCATACGCCCGCTGCACGGCGACGGCCGCAATTTGCGCCAGCGTGTTCACGACCGGCAGCTCCGCATCGCATTTCTGATCGATCCCGACATGGAGATTGTCGATGATTT
This sequence comes from Paenibacillus cisolokensis, assembly GCF_018403665.1. Classification (GTDB taxonomy): domain Bacteria; phylum Bacillota; class Bacilli; order Paenibacillales; family Paenibacillaceae; genus Paenibacillus_AH; species Paenibacillus_AH cisolokensis. The sequence continues at coordinate 2,802 of NZ_BOVJ01000018.1, forward strand.
CGCCGCTTTCCAGCGCGAACTTGCCGACATAATACATGCCCGGCCGCGCAGAAGGAGAATCGATCGTTACGATCAGCTGATCCTGCAAATTTTTGATGAAGCTCTCCGGAGATTGTTCGTCGCTCCAGGGAAGCTGATCGACCCGGCAGTTGACATTGGGCTGCTGGATCAGCTTGCCGTCGATGATCAGATCATGCTCGCTGTTGCCGTTATCGTTTCCGACCAGAAAATGATACTTTTGCATGGAATGGTTCCTCCTTTTCATGTTTCAACCTTCGTTTTGCTTGCTTCGCATTTGCGGCAAACTAAGTAATACCGAGTACGATCAAATATGTCCGGGCAGAACCTTGACGTCCTTCCGGAACGCCAATCAGATGTTTGACCTGGGATCGGGCAGCGCAATAAAACGTTCCTCTATATTAAACTTTCGATTTATATGCCCGATTTCCTTCCCTTGCCGCAACTTTCCACTTCAAGTTCCTCCTCCTTTCCCGGTTTCTATCCCGAAGGTTCGAAACAACCGGACGCTGATCCGCTGCGAAACCGAACCGCTTCCGTTGACTCCGCCTTGCCGCCGGATCGCCCGAACGAGGTGTAAATTATGCAAAAACATTTCTTTATACCGAATGAATCACATTTATATAATCAACTTTCGTTTTCTATAAAACTTCTTTTAAATACTGAATTTCTTCATAATTTAATTGCATATTTCAAACCTATATATATGGATTTCCAAACGGCCAATTATACGGGAGTTTCGCGCTCTTTCGGGATAAAAACCGGATAAAGGTGAAACGGAAACAGGTAGCGGGAGAAGGCCCGTCAATGGTATGATACCAGTACACTTTATGCATTTTTGCTGCAAGAGCAACGAATGGGAGAGATTTCCTCTTGACGATAAAAACAAAGCTGACCTTCTTTATTTCCTCTATAGTTGCCGTTATTCTCGCCTTGAACCTGTCCATCAACTATTTTACTTCCCGCGACAGGCTCCTGGCCGCGTCCGAGCAGCAGATGAAAGTCATTGCCCGGCAAATCGCCGCGACGATCCAAACGTCCGAGCAAGCGCGGCAATTCATAGAGGAAGCGGTCGCCGACAAACTTCGACAGGCGGCCTTGGCGGCCAAATACCGCCTCGATCCCGATATCGCCAACGTAACGAACGAACAGCTTGCGGCGCTTTGCGAAGAATTGGGGACCGACGGCCTGACGCTGTGGCAGCGGAAGGACGACGACATCGTGGCGGTCAAATCGTCCGATCCGAAGGAGATCGGCATGAGCGCCAAATCGTGGGACTACTGGTACGACGCCTTCAACCAGCTGTTCGATTTGCGGCGGGTGTCGGTCGGGCAAGGGTATGCGCTGGAGCATTTCTGGTCCGGGCCGATCAATTTTGCCACATCGGATCCGTCGAACATTATCAAATGGGGAAATTATTACGACGGCACAACGAATTACATGATCAATCCGATGGTCCATGCGGACGTGTTTTTCGATTTTGAGCGGTATGCCGGAACGGAGACGCTGCTCCGGAAATGGATCTACAACAATCCCGACATATTGGAGATTACCGGCTTCGATCCGGAATTTGTCGGCAAAGCCCCGATTCTCAAACTAAAACAGGGGCAAGTCGTACACAATCTCGATGTCCGCGCCGTCTTGTTCGGCCCCTATCAATATGAAGACAAGAAGCGGGATGTCGGAATTATTCACAGCGTATCACGCAGCGGTGAAATGTCTACTTTCCAAACGTCCGCACTCGGCAAGCGAATTTTGAAAAGCTTCGTTCCGATCGACATCCCGGGCAGAAAACCGATCGTCATCGGCATTACGATGGACCGTTCCGCGATGGAACAGACGCTTGCCCGGCAGTTGCTGACCCAGGGCGCCGTATCGCTGGCGTTGCTTCTCGCTTCGGTCGCAGCCATCTATATACTCGTCGGCTTCTTCATCCGCCCGCTCGGCCAGATCGTCGAAAGGGTGAACGAAATCGCCGCGGGCCATTTCGGCTCCCATATTCCCGTCCGCAGCCGGGACGAGCTCGGCTTGCTCGCTTCCCGCATCAACGCCATGTCGGACAATCTGCACGATTATTTGAACCGGTTAACGGATTCCGCGAAAGAATTGCAAGGGACCAAGGAATATCTGGAATCGTTCATCAATCATACGACCGACGCGATTCATGTCGAAGACCCGAACGGCACGGTCGTTCGGGCCAACAAGGCGTTCGAGACTATTTTCGGCTGGAAAGAGCATGAAATTGCCGGCAAGCGAGCGCCGATCATCCCGCCCGAGCAGGCCGAAGAGCATGAACGGCTCATTTGCACGATCCGCAGCGGCGGCACAGTGGCCGATTACGAAACGATTCGTCTGACCCGGGACGGCCGGCCGATCGATGTCAGCGTGACGATATCGCCGATTTGCGACAGTATGGGGCAGATCGTCGGCATCGCCACCATTTCGCGCAATATTACGCAGCGCAAGCAGACCGAGGAGATGCTTCGCCGTTCCGAGAAGCTGACCGCCATCGGTCAGCTCGCAGCAGGCGTCGCGCACGAAATCCGCAACCCGCTGACGACGCTTCGCGGCTTCATCCAATTGCTGCAAACCGATGCCGACCGGAGCTTGAGCAAAGAGCATATCGACATTATGCTGTCCGAGATGGACCGCATCCATTTCATCGTCAGCGAATTTCTCGTATTGGCCAAGCCCCAGGCCGTACGGTTTCAGCAAGTGGATCTGGCCGAAACGTTGCGCGATCTTATCGTGCTGATGCAGGCGCAAGCCATGATGAGCGGCGTTCGTCTGGAATTGAAGTTTGACAAGGATGTTCCGGCCATCGAAGGAGAACCGAATCAATTGAAGCAGGTCTTCCTGAATATCCTGAAAAATGCGATCGAAGCGATGCCCGACGGCGGCCGACTGCTGATCGAGCTCAAAACCGGGCAGGAAGGCGTAGTCGTCCGCTGCACGGACGAAGGCGTCGGCATTCCCGCAGAGGAGCTGCCGCGCCTGGGCGAACCGTTCTATACGAGCAAGCCGAACGGCAACGGTCTCGGCCTGATGGTCAGCCAGCAAATCATCAGCAACCATAAAGGCGTCATTCGGATTGAAAGCGAGCCGGGACAGGGGACATGCGTCGAAATCCGGCTGCCGCTCGCGAATTCCTGATTGAACCGAAACTTTTTGCATCCTTTGCTCGTTACATTTTTGACACGTTCTTTTTCGGGTAGCATAATGAATATACTATGAATCTATCGCCAGTACGCAAGACGATGCGTACATAATTTCGCATTTTCAGAGAAAGCGTTGACGATGGATCGGCCATGGCGCCGCTCCCCGAACGGAAAGGAAGGGTTTCACGTGCAATTGCAGCCGCAGGATCGGCTATGGAGCAAACAACCGTTTTTGTTTTTTACCATTGTGCTTCTGCTCAAAAGCTATCTGGCCTGGATGGTCGTTTTTGACAACGGGCCTTCCTGGACGACCGTCGTGAAAGAGCTGCCGTTCGTCTGGATCGCATTCTGCCTTATCGAATGGTTCGCTTCCAAGCGCAAGCTCTTCTACTATTTGACGGTGAACCTGCTGGTGACGGGAATCCTGTTTGCGGTCATTATGTATTACAAATATTATGGCGTTATCGTCACCTATCATGCGCTGGAGCAGGTAAACCAGGTCACAGCCGTGAAGAACAGCGTCTTTTCGCTGATGGACCCGTACTATTTGTTCATCTTCATGGACATCGTCATTCTCGGCTACTGGCTCTTCCGCACGCGAAAGACGCGGAAGGTTTCGTTTCAAGCGCCGGCGGCCGGCGGTGACAAAAGGCGTTTCGTTATGCCTGCTATTTCGCGGCCTCTCTATTTTTGTGTCTGTTTCACGTGCTCCCGAACCGGGCGAGCATGAACGAGATTACGAAAGCGGAACAGATGGGCATTCTCAATTACGAAGCTTACACGCTGTTCGCAAACGAGAAGCGCGAGCTGATCGACCGGAGCGAAATCAGCCAGCAGCGCATCAACGCTTTGAAAAATGTGAAAGCGCCCGCCAAACCCGCTTATAAAGGGATCGCCTCGGGCCGCAACGTGATCGTCATTCAGATGGAATCGTTCCAGAACTTCCTGATCGGCCTTACGATAGACGGCCAGGAAGTGACGCCGAATATGAACAAGCTGGCGCGGGAGCATTTTTACTTCTCCAATTTCTATCAGCAGGTCGGCCAGGGCAATACGTCCGACGCGGAGTTCGTCGTCAATACATCGTACTATATTCCGCCGCAAGGAGCGGCAACGCAACGATACGCCGGGAAAGAGCTGCCCAGCCTGCCCAAGCTGATGAAAGCGAAAGGGTATTCGACCGCCACATTCCACACCAATGTCGTGGAATTCTGGAATCGCGGCGAGCTGTACGCGGCGCTCGGCTTCGACCGCTATTTCGACCAGCAATATTTCGGCGACGAGGATACGGTATTCTTCGGCGCATCGGACGAGGTGCTGTACCGGAAGACGATGGATCAGCTGCGCGATATGCAGGCGAGCGGAAAACCGTTCTATGCCCACATTATTTCGATGACTGCGCATCACCCGTTTACGACGCCGAAGGAGAAGGACAAGATTACGTTGCCGGAGCGTTACCAGGATACGTTCGTCGGCGATTATATCCGCGCGCAAAGCTATGCCGACTACGCGCTCGGCAAGTTCATCGACGAATTGAAGGAAAGCGGCATATGGCAGAACAGCCTGATCGTCGTGTACGGCGATCATCAGGGGCTTCCGCTCTATTCGCTCGACCGCGACGACGAAGAGCTGATGGCGGAAATCTACGGCAGGGAGTACAGCTACACCGACATGATCAACGTTCCGCTTATTATAGCGGCGCCGGGACTGACGAAGCCCAAAGAGTTCGAACAGCTCGGCGGTCAGGTCGACGTGCTGCCGACGATCGCCAATCTGACCGGCATTTCGCTCAAAAACTATATTCATTTCGGACAGGATCTGCTGAACCATGATTACAACCTGCTGCCGCAACGTTATTATTTGCCGACGGGTTCGTTTATGAGCAGCAAGGCGCTGTTTATGCCGGGAAGCGGGTTTGAAGACGGCAAGGAGTATCCGCTGGCCGTGGAAAGCGAGGAGCGGCCGCTGGCCGGGAACGGAAGCCAGGAGCTCGGCGCTACCGAGGAAGAATACGCCCGGGCATTGAAGCTGCTCGACTTGTCGGACAGCTATGTCAGCCAGCTCCCGGACCGGAATCCGGAAGAGAAGGAATAGCGAGCGCAGAAAGAGGCTGCTACCGCGCGATGCGGTTCGCAGCCTCTTTCCATTCATTGTCGGTTTAAAACGGGAAGTACGCTTCCGCGTTGCGATATGAAATATCGCGGACCATATCGCCCAGCAGCTCGAAGTCGGCCGGCGCTTCGCCGTTCTCGACCCATTCGCCGAGCAGGTTGCACAGAATGCGGCGAAAATATTCGTGACGCGTATAGGACAGGAAGCTGCGGGAATCGGTCAGCATGCCGACGAACCGGCTGAGCAGCCCCATATCGGCAAGCGTTTTCAGCTGCGCAATCATCCCCTCCTTCGTATCGTTGAACCACCAGGCGGAGCCGAACTGCATTTTGCCCGCAATTCCGCCTTCCTGGAAGCTCCCGATCAGCGAAGCGAGGATCGGATTGTCGCCCGGATCGAGCGAATACAGAATCGTCTTGGGCAGCGTACCGCCGCTCGCCAGCGCATCCAGCAATCCCCGCAGCGGACGGGCGATATCGCCGTCCCCGATCGAGTCGAATCCGGTATCGGGGCCGAGCCGGGCAAATGCGGCGCTGTTGTTGTTGCGGTGAGCCTTGATATGGTACTGCATGACCCAGCCCCGCGCATGGTACAGCTTGCCGAGATGGATATAGGTGAACGTTTTGTACTTGCGCTCTTCTTCCGGGGTGACGGCATCTCCCGCTATCGCCTTGGCGAAAACGGCTGCCGCCTCTTCTCTCGTCGTCTCGGCGAACGGCACTTCATCGAGCGCATGGTCCGATACCCGTCCCCCCGCTTCGTGGAAAAACTGCACGCGATCTTCCAACGCCGCCAGAAAATCGTCGTACGTCCGGATGGAGCGCCCGGCCGCCGCCCCCAGCTTGCCGACCCATTCGGCGAAGCCGGTTCGTTCGATCCCGAGGCCTTTGTCGGGACGGAACGACGGCAGCACCTTCACCGGGAAGCTGTCGTCCTCCTTCAGCTTCAGATGGTACTCGAGCGTATCGGTCGGATCGTCCGTCGTACAGACGACGCGGACATTCGATTTCACGATCAGGTCGCGGGCGCCGAACCCGCCGCCGGTCAGCTTGGCGTTCGCCTTCTCCCAGATGACCGGCGCATTGCGCTCGTTGATCAGCTCCTCGATGCCGAAATAGCGGCGCAGCTCCAGATGCGACCAGTGATAGAGCGGATTGCCGAGCGTCCGCGGCACGGTGCGCGCCCAGGCGAGAAATTTGCCGTAATCGTCGCCGTCGCCGGTCACGTAAGCCTCTTCCACGCCGTTCGCCCGCATCGCCCGCCATTTATAGTGATCGCCGTACAGCCATATTTCGGTCAAATTGCGGTACGTTTTGTTCTCGTAAATTTCCTGCGGACTCAGATGGCAATGATAGTCGATGATCGGCATATCTTTCGCATAATCGTGATACAGCTTCTTCGCCGTCTCGTTCGACAGCAGAAAATGTTCGTCCATGAACGGTTTCATTGCGCATTCCCACTTTTCCTTAAAATTTTGAACAAGCCGTTTGCTTTAATCATTTCGTTGCAAACGCTCTTATTCCTTGTTGCTGATGTTGCACAATGGCCGGAAAAGTGTAATATTTTGCGCGTTTCTCGCCTTACATCGCCTTTCTCCTGAAGTAAAGCAGGCCGCCCGCGAAGAAGAGCGCGAAGCCGCCGGCAATGACGATCAGCAGCGTCTCCGGCGGAACAAGGAACGCGCCGAAGCCGTCCTGCGCGCCCGACAGCATGGCCAGCACCGGCTGCCCCCAAGGATACCACGGACCGAATTTCTCCGAGTTGATGACCAAAATATTGGGCAATGTAAAGATGACATTCAATGCCAGCGGAGCGGCGAAGCTGGACCAGGCGGTCGATACGGCGAGCTGAAGCGCGGCGAGCGGCGCGCAGGCGACCCAGCCTCCCAGCAGGCTGCGGCCGAGCATGTCCCATGGAACGGGAGCTTCGATGCCTTTCAGCATGCCGACGCCAAGGAGGCCGCCAAGAAACAGAAGCTGGCAGGCAAGCAGCAAGCCCATGACGAGTCCGAACTTGACGACGTATACCCCGGTTCTGGATACCGGCAGCACGAAAATTTGCTTCCATCCGCCGCCGGCATGCTCGTAACGGCAGATGAAGGCGGCGAATACGCCGGCCAGCAGCGGCAGAAAGAGCAGCCCGTGCAGCAGTGCCATCGTCGCCAGCAGTTGATGCCAGGGGAACGCCTCTTCCTGCACCGATTCGAGAAGCGCCAGCAGCGAGGCGAGCAGCGGGCTGACGAACACGAGCAGCGTAATATGGGATTTGCGCAGCTTCAGCAATTCCGAGCGGAAGATTCGCCACATCCTACTTCACATCCCTTCGCGCGAAATGAACGAGTCCGGCGGCGTACAGCAGGAAGCCGGCCGCAAGTCCCGCGCCCGCGGATACGAGCGGGTCGTTCCATTCGTTGATCAGATAAGGCCACTTCCACGGGAACCAATCGCTCATTCGGACCGAATAGAGCGACAGAATCGTGCCGGCGATGCCGACGGTAAGCGGAACCGCCTGATTGCTGAGCGTGACGGACATCCATATCTGCAGCGCCATGAACGGCATGGCGGCGACGAACGGCAAGTACGACGCGGTCAGCAGTTCGCCGGCGGGAAACGCGTAACCGAAGCCGAGACCGGCGCCGAGCGCCGCCGTGCCGACGGCCAGCAGCGTACAGGAGACGGCAAGCACGACAAGCAGGATGGCGAATTTGGCGGTAAATACGGCAAACCGGGTCACCGGCAGCGCCAGCGTCTGCTTCCAGGCGTTCGTCTGATGCTCCAGCGAAGCCAGCATGGAAGCGACGAGCGCCAGTCCGAGCAGCAGGGCCGGCACAGCCAGGTAGTGGACGTTCCCGATCAGTCCGCCCCACAGATCGTCCTCGTACTGCTTGACCAGATAATCGTAGCGAAGACCGAAATTGGCCGCCTGAAGGCCGACGACGCCGGCCGGGCCGATCACGGCGAGAAACCAGATCGGCTTCTTGCGTATTTTGAGCCATTCCGCCGCCATCACCCGCGCGATCACAAGCTGTCCCCCCCATCCGTCAAAGCAAGGAAGTGCTCTTCCAGCGAACGCTTCTCCTCCTGGATGCGGTAAACCGCAATATCGTGCCGCACGAGCAGCCGGACGATCGCTGCGACTTTCTCATCGGACAGCGATTCGACAAGCAGCCGGCCGTCTGCCGCTTCGGCCCGGATGCCGCTGCCGAGCAGCGCTTTCCACGCTTCTTCCGTACGGTCGACGGTCAGGCTGATCCGGCCGCGCGAGCGATCCCTGAGCGCCTGGATCGAATCCTGAAAAATCATTTTCCCTTTATGAATGATCCCGACGCGGGTCGCCATCTGATCCACCTCCGACAGCAGATGGCTGGAGACGAGGATCGTCATGCCGTGATCTCTGGCCATGCTTTTGATCAGCTCGCGAATCTCCAGAATGCCGGCCGGATCGAGGCCGTTCGTCGGCTCGTCCAGTATGAGCAGTTCCGGCTTGCCGAGCAGCACCGTGGCAATACCGAGCCGCTGCTTCATGCCGAGCGAATACGCTTTGACCGGGCGGCCCGCACCCTTCGTCAGACGGACGACGCCAAGCACTTCGTCGATGCGCGACTTGGGCGCGTCAAGCAGGCGGCGAACCGCCTCCAGATTCTCGTATCCGGTCAGATGGCCGTAGTAGGACGGATACTCGACGAGCGAGCCGACTTTGCGCAGAACGGCAGTCCGGTTGCGCTGCAGATCCTGGCCGAACAGTCGGACCTTGCCCCTCGTCGGCCGGATCAGGCCGAGCAGCATCCGGATCGTCGTCGTCTTGCCGGCGCCGTTCGGGCCGAGAAAGCCATATACTTCCCCTTTGCCGATCGTCAGGTTCAATCCGTCTACAAGCGTCTTGCCGCCGACCGTCTTCGTCAGTCGGTCGGTTTCGATAATCCATGCACTCACGTCAATTCACCTCGCCTTCTATCGTAAAGGCGCCAGGTTAATTTTCGTGAGGATGCAAGTTTAAATTTGAATTAAACCGCGGATGCGGATGACCGTTCCGCCGCTGCCGCTGATGATGTCCCAGTCGAGCTTCATCTCCTTGAGCATCAGGGCGACGATCGTCAGGCCGATGCCGGCGCCCTTGTCTCCGGAAACGCCGTTCATGCCGGGACCGCGGTCTTCCAGCTCGATGACGCCCGCTCCGTCTTGTCGGAAGGCCCGAACGGCGAGGTAGTTTCCGGTCTTCGCATGGCGAAGCACATTTTGCAGCAAATTGTCCATCACCCGCTCGAACCACGCCGGGTCAACCTCCCACGCGAAGCCGCGTTCCGGCAATTCCAGCTCGATCTCGAAGCCTTCGTTCTCGAACGCCGGATACCAGTTCGCACATACCGTGCGCAGCAGCCGGACCATATCGGTCCGTTCCGGACGATACGGGTATTTGCCTGCCGCAAGCAGCGTATACGACATCAAATTGTCGATCAGCTGGCCGAGATAGCCGACTTTCCGGTCGATCAGCGCCAGCGATTGACGGCCTTTCTCGCTTAGCGGTTCCTCTTGCAAGCTGTAGACATGCCCGCGAATCGCGGTCAGCGGCGTGCGCAAATCGTGGGACAGGTTCGCGATCAGCGAACGCCTAAGCCGCTCTTCCTCCCGCTCCCGCCGGCGGCCGGCTTCCAGCTCGCCGATCATCGTGTTGAACGCTTGCTCCAATTTGCCGATTTCGTCGGGCTTGTGCACGACGGTCGGACTCGGAATGCCGTGCGGCGACGGCTTGGTCATCGCCTGCTGCAGACGGAGAAGTCGCCTTCGGATCCGGTAGAAGAAAATCCACGACACGAATAAAAACAGTACGATGACAGACAGCGTCGTCATGATTAATACCGTATCGCGCTTCTCCCATATTTGCTGGCCGCGGGTCGTCATCTCGGAACGCGGCAGCTCGAACACCATGAAGCCCGCCTCTTCCTTGCCGCCGATAAACGCGACGACGGTGAACGGGTCGCCGTCATACCGTTCTTTCATGAACCGCACCGTAAAGGCAGGGGTCCACCGTTCCGGCACGTCCAGCGTATCCGGCAGACGGAGGCGCGTCCTGCCTTGTCCGTCCACCCAGTACATGGAAGCCTCCTCGTACTTTTCTTTTAACCGGATCAGCCGGGCGTCGATTTCCTCCGCCGATGCCCCGTCCAGCTGCCGCGCTTCGTTGTGCCACATTTTCTCCATTTCGGCGCCGAATTGATAGATCTCCTCACCACCCAAATCTTCGGGCGGCATGAGCAGGTAGACGACGGTAATGGACAGCGGAAACATGACCGGCACCAGCACGATCGCAAGCAGGATGATGAGCAAATATTGGTTCAGCAGCGAATGCTTCAGCTTCAGGCGTCCGAACAGGGAACGAAACCGGCCGCTCATGCCTTCACCCGGTAACCGATGCCGCGAATCGTCTCGATAATGGCCGGAGCGCCCGGATCTTCCTCGATCTTCTCCCGGAGATGCCGGATGTGCACATGGAGCGTCTTGTCCCCTTCGAAATACGGTTCGCCCCAAACCGCCTCGTAGATCTGCTCCTTGGTCAGAATGCGGTTCGGATGCTTGGCCAAATACATAAAGATTTGCAGCTGTTTGCCGGTTAGCACAATCTCTTCGCCGGTGCGCCGGTCGACCACGAGGTGGCCGTCCGGATCGACATCCAGATGGCCGAGACGCAACCTGCGTGATTCCGCCTTCCCGCCATAACGGCGGAGCAGCACTTCGATGCGGGCCGCCAGCTCGTCCGGATGGAACGGCTTGGTCAGATAGTCGTCGGCGAATTGCAGTCCCTGAAGCTTGTCGTCGACCGCTGTCCGGGCCGACAGCAGCAGTATCGGCGTTTGCGGCGACGCCTTCTTCAGCCGCTGGCCGACAGTGAAGCCGTCCAGTCCGGGCAGCATGACGTCCAGGATGACGATATCGGCGTCTGCGACGCGCTCCACTGCTCCGTCGCCCGATGTAAGCCAGTCGACTTCATAGCCGCGCCTCTTCAAATCCTGCTCCACCCAGCTGCCGATTTCCCGGTCGTCCTCGATATAGAGTATGCGTGCCAACGCGCTCTCCTCCGTTCCTCTTGTTTCAGCGTTATTTTTTTAATTATAGAACGATTGCGGGGCGGTCACCAACAGCATGGTCAAAAAGCGGCCGGCCCGGGGGAAGACGGATGCGGCTGAGCCCCGAACGCAGTGAAGGAAACGGCGGCGCATATGGAGAATCAGGTTAACGGGTGATGCAGATGCATATTTTATGGATTGAAGATGAAACGAAGCTGCTCCATGAATGCAAGGCCTATTTGGAAGCGGCGGAAGGATACAAGGTGACAGGCGCCGCCTCCTACGCGGAGGCGCTTCCCGTACTGGCCGGGGATAAGCCGGACTTGCTGATCGTCGATTGGATGCTGCCCGGCGGCACGACAGGACTGGATATTTGCAAGCGCAATGCCCGGGAGTGGCAGCTGCCTGTCATTATGGTAACCGCCAAAGGCGATGAATTCGATAAAGTGCTGGCGCTGGAAATCGGCGCCGACGATTATTTGACGAAGCCGTTCGGCTTGCGGGAACTGTCGGCGCGCATCAAGGCTGTCATGAGACGCGCTGGAGCCGGAGGAGTCCGTGAGGAGCGCTCAGGCGAAGCGCCGATTCGCCGCGGGCCGCTTGTCATCGACGGCTTGCGGATGGAAGTGAAGCTGGACGGCCGGCCCGTCGACCTGACGCGGACCGAATTTCAGCTGCTTGCCAAGCTGGCGGCGCAGCCGGCCGGGCTTTTACCCGCCTGCAGCTGATGGACGAAGCGCTCGGCGACTCGTTTACCGGCTATGAGCGTACGCTCGATTCCCACATCCGCAATATCCGCCGGAAGCTGGGAGACGATCCCGCCGAACCGCGGTTCATTCTGACGGTCTACGGCATCGGATACAAGTTCGCGGAAGGAGTGTGATCCGAGATGACAAAGCGGTCTGCGCGGCCGTTCTCCGGTACCGGCCGCGATTGGCTGGCTGGCGTCTTCGCAGCGGCTTGCGCGGCGGCGGCTTTCCTCGGCGCCGCACTGCTGTATGCGAACGGACAACAGCAGAAAGAGAATGAACGGCTTGCGCTGTTCTGGAACCGCTATGCCTCGATGTACTACGAGATGAACGGCGGCTGGAGCGGTCTGGCGGAGCGGCTTGCGGCGGATTGGAACCGCTATGGCGGAGACGGCGAAGCCGTAGCGGTATGGGCGGCGGGGGCCGCGGAGCCGGTAGCGGCAGCCGGCGATCGGCGGACGGCGGCGCGGAGCGGCGGCAAGCCGGTGCTGGCCGACGGGCGCATCGTCGGCCATACTCGGGCCGCTGCCCACACCGGGCGGCTGCTTGACGGAAGCGAGCCTGCCCTTGCCCTTGTCGTGGCCGGGCTAACGTTCAGCGGCTGGCTCGCCGCCGATAACCGGCGGCGCCGGCGGCTGCAGCGGCCGCTCGACCGGCTGGCCGGCCGCGTGATGCGGCTTGCGGAGACCCGCTATGATGTCGGGAGCGAGGCGGCCTTGCGCCCGCGGCCGCGCAGCAGTTCGGCGCACGGCGAGGGGGCGTACGGTGGGGCGCACGGGGAAGGAGCGGCGGGCGCACCCGGGCGCTGGCCGTCTGCGGCGCATTCGGCCATTCGTCGCGACGTGAGCCAGGTGGCCGAGGCGGAAGCGGCACTCGATCGGCTTGAAGAGCGGCTTCGCCGGCTGGAGACGGTGCGGCGCACGATGGTCGCAGACATCGCCCATGAGCTGCGGACGCCGATCGCCGTCATGCGGGCGCAGCTCGACCATGCGCTGCAAAGCGGCGATTCGCTCCCGCCGGCCAAAATCGCAACGCTCCACGATGAAGCGTACCGAATGTCGAAGCTGGTCCGCGATCTCCAGGAGCTCGCCCTGGCCGACTCCGGCCGCCTGCCGCTCGAGATGGACTGGTTCTCCCTGTCGGATATGCTCGCTTCTATCGTCGAGACGCTCGGGGCGGCGGCGGAGACCGACGGTGTGGCGGTACGGCTGGACTGCCCCGGCCCGGTACAAATATACGCCGACCGCATTCGCATCCAGCAAGTGTTCGTCAACTTGCTGGGCAATGCCATCCGCCACGGCCGCACCGAAGTGGCCGTAACCGCCGGCATTCGCGACGGAGAGATCGAAGTCGCGATTGCGGATGACGGCATCGGAATCGAGGAAGAAGAACTGCCTCGTCTGTTCGACCGCTTCTATCGCGGAGGCGCGTCCGTGGCGGCATCCGGCGGTGCGGGCGATATGCCGTCGGGCGATGCGTTCGGCGGCGGAGCCGCGGGACCCGACAGCCGCAAGGCCGGCGGTCTCGGCCTCGGACTGGCCATCGCCAAAGAATATGTGACCGCCCACGGCGGCACGATCGCGGTATCCAGCCGCTGGGGCGAAGGTACCGTCTTTACCGTGCGTCTCCCCGTCATGACCCCGGTCTGATGCCGGCCGACATGCCGGCGCGAAGCAGGCCGAAACGGCAGGCTGCGCCGCAGCTCCCTTCTCCCGATCTGCACAACTTCTGCACAATCGCTCGACAAGGAGTGCATATCTTTTTGCTATCCTGTTGCCTGACAATAAGATAGCGGCGTTGCGGATCGCCGTCTTCGGCGGCGGCCCCGTTGCGCGCAAGATGAAAGAGGTGGCAAAAGATGATCGTGGCACGCGATCTGAGCAAAACGTACGGCAAAGGCGACGCCGCAACGAGAGCGTTGCGGGAAGTCAATCTCGAAATCGAACAAGGAGAAATGGCGGCCATTATGGGGCCGTCCGGCTGCGGAAAAACGACGCTGCTTCAGCTGCTCGCCGGTATCGAACGAATGAGCGAAGGGGAGGTTTGGCTGGACCGGATTCCGCTGCACACACTTGACGACCGGTCGCTCTCCAGTCTTCGTCTCCAAAAGATGGGCTTCATTTTCCAATCCTACCACCTGATTCCGGTGCTGACCGCAGCTGAAAATACCGCCATTCCGCTTATCGCCGGAGGCATGCCCGCCAAGGATGCCCGGCGGCGAGCGCTGGCCGCGCTCAAGGAGGTCGGCCTTGGAGGGATGGAAGACCGTTATCCGGGCGAGATGTCCGGCGGGCAAAACCAGCGCGTCGCCATCGCCCGGGCCATTGCTGCGGAGCCGGCCGTATTATGGGCGGACGAGCCGACCGGAGCGCTTGACACCGACACGAGCGGGCAAATTATCGGCCTGCTGGAAATGCTTAACCGCCACCGCGGCACAACCGTCGTCATCGTCACGCACGACCCGAAAATCGCGGAGCGCTGCTCCCGCATCATCCGGATGCAGAACGGGCGGATTTTGCATGACGGGAGGAACGTCTCATGATCCGCTCCCCGCTCGTCTGGAAGATGGCCTGGCTCAATCTGCGCAGCCGGCCGCGCCAATCGCTCCTGTCGATACTCGGAGGCGCGATCGGGGCCGCATTGATCGCGATGTCGACCGTGCTGTATCTGTCGGTCGAACGGAGCGGACAGGCATGGATCGACGCTCATTACGGACCGATCGACTGGGAACTGCGGCCGGTCGATCCGCGTTCGGAGACGTTTGATGCCGGAACGGCCGCGAAACTGATCGATACTTTGCGACACCGGCCGGAGCTGCGTATCCTGCCGACCATTCAGCAGGAAGGCGCCGTGTACTCGCTTGACGGCACAGGAGCCGAAACGACCGGAGCGAAGACGGGTATTCTCGTCATCGGCTTCCCCTTTGATATGGCGAAGACGTTCAATCCGGAAAACGAATCGTTGTGGGCGAACGGGCTTCAGGACGACGAGCTGGTACTCGACCGCTACACCGCGGGCGAATTGGGCGTCGCCGAAGGAGATGTCGTCTCCCTCGCCACGGCCGGCGGGCAACCTCAGAAACTGCTGCGCGTGCAGCATATCGCGGAAGAGCAGGGACTTGCCGGATATCGGGGGTCCGGCGCCTATACCGGCACGGCGATCGTGAACGAACGGACCGCTCGCGAGTTGACCGGGCTTGAAGACGGCGCCTACCATGCGGTATTGGCCGGACGCGCCGACAAGTCGGCTTCCCTCATTTTCCCTTATATCGGGAACGATCCGGTCTACAACGTCGAACATCTGAAGCAGCAGGCCGAAGCGAAAGCCGGACAGGCGAACTATGTGCTCTGGTTTGTCGCTCTGAGTTGTATAGCCGTCCTGTCCGGCGCCGTGCTCATGCAGCAGATGATGCGGATGCTGGCGGACAACCGTCGGGAGACGTACGGCATCCTGCGCGCCATCGGTCTGTCGCGGCGGCAGGTCGGCGGCATCTTCCTGGCGGAAGCTTCCTTGCTGGCGCTGCTCGGCGCGCTGGCCGGTACAGCGGCCGGCACCGTCTTTGGCGCTGCCGCTGTCGACTGGCTGTTCGTCAGACATGCCGACATCGTCGCGCGCATATCGGGCGGCAACATTCCGGTTTATCCTTATTTATCGTTCGGTTACCAAACCGCTGCCGCCGCCGTTTCCTTTCTGTTTTTGCTGCTCATTTCCATCGATGCGGCGCGGAAAGCGGGCAAAATTCCGATTATGGAGACGATCCGGGGCATGCCGCCGGGTGCGGAATCCATATCTTCGGCAGCGCGGTTGCGAATGAAAGACCTGCTTATGGCGATAGCGGCGGCGTTGTTCATCGGCATCCATCTGTATTTGCTTTTCCTCGATACGCCCGAGCTTGACCTCGGCAGCGTCGCACCTGTTTCGCTCTCGTGGCTGGGAGCTTGTCTCGGCACGCTCTATCTGCTGCTGCTTGCCGTTTCGCGGCTCGACCGCCTGCTCGGCTTTGGCTTCCGGATGATGGGATGGTCGGATAGCGCCATACTGCTCGCCTCTCGATATCCCCGCTTGCGGAAAGGACGGACGTTCGCCGTCGCACTGCTGTTCGGCCTGTTGATGCTCACCGTGACGTTTGCCGTCACCCTGGCCAGCTACTTCCTCGCCTTTCGTGAAGCGAATCGAACCGATCAGACGGTGCTCGGTTTCGGCGGGTATGTCGGTTACTGGACGGAAGCGGAGCGCGACCGCATACTGGCCGCAATCGAGAAGGACGCAGAGCTGGACCGGGTGATCGAAGGCTATGCCGTCAGCGAACCGTATATGCTGCTGCTCTCCGAGAAAGGCACGGCACAAGCGATTGTGCCGGTCACGGAATCATTCATCGGATTGAGCAGCCTGCCACTAATCGAGAGAGACCCCCGCTACAAGTCGGACCGGGAAGCCTGGGAAGCGGTGATGCGCGACCCGAAGCAGGTGATTTTACCGGAATATATGATCAATCGGAATGCGGAAGAAGGTCCTTTCGGCCGTCCCGATGAGGAGATCAAGGTTGGCCGGCCTATCAAGCTGCCGGTATATAAAAGCAGGCTGCGCGGAGTCAACGAGCAATGGGAGCCTGATACCGAACGGGAATTTATCGTGGCAGGCATCGCCGGGATAGACACAAAGAACGAACCGACCTACAGCTTCTACAGGGCAACCTTCGTGCATCCGTCCGTCCACGAAGAGTTGAGAACGTTCGGCCACAAATGGCCGGACCAGCAAAATCTCGGCTTCGTGCTGCTGCACTATCCGTATGAGGACATCGGAAATTCCTATAAACTCGAAGAACGGTTCGCCATTCACGGTGTCACGTCCTTCCGCTCGCCTTATGCGGTAGACGCAGCCGAGCAATTTATGTACCGTCAGATGATCAACGCCTTTGTCGGCTTCATGCTGCTGTCCGGTATCATCGGCTTGTGCGGGCTGGCCGTCATTCAATTCCGGGCGGTTCGGGAGCGCGGCCGCCAAATCGCGATGCTCCGCTGCATCGGCGTGCCGAACCGGCAGATCGGCCAGATGTTTCTGCTGGAAGGAACGATTGTCAGCTGGACCGGTCTGCTGGCCGGGTTCGCCTGCGGCCTGTCCGGCGCGTGGCTGTATGCCGCAGGCGCCATAGTCGGCACCGCTTCGAGCTACCAGCTTGTACCTTTTACTTACCCGTTCGACATTCTTTTGACCGTCCTGGCTTGTCTGCTGCTCATCGCGATGGCGCTTAACATCGGCCCTGCCCGCGCCGCGCTTCGGCTGTCTCCCGGTGAAGCGGTGCGTACCGCATCCGAGTAAATCGGCGGCAGGGCTGCGTAAAAATGCCTTAAAAAACGAACGAGAACGAAGGTCTTATAAGGACTGCAGTCGCAGAAGGGAACTGCGGATGAGCGGTTATAGATCGCCGGTTGGATTTTTATAGGTATGACCGATTTCGACATGGTGCAGGTTACTTCGACAATACCGATGTGTTACATTATCGTTGCTTTTGAAAAAGGAAATATTAGGAGGGCAATCCATTATGAAACATCGGAATGAGCCGAAGTCCAGAAAGTTGCGTACGCTGCTTATCGCCATGTCGCTTATGTTGATGATCCCTTATTCTGCGGCATTTGCCGAAGGGGATGCGGCCGGGAAAGCTGCCGAAGATCAGAAGCCAAACGTTGCAGCCGGCGTCACCGTCATTCGCGCCAACGGAGACGTCGTCACCCCGCTGGGCGCAGGGGAATGGGATTATCTCGGCAAACGGACGACATCTTCCAGCGAAAATCCGTCCAATTACGTCCATTCCGGCGGAGGAGATTTCAAGTATAAAGTCGCATCCGGACCCAGCGGCGGCGCCTGGTATCAATTGCGCGAATACGATCCGGACAACGCGGACGACATTATTACGGATCCTTACGGTTACAGCTTTTTCTACTTGTATCCCGGAGACACCCTGATTTACAGGGGAATCAGCGGCGCCGTCGACGGCACGAATAAAAAAGCGGAGTTTTATGTTTATGAAACCTTCAGCGGCTCCGCAACCGTTCAATATTGGGATTGAAGAAGATGCCGGTTCGCGCGATGCAAGAAAAAACTGCCGGGAATAACTCCCGGCAGCTCTTTTATGGCCCGCAGGCCGTCGCAGCGCTGCGCATGCCGCCCCGGTCTTCGCGGGCGTCAGCGCACCGCTCCTCGGCTTTTTACGTTCGCGCCAATCCCGCTGTGAACTGCCGCCAGTCCCGAAATTGCTTGCTTTACTCCGGCTCCGCGGCGACTGGCATCCGTAAGATAGAACCCGAATGAAAGAGAAAAGCTGCAAAAGTGCAGTATTTTCGGGGGTAAAAGAACCAAAACGCGAGAATTCCTGCGATAATGCAGTTTTTTGATCCGTTCAAGCCAGGTAAGCGAAAATCGCCAAAA
>NZ_BOVJ01000019.1 GCF_018403665.1 Paenibacillus cisolokensis
ACTTGACAGGGTGCAGTTCAAGGTCATTCAAGACCTTTTGGGACAGCCCCGTTCTCGGCTATTGCCGCCGTCCTTGCCAGCTATTCCGGGCTCTTCCGGCTGCTCGCCTTCACGTTCTTCACGTTGCTTGATCGAACGCAAGGACAACCTGCAGTCCCGGTTCCGTCCGCTGATCCAGCATCTGATAAGCTCTCTTGCCGTCGCGAAACGGCACGACATGCGTAATCAGCTCCTGCAGCCGCAGCTTCCCCTCTTGCACCAGCCGAAAGACCGTTTTCTCCAAACGCAATCGATCCCAGCGATGGCTCAGCTCCGGCGCGATGCCGCCGATCTGGGAGCAGATGACCTGTATCCGGTTATGATGGAATTCCTCGCCGAGATACAAGCCGGCCCCCTCTCCCTGGTAAAATCCGGCGCTGACTACCCGTCCGTTGTAAGCGCAGCTGCGTATCGCCTCGTGAAGGGCAGGATAAAATCCCGAAAAATCGATCGCGACATCGGCCCCCCTGTTCCCGGTCAGCTTTTTGATTTCCTTGGCCGCATCGCAGCTGCCGCTGTTCAGGACAATATCCGCTCCCAGCTTCCGCGCAACATCCAACCGGTAATCGTCCACATCTACAACAATGACGGACCCGCCGTTCAGTCTGACCAGTTGGGCGGCAATTTGTCCCGGAACGCCCTGGCCGAATACCGCAACCGTCTCTCCGACATGAATATTGGCGTCCAATACGGCATTGAGGGCGATGGCGCCCATCTGCGAATAGATGCCTACGACGGGATCGAGGCCCTCGGGCAGCCTGTGTTCCCGGGCATACGCTTCGTTCGTGACATGGGTCGATTTATGACCCCACGCACCGTAGACGATATCTCCGATCCGGATCGTCGTCACGCCGCTTCCCGCTTCGACGACCTTGCCCACTTCCTCGTAGGCCCAGCAGCCTTTGATCGGATACAAAGGAGCGTAGTCGGTGCGGGCTTCGAACAGATTCGACTCCGGATTGCGCCGCTTGCTTACCATCGGGTTGGTGCCCCGGTAAGCCGTCAGCTGGGTGCCGGCGCTGATCCCGGAATACAGCGTCGCCAAGCGGACTTCATCCGGCTGCAAAGGCTTCTCGTCGTACGCTTCGGCTTGTATCGTTCGGGGCGCGGTGAATACCAACGTTTCTCCCATGTTTCATCCCTCTCTTCGTTACGTCTCCATAACCAGACGATCGACATTCCGGTTCAAAGGCTTTTTTCATCTCCGCACAGTGCGGCCGCGCCTTCAGACATCCCCTTGCCGCTTCAGCGCATCGATAATCATGTTGAAAATGACAAGATCCTGCTTGTAATCTTCCGGCGTCGTCTTCGGCTCACGATCTCCGGTAATGACGTCATGCAAATATTTCAACTCGAGCGTATAAGGATCGGTGAAGGTCGGCCGGATCACGGTTTCCTTGTATGCTTCGCCTTCGGTCTCATGTATGTGCAGCATAGTAGGGAGATGGCGGATGTAAGGCGTATCGTACTGCACCTTCACCGATTTGCGGCTCGAATACACTTCCACATGCGCGTCAAAGCGGCCCTGCCGATCGATGCCGGTCTCATAGGTGACGGAGAAATCGCCGTAATCGAGAATCGCATTCAGGAAGATGCAGCCGTCGTTCCGGGACACCTTCGCCCCGATTACGCCTTCGGGCATGCCCAATGCTTCCCGCATCGCGGACAGATCGTGGCTTCCCAGACCGCACAACAAACGGTACACCGGGATCAATGGCGAGTCCGGCTTGAGGCCGGTCGCCTCCGCTCCGAGCCGTTCCGCTCTTGCTTTACGGTCCGCCATGGCGGCCTCCGGTATGTCGTCGAACGAAACGGTACGGCTGGTCTGCCTGATAAAATAGCTGTTCGGTCCGATTATATCCCGCACTCGCGCATAGGTGATCCGATCGAAACCGCCGATTTCCTTGACGGCTTCCGCGAACGAAGCCGCATAACGCCGCATATAGCCGACCATGATCTTGACGTTGTTGCGGTCTCTCGCTTCCATGATCGCATCCGCTTCGGAGTGCGTGAGACACATCGGCTTTTCAATGAACACATGCTTGCCCTGATTGGCAGCGGCGATCGCGCATTCCGCGTGATATTCGTCGCTGTTCAGCACGAATACGACGTCCAGATCCTCCTGCTTCACCAGCTCGTTCATATCCGTATACAGATCCGCCACCTGATATTGTCTGCCGAGCCGCTCGACGAGCCCCGGCGAAATATCGCATAAGGCGGCAATCCGGAATTGTTCGGGAAGCGACTGCAGCACAGGCAGATGGATGACCTGCGCCACTTCTCCGAGACCGACAAGTCCGACATTCAATCGTTTACGGTTCATCCTTGGCACGCTCCTGACATTATAGAATCGGGCTGCAAAAAATCAGGAAGAAATTTTATGCTTGTATTCCGTCGGATTCATGCCGGTCATCTGCTTGAAGCGCTGATAGAACGTATCGAGCGTCACATATCCGACCTTCTCGGCGATTTCGTAAACCCGAAGCTGATCCTTCCGAAGAAGCTCTTTCGCCTTCTCGATTCTCAGTCTCGTGACGTACTGGCTGAACGACTCGCCGAACGTAGCTTTGAACAATTGGCCCAGGTAAGCCGGGTTTTTGTAGACATGCGCGGATATCATTTTCAGGCTGATGTCATCCGAATAATGCTCGTCGATAAACGCTTTCACCTCCTGCATCACATCCGGAAGCCTCGCAGCTCTCAGTTCGGATAAATATTGCGCGGTGCGCCGGCTCAGTTCCCCGATCCGTTGCCGCAAAGCGTCCAAGGAACGCTTGACGAATACCGTTTCGTATTCCTGCAGCCGTTCACCGAATATTCGGCTTACGTCTCCGTTATATTCCCGCACCAGACGAACCATGCCCATAATCAGTTCAAGGCAAAGTCCTCTGACCAATTCCGGCGTTTTCGCACTGGTCCGGATCTTCTCAAAAAACAAGTCGAGCTCCCGGTTCAGCCGGACCGGGTCCGTATCGTCCAGCGAGCGGATAATCGTGTCGATATTGAACGGAGCCTGCCCGGCGGAAGGCCGATCGCCCGAATGATAATACCGTTCCAACTGGCCATAATGGAACACCCCTCCTTTCCCTTCGAGCAGCATATATTCCAGGGCCTGAAGCGCTTCGTGACGGGATTGGCGGATCGATTGCCAGCTTCGGTAAGGCTTGCCGATGCCGATCGAAACCGAAATTTTGACAAAGCGTCTCAGCGAATCTCTGATCTCCGAGCATAACGTCTCCAATTCCGGCCGCTTCCGCGGGTCATGCCGCAGCAGCATGCCTATGCGCTCCTGCGAATCCTCGTACGTTTGCAACCATCCGCGCTTGTACCCGATTTCGGCCGCAATGTTCCGGATCATGAACCGCTTCAGGTCCAGCTCCGATTCCGAGCATTCGGCCACATACCGCTCATAATCGTCCATCTCCAGAAGCAGAACCTGGAAACATTCATCATCTTCGCAGTGCAGCATATCTCCGATCAATTTCAGTTCGTCCGGCTTGACGAGCTTGCCGCGGCATAATTCCTGAAGCCACTTTTCCTGTATAAACTGGCGTTCTGCCCGTTCTCGGCCGCGAAGCTGATCACGTTCGTCGAGCAGCGCTTTCGCTTTGTCCATGCACTGCGCCAACGACTGCCTCGTTAACGGTTTCAGCAGAAAATCGAGCACGCCCAGCTGAATCGCTTCTTGCGCGTAATGGAATTCACCGTATGCGCTCATGACTACAACGGCGATTTCCGGAAATTGCCGCCTCACTTTACGAATGTATTCCAAGCCGTCCAGCACCGGCATACGGATGTCCGTGATGACGAAATCCGGGCGCCAGATCGGCATGTACGCCAAAGCTTCCGCTCCGTTCGCCGCTTCCCCGACGATGCGGAAACCGCATTCCTGCCAATTCACGAGCAATTGCAGCCCTTCTCTGACATCGGCTTCGTCGTCCACGATAATGGCTCTATACATCGGCACGGCCTCCTCCATTGCGAATCTGTAATGGCAGCAGCAGCGTCACTTTCGCGCCTCTCGGAGCGATGCGCTCCAGTTCGACGCCGAACGGCTCCCCGTACAGAGACACGATCCGGTCATGAACATTGCGCAGTCCGATGCTTTTCGTCCCGCTCTCCGGACCGTTATTTTGCAGGGATTGTCGTACTTCCTCCAGCTTCTCGGGCGCAAATCCGGCGCCGTTATCCTCGACCGCGATTCGCAGCGTCCGTTCGTCCGTCCGGACCGACAGATGCAGCAGGCAATTCGTCGCGCTTTTCTCAATACTGTGAATAATCGCATTCTCCACAATCGGCTGAATAATGAACTTGGGAATCCGCAGCCCTTCCGCCGCCGGATCGACTTCCAGCACGAACCTGATTTTCTCTTTGAACCGCAGCTGCTGCAGCCGGATATAGTCCCGGACAAACCCCAGTTCCGTTTCGACCGGAATGAAATCGTCCTGCCAGCTGATGGTTCTCCGGAACAACTGGGCCAGCAGCTCGATTTTTCAACCGTTTCGTCGTCCCTGCTTCGGAGCGCGCCGGTACGGATCGAATCGAGCGTATTAAACAAAAAATGAGGATTGATCTGGCTTTGAAGCGCTTTCAACTCTGTTTGTTTTTGCTTGAGCTCCAGATCTTTCCGCTTGATCTGACTTTCGTATACTTCTTCGACAAACTCTCTCAATCTTGTGGACATCAGGTTGAAGGTATGGCCCAGCTCGGCGATTTCATCTTTGCCTTCGATTTCGACGACGTCTCCAAACCGTCCGTGGCGAATGGCGTTCATTTTCTTCGCAAGCAAGCGGATTCTCTTGGTCAATTGCCAGGTGACGAGCAGCACCGCCCCGACCGACCATATCAATAGCAGCATGGTAACCGCAATGCCCCAATTCCGTTTACGCTTGGCCTCGTTCAACAGATAAGAATCCGGTATAACCGTATACACTTTCCAGTCCAGCAGATCGCTTGTCGAATGTATAGGTTCGACGAACAAAAGGGAGTTCCTGCCGTCGAACTCGGCCTGCACGTAACTCTCGTCCGCCTCGAGCAGCGCTTTATCGATATATTGATACAGCGGAGTTCCGAGCAGCTCTCTCCGGTTCGAAGAAATGATCTCGCCGCCCGGATTGACGATGAAAATAAACTTTTCATGATGGCTCTCCTCCGAAATCAAGGAATAGAGATGCTTCTCGTTAATTTCCATCAACAACACGCCGACGATCGAATTGTTCACAAGCAACGGCCGGGCAAAAGAGAAGACGGGAGTGATCGGAATAGCGGCATCCTTCGACTTGTCGACCAATCCTTGCCATACGAGGCCTTTGCCATGCCGCTTGACTTCCTGGTACCATTCGGCGGAGCGAACCGCTTCATCCGCGTATGCGATATGGGTGTGATCGAGCAGCAGGCTGTTGTTTTCCACGTACACCGTAGCCTTCAAATACGGGTTGACTACCGAGTATCGGCCGATCTCGTTGGCAATGATCTTGGTGTGCCCGTCCAGCTGCTCCTGCCAGTCGTCCGGAGGTTCTCCGAGAAACATTTTTAATTCCTGATGGGAAATGATCAGGTTCGACATCTGAATATACGTCAGCAGACGTTCCCGCAAATTTTCTCTTATTTGCTGCTGCGAAGCCCGCGTCGTCTTGATCGTATGATCCAGCACCATATTGTACATCTCGTTCGTAAAATAATAGCCCAGCACGGTTAACGGCGCGATAATGAACATCAACAGGATGAGAATCAGCTTGTGCCGCAGTTTCATGCCCCGTCCCCCAAAGCGTCGTTTCGTCGTTTCCTTTCATGATATATGCTTCCCTATTCTATCATCGAAATCGCTCGTCCTGTACCCGCCGTTCCAAACTTATATAATTTGCCGGGATATTTTATTCATTTTGCATGAAGGAAACCGTCCTCCGCTGCAGTACAATCGAATCGAAGCGCATCGTGAACTCTATCTAAGTCTATTGGAGGTGGAATTACGGATGAGCCTTAAACGATCGAGAAAATTATGGGTTGCGCTTGCCCTGTCGTTGACGCTTTTATTCGCCTGGGCAGGCATCGCCGCCGCGGAAGACCTGACCGTCAACATGAATGAAGTCGTCAGTGAAATCGAGTATCCGTTCTTCGGCGTCAATTATGTGGCTTTCTGGGACTCGATCCAGGGAAGTAACGCCAGCAAAGAAGCTTTGAAGAGGTCCGGTATTCAAGTTATACGTTTTCCGGGCGGCGCGCCTGCCGAATGGTACGACTGGTCCGATCCGTATGCGGACGGCTGGAGCAGCACCGGCACTGCCGATTTATGGAACTTTGCAAAAGACATTCCTGCCAAATTGCTTCTTCAAACCAACCCCACAAGCAACCACAACAATAACCCTTCCGGTACGCACGCCGCCAATTGGGTGGCATATACGGTCAACAACGATATAGACGTCCCGTTCTGGGAAGTGGGCAACGAGCCCGATATTGAAATCGAAACGCCGAACGATTGGACAAACTTCCAGCCTTATATCGATAAATTTAACGAGCATGCCGCAGCCATGAAGGCGCAAAACAGCGCGATCAAAGTATTCGGACCCGTCGGGACGAACGCCTGGTATTGGTGGGGCCTCAACACGCTGGATATGTTCCTGAACAAAACCGGCAACCGGTTCGGAACGGGACTCGTAGACGGCGTATCCCTCCATTGGTATCCCGGGCCAGGGGAACCGACGACCGGCTATGATCAAATCAAAGCGCTGCCGCAAACGTGGCAGTCCAGCTACAACTTCATCCGGGGCAGAATCCAGGCCAACGACACCCGGAATTTGCCTGTCTTCATCACCGAGACGAATGCCGCGACGCCGCCGTTCGTCCCGGCCGGAGAAGTCAGCCAACGAATGGCTTCCGCGCTTGCCAACGCGGACTTGCTCGGCGCGATGCGCAACTCCGGCGTCCAACATGTGTCGTTGTTCGGTGCGATTCACAACGTAGATGACAATTACGGCCTGTTGTACGGCCAGAACGAATCGAGGCCGGCCGACACGCCGACGCCGACTTACTTTATCTTCCCGATCTGGACCCAGTCCGGCAATACGGTCATTGACGTCGACGGATTGGTCGATCCAAGCAACACGCTTGTCGCATATGCTTCCAAGAAGTCGTCCACCAGCTCGCAGGTGCTTGTCATTAACAAAACCGGCGCCTCGCGAACGGTCAATCTGAGCTTTAACGGCATGACGATTCAAGGCGGCAATGTCAAGATATACGAGCTCAGACCGAGCGGCGGCGGCGCATGGGACAGGGACGTGTATTATAACGGCGTGTTAAATCCAAGCGTAACGAGCGGAAGCCTGCCGGCGCCGTATTCCTTCGCCGTCAGCGGCGCCAGCTACAGCCGCAGCGTTCCGGCCTACTCCATTACCTTGTTTGACTTTACCGCCTCCGGCGGAGGCTCTTTCGATCCGGCACACTACCATTTCGAAGACGGCCAGCTTCACGGCTTCTACCAGGAAGGCGGCGCTGCGGTGTCCAGCAGTACGGACCGCAGTTTCGCCGGCAACCGGTCGCTCAAGATCGGCATTAACGGAAACGGAACGTATATGGCCAGCAGAGACACGCCCGCCGTGCCTGCCGGTTCGACCGTTACGTTCCGGGTGTGGGTGCCCGACGGCGCGAATCTGGCGTCGATTCAGCCTTACGTGATGAGCCAAAACTGGACGTGGTACGGCAATTACCGGACCTATGCCGGCTTGGTCAAAAACGGCTGGAATACGATCGCCGTTCAAGTGCCTTCCGGCGCGGCAACGCCGATGTCGCGGCTCGGCGTGGAGGTGAAGACCAGCTCTTCGTGGAACGGTTCCGTATATGTAGACAGCATTTCCTGGTAGTTCGCATCCAGGGGGGCGCGCATTCGCTGCGCGCCTCCTTCGATCGATTGCTTGACTCAAGGCGATAATGTCCGTTCTTTTTATAGCGGAAAACAGTCCCGACATAACAGGGACTGTTCCGCATGTCCATATTTCGATGTTCCCGTTAATCAAGGATTCAGGATTTGAATCCGCTTCTCCAATTGCGGGTTGATCGTGTTGTGATTTTCGAGATATTCCGTAAAAGCGTCCCGCAAAAAGTGTTTCGTTTTCAGCAGCTGCGTCGTCTCATTTTTCAGCATGTCGAATTTATCTCCGCCGCCGGTAAGAAAGTCGTTGGTCGCCACCTTGTACTTTTTGGTTTTATCGATCGGCTGGCCGTCCACCAGAACTTCGACAATTCTAGAACCGCTCGGTTTGGCGGCATCGAACGTATATTGGAGTCCCGATACTTGCAGGAATCCGCCGGCCGCTTCCGGATAAGAGGAGACCCCATGCTCGAGCGCGTCCCAAATCGTCTGGCCGCTCGCTTCCACCATTACGACGGTATTGTCAAATGGCAAAACCGCGTATATATCCTCAAGGGTCACGTCCCCTTTGGCGATACTGGCCCGTACGCCGCCGCCGTTCTGAAGCGCGATATCCGCTCCGGTCAATTCGATCAGGCTGTCCGCGATCGCGTTCGCGAGGTTGGATTCCTTCAGACGAACGGTTTGTCTTTCGCCGTCAAGGTCCGTCAGCGTATGTCCGACGACTTCTTTCATTTTGTCGTCGATTTGATCGCTGTAATGTTGAATCAGATTGGCGACTGCGGGATCTTCCTCCAGATTGTCCGTCATAAAAATATGGGCGAAGTTCAAGCCGATCATTTGGCCGTTCAGAAATTGAATATTGATTTGGTTCAAAGTTTCCGCATGCTTGCCGGGAGATATGAGCCAGGTGTCTCCGATTTTTGAGGAAAGGCGACGATATCTTGTCCGCCGCCGATCTCGATATCGATCCCGTTCACCCGAGTCGGCAATACTTTATTGTCGCCGTGCAGGTGGGCCAGTCCGATGATCAGATCCGTCCGCTCCTTTATTTCGTCCACCGCCTTTTGGGCCGCTTCGAAATGATCCTCGAAGGTGATTCCCTCGACGTTCTTCGGATGCGTATAGAAGGCGCTCTGGTCATCGGTGACGCCTACGATGCCGATCTTAATGCCGTCCACTTCCTTGATGACGGACGGTTTCAGGAAATCCGGCCGCTCTCCATGATAAAGCGTATTGGCCGACAGAAACGGGAATTTGGCGTTGCCTGCATTGCGCTTTAATACTTCGAACGGAAAATCGAAGTCGTGATTGCCGAGTACCATGGCGTCATATTTCATTTCATTCATGACAGCAATCGTGGAAGCTCCCTCGGTCAGATTGCCGATGTTCGTATTATACGGCGCGTCGCCCGCGTCCACCAGCAATGTGTTCGGTTGAACGCTGCGGATGCGGTTGATGGCTTGACTCATTTTGGCCAAACCGCCGATCTCGCTTTCTGCGCCATTCGGCTTGTAAGGCTCGAGGTGCGAATGGATGTCGGATGTTGCAAACACCGTTACGATTTTAAATTCGGGATGGAACAGAATAGCATGCAGGCTCCCTGCCGCTTCTTCCCTTGTTATCGCATCGCCGGACTGCGCCATTTCCGCACTGGCCAGTCCCAAATCCACCATTTTCCTTTTGAAGTCGATCGGCTGCTCGGCGCCAAAATGGTTTTGCCCAGCATCTCGACCCACTGCGCCTTCGTCACGGTGTAGTTAGGGCGATAACGATCGTTCGCGACCTCATCGGACTTCACTTTCAGCACGCCTTCGATGTACGGCAATCCCCAGTGACGCTCAATATCCGCCGCCGACGGAATGGAAAAAGAATCGTCGATGACGCCGAGCGGATCGGTGTAGGTGAACGTCTTTTTCATTTCGGGATTTTTGCGCTCGATCGGTTGAATCGGGCTTAAGTGGAACCCCCGCACCAGCAATGCCGCGGCTTCAGCCTTCGTAAGCAAACGTTGAGGATAAAACCGGCCGTCCGATGATCCGGTAATCACTCCCCTGCTATACAATGCTTCGATTTGCTCCTTGTACGCCGACGAGCCGATGTCGGAAATTCCGGACTTTGCCTGAACCGGAAACGTTGTGCCCAAGAAGGCGATCATGAGCAGAATAACGGACATGCTTGCCAGGCCTTTTTTCATCTGTGTTCATCTCTTCCCATCGTTGTATGTACCTATTACAACGTAAAGGATCAATGTAAAGCGAGTATTGCGCGGAGATTAATATTTTGAAAACAGGGCACGAGCTATTCCAGTCCTTTCAGACGAAATGACGCGTAATGCGTATGGCTTCCCTTGGAGTTGGAAAACCGATCATGCCGTTCAAGTACGGGCGGTCCCGATCCACATACACCAGTTTGACCTCGCCGTCTACGGCGATTTCAAACCGGTTGCCCTGAGCCTTGACCCCGATCCGGTACTCTTGGTCAGCCGACCAGTTCAAATCGACGCTTGCCAGTTCTCGATAGCCGTTGTCGTTTTTATACAGACAAAGCCGGTTGCCCTCGGCCAATCCGGCGGCATAGGAACGAATCCCGCCCTGCACACGGAATTGGATATTGTGATAACCGCCGAGCTTCGGAATAACCGTTGCGGTGAATTCATAATCCCGCCAGTTCAAATCTCCGGTGTAGCATTCCGCCGTTTCCCCGTAATAGCTTCCGCTCAGCTTTCCTTCGTCGAGCGTCCATTTACCCCGCAAATACGTGAATTGGCTGACTTCGATATGCGTACCGTGCCACTTTTCCAGCCGCTCATGCGCGAAGTCGATGGCATAATCCGGGCTGCCCGTGAAATCTACGTCATCCACGTACACGACGAGCGGTCCCCATCCGCCCTCCGGGATAAACTCTATGCCGGCTTCCAGCAAGCACGCGTTGTCGAGCGCCGGAATGCGGTAGCTCAAATCGAGCCATTGACCCGGCACAACCGTTAATTTCTCCGCATAATGGCGGGTGTCCGCATTCCGGTCCCGCACATACAGTCTGCACTGCATGCTTCTGCTCTCCGACGCGGGCACCTTAACCTTCGCCTTGATCGTTTGCCCCGGATAAAGTTTCGGCGAGAAGCTCGGATCGTACCTGCTGTCGTTGAAGTCTTCAGGACGGTAATACGTCTGGAGGTAGACGCGATAGCCGAAACCGCCGCTTGACCGGTCAAATACCGCTTTGAGCGACCGTTCTCCGCTTGCCGCTTCTTCGGCCGTATTTTCCACAAAGCTTGTAACGTGCTGGTCCTTGTTGTCCCAATCGGTGCGGAACGCATGCGTAGAACCGGGAAACTCGAAATGATATTGCGGACTTTCGCCGTTCAAGATCGGCTTCCACTTGCCGCGAGGCTCCGCGCCGGCGATTTTATAGCCGAGCTTCGCGATATATTCCGCGCACCATGGCAGATCGAGCGCGTTCAGCGAGCCGATAACGCTGGAGCAGCACAGAAAGTCGTTGATCGGTTTCCGCCAGGACGGATTGATCCCCTCCAGTCCTACCAGCACCCCCATAATCGTGCCGACGTTCCCGACATTGCAATCCGTATCCCAGCCGCACATATTGCAAATATTGATGGCCCGCGAAAAATCGCCGCCGGAGTACAATAACGACAAGATGATTACCGCGGCATTCGGAATAATATGGCACACGCCCGGGTAGCGGTCATATCCGAAATGATCGTATACGAACCGGAAGCAATCGCGCCAGTTGTCGGGATGCTTGCGGTGAAAGTCGATGACGGCCCGGGCCATTCGGGCATATTCGCAATCGGACGGGATGACGGACAGCCCCGCCTCGATAATGCTGTGTACATCCCGCTCCGTGAACGCCGCCGCAATGCAGGCCGCGATAAACATGCCGCCGTATTTGCCGTTGCCGTCATGCGATACGCTTGCGATCTTCTCCGCATAATGAGCGGCAAGCGGAGCGTTCCCGGGCGCGATAAGCCCCCACACATCGATGAAGATTTGCCCTCCGATCTGCTCGGCGACGGCGGCGCCGTTCTGCTCGATGGACCCTGAGCGCGGAGCCGGTATCCCGTTCCTCAAATTCAGGTATGCCGTATGCTCCGTAGACTTGCCGTAACCGCCCCACCAAAAGAAGCCGTGGCCGTCAGGCGCGTAATTGAGCCAGGTCAGCCCCATCTGCTCCGCGGTAATATCCGGCGTATGCGTATAATCCTCCAGCGCTCTCAGGAAGAACAGCGGGCCGTTCGTATCGTCGTCCGCCGCAAAATTTTTAAAATGATGCAAATACGTCGTAATTTCACCGAAGGTGCGCTGCAGCTGCTCATACGTCCAGCCTTCCACATTGCCGCCGTGACGGACGCCGATTACCTTGCCGACCCAACCGGCATACACCTTCTCGATATAATTCTCCGGTATCGGATGATTCGTATGAATCGTCTTGACACTCGATTCGATGGTTGACAAACGTTTCCACTCCTTTGCAATCGATTTTGCCGCTATTCGGGAAATACCGGCTCTTCGTCCTGTTCCGTGCGCAAAATGAACAAAGCGGACTGCTCGCGATACGCTTGCGGCGTCATCCCTACAATCTGGCGGAATGCGCGATAAAACGGGCTAATATTTTGAAAGCCGCAGCTCATGCAAATTTCCGTTACGGTCCGTTCCGTCCCTGACAGCAGCTTCTTCGCTTCATTGATGCGCAATTGCGTCAAATATTCTTTAAAACCCTCGCCCATAATGTGCTTAAACAAATGCCGGGCTCTGGAACAGCTCAGCTTGAGCTGCTTCGCCATATCTTCCAGGCCGATATTTTCGCGGAAGCGGTCCCGCAAAAAAGCGAGCGCAGGCTGCAGCCGCATATATTGCTCATATATTTGGTTAAATTGTTCCTTATAGCCCGGATGATTGCTGTAGTGACGGAAGAGCAAGGCGCATATTTGCAGCAAAAGGCCTTTCATGATCTGGCGGTGTCCCGCCTGCTTGTTCAACTGTTCGGTTCGCATTTGACGGATCAATTCCCCGATTTGCCGGGCGGCCGGCAGCTCCTTGGCCATTTTATTCGTAAACTTCTTCGGATTATAGACGAATGGCAGCAGCAGCTCCTTGTCGCCGTCGCCGAACAGCTCGGGCCTGAAGTTGACAAACAAATAGTTGCTCGGATCTGCGGCATCCGATTGCGCGATATGACGCTCCAAATTGTTGACGACAAAAATATCCCCTGCGGTCACCTCGTACGTTTTATCGCCGAAATAAAACCAGCCTTTCCCGGAAAGGCACAGGCCGATCTCCAGGGATGCGTGCCAGTGGAACGGCTCGACGTAGGTGCGGGGAGACCACTCGTCGACTCGAAGCGGCATCTCATGATCGTAACGGTACTTTTCTTCCACCTTCTCACCCTTGCGCCCCGATGTTGCGAAATACGCTATAGCTCCGATTCGCGCATTCCGAAATCGCGATCGGGTTAAAGCCTTTTATTCCCGCATACAGCGTATCATGAAATCGGCCGGTCCATCGCTGCGGCAGACGGCTCGCCCCGAGCATCGCGCCCATAACGGACCCCGCCGTCGCGCCGTTGCAGTCCGTATCCCAGCCGCCGAGTACAGCGGTCGTAATCGCTTTCTCGAAATCTCCCCGGGCATAGATCAGGGCGGCGGCGACCAGCGCGGCATTGTTGTTCGTATGAACCCAGTGGTAGTGATTGAACCGGTCCCATATCCGGCCGACCAATTCCTCCTGGCTTGTCGAGGACCGGGCAATTTCGATCGCGGCCCGCACATCGGCGGCAAGCCTGGACGTGCCGGGAATTTCGCTCAAGCCGATTTCGACAGCCTCGTCGATGTCATCGGTGACGAATGCGGCGGATATCATCGCCGCGGCGAACATCTCGCCGTAAATCCCGTTTTTCACATGGGAGAACGAAGCGTCCCGCCATGCCAGCTCCGCGGCCAGCTCCGGATTGCCCGCCGCCCCATAGGCCCAGCCGTCGGCGCGAATCATCGCTCCGATCCATTCCCGGTACGGATTGAGATGCATGCGGACTTTATCCTTCGCCGCCTGCCATTGCTCCTCGCCGATATCCCCGGCCGGTCAAACAAACGGTGAAAATTGACATACGCTTGTCTCTCCGCCGTAAAGACCTCCCCGCAGTCCAGGTATTCGTGCCAGAGCTTCCCGATATCCGGCGTGCTCCAATTCAGACCTTTGCGTTCCAGCATAATCAAGCCGATAATCGTATACCGGAGATCGTCATCCGTCTCCATGTACCGGATATTTTCCCGATAGCTCGGTTCGGAGCCCCACGGCTGCAGACGCAGGCCCAGCTCTTCGGCGCGGGAGCGGCCCGGCGTATAATCGCGAATCGGCCAGGCGTCCGCGCCCTGGAACCAGAGCATAATGTTTTTCCATCCCGGGTTTCCCATCGCTCCCGCAACGAACGGCTCGTATTCCAGCGGCTTGCCCAAGGCGCAGCCGGCGCATCGCCCCAACCACGCGCCATAAAATTTGTCCTTCCATCGCTCCTCCGGCCAGTCGCGCGTGATTTTCCTCGGTCCTTCCGGCCGGAGATTGCGGATTCCTGCCAAATCCGAAGGTTCCGCGAACGGAAAGTCATGGGCGACCGGCAGCGCCTGCAGCTCGTCATACAGCTGCTGCTGCTTAAGCTCATCCGCCGGCAAGTTCGCGACCTTACTCTCAAATTCGGCCACATCGCTGCCTTCCTCTTTCTTCTGAATCAACTCCAGCCTGATCAGATTCGGCAATTGATCGTAGTACTCCATATCCGCCACCCCGCTACAATTCAAGATACCATTCTCATCTTCATCTTATATAATTATGAGGACGATCGTCTTGCTATAATCAGCTGAAAAATTTCGAAAAACGGCTATAATTCCTTTTCATTGTTTCTGTAAGGCAGCGTAATATAAACCGAAGTGCCCGAACCTGGGGAGCTTCTCACGGACAACCCGTATTCCTTTCCGAAATGCAGCTTGATCCGCTCATTCACATTCCGCAACCCGTAGCCGCTCTTCCGCTCGCCGTTCCCCTCTTCTTTCAGCAAAGCGTCCGCAACCTCCGGCGCGATGCCGACGCCGTCGTCCGTCACCTCCAGCAAGATGCTGCCTTGAATGAAGCTGCCTTTAATTAAAATCGTAATTTGCTCCTTCTCGTTGCTCAGACCGTGCAAAATGGCGTTCTCCACGATAGGCTGCAAAATCAGCTTCAGCGTAACGGCGTCCATAATCGCTTCGTCCGCTTTATAAATCGGCCGGACACGGTTTTTCAAGCGGTATTGCTGAATATCGATGTAGGCTTTTATACATTCGAACTCTTCCCGGATCGTAATCATCTCTTTGCCCTTGCTCAAGGAAATGCGGTAGAACGTGGCGAGGCTCTCCACAATTTCGCACACTTCGAGGTTCCCGTTTTCCGTCCGAGCCAGCTGACCGTGGACAGCGTATTGTACAGGAAATGCGGATTGATCTGGCTCTGCAGCGCGGTAAGCTCGGCTTCCTTTTTCTTGATATTCAGCGTATAGACTTCATCGATCAAATATTTCATTTGCTCCGCCATCTGGTTGAAGCTGCGGTCCAGAACGGCAATCTCGTCATTCCCGCGCACGAATTGGCCGACCTCGATCTCCCCGTTCTTCATTCTTTGGATGCGCTTCAGCAAAACGGTCATGCGAGACATGATCAGATTCGAAAAGATCGCGATCAGAACGACGGAAAAGATCATGCTGACGAGAATAAACAGCAGCCCGTGATTCCGCATGTCGCGGGTTTCCTCCAGCAGCCGGTTGACCGGGATCATGTATACCATTTTCCACCCGTTTTTCAGTTGGCTGTACATGACCTTGTAATGGCCGTCGGCCTGCCGCCATAGAAATTCTCCTGCGGAATGCGGTGCTATCCGCTGAAAAACGGGCTGATCCAAAGCGGTCCCGAGACGCTCCCGCACATTCGAGGTAATAATTTCCCCGCCGGGCTCCACAAGGAAAATGTTTTTGTCCCCGCTTTCCTTGGACAGCAATTGATAAAGCTCCGATTCCTTGATTTCCAGCGTTAACAGTCCGACCGGCTGCCGCTCGCTGTAAAATTCCAATGGCCGGTTGTAGCTGAACACTCGGGTCGCCGCCGCATTGGGCTTCATGTTCACATCCCAGTACAAGCTGCCGTTCGGAACCGGAACGGTCTTGCCCCAGTAGCCTTTGTATCCCGAAGCCATCGCTTGCCGAAAGGACGGACGGGCTGCCATGTCCTTGTCGGCAAAGGCCAAGTACGGCGCCGCATTGTACAAGGTCGGATTCAGAAAATAAATGCTGACGGCGCGCAAATCGTTTTTGAATTTCAGCAGCACTTTCACACGCTGGATAAAAGCCTCTTCCACGGTCACGATCTCCAGCGCGGAGCTTTGACTGTAATCCTTCTGAAGATCCGTATTCAAGGCGGTATCGAAGTAAAAATGGTTGGCCAGCTCCTCGTAAGTAGACAACCGGGTTTCCATATTGTAGAGCAGCTGCTGCATGGAAACGCCGAATGTTCGGTTCGTTTGGTCTTCGATCATGCGGTTGGCTTTAAGCACGAGAAAAATACCCGTAAGCAGCAACGGCAAAAACACGGCAACCAAATACGAAATAATGAGTTTGGGCCTTAATTTGGCATTGTTGAATAGCGCATCCGGCAGCCGCTCAAGCCAGAATTTGATACGCATCTTTAAATTCACCCGGAGTCGTGCCGTAGAAATTTTTGAATACCGAGCAGAAATAGGAAACATTCTCATACCCGACGGCATGCGCGACTTCATTCACTTTCAATTCCGGGCGCCGCAGCAGCTCGCAAGCTTTTTCATTCTGGTCTGCACGATATAATCTTTCAGCGTCACGCCCGTTTCGTTCTTGAACAGCTTCCGCACATAACCCGGAGCGAGAAACACTTTTCCCGCTATATACTCGACGCTCAAATCCAGCATATACTCATCCTGGACGCATTGCTTGATCGTATGCACAACCTGCTCGTTTTTGCTTCCGCGGTGTGTCCTCGCCAGCTCGGCAATCCGTTCGATATACGAAACAACCCATACGGCAAGCGTGTCGATCGTCTCCTTCCGCATCATGTTTTCCCAGGGCGTTCCCGCTTGCTCGAACACGGATTTCAACAGATTTTTCTTCTCGGACATCGTTTGCAGCGCCGTATTGATCAGATCGGCGGCCACGAACCAGGCCTGCTCTCTCTTCATCTGCTTTCCTTGAAAGCAGCTCATGACAATCGATTTGATCTTGTCGAGCTCCGACATCAGAACCGCATCCGCCAATTCCTCTTTCATCCGGTGAACGACCACCGTAATCTCTTCCTGCGCCTCCTCGTCCTCCACATACCAGAGCACGTTGCGAGCTCCGAGGTAAAACTTCCGGTTCACGGCCATCCGGGCTTTCCGGTAACACGGATGAACGCTCGACATGCCGTCCTCCGCCAGGGCAAGGCCGATCGTCAAGGTCAATCCCGTTGCCTTCGAAATTTGCGCGATCCACGATTCGGCCGTCGTTTCCAAATGTTCTTCCATATCTTCCGGAGCCATCATAGATGAACAGGGAATGAGGACGGTATATTCCCCTTCCCGGGTCATAACGGGAGGCAGGGGCGTTTCCGCTTTGATAATTTGGCTGAGCTGACGGTACACCTGGATCGCTTTCATGTGCGGTTGATCCGGATCATTCCGTTCTGCCTGAGCCGCCGAAGCTTCCAGCTTGACGACCATGACTGCCGTTTTGCCGGCAGGCAATGCCAAGCCGTATGTCCGGGCTTGCTGAATCGTTCTGTCTCCATCGGCCTTGTCGATGCCGAGCAGCATATCCCGCAGGAACTGTTCCCGAAGCACAGGCAAGCTCGCTTCCACCTGATGCTTAAGACGAATCCCCTCCTCTTCGCGGTGCTTCTCCTCGGTAATTCGCCCTATCGCTTCCTCTATGGTTCGGATCAACGCGTCCTTGTTGATCGGCTTCATGAGATAAGCGATCGCATTTACGTCTACCGCATTGCGGGCCGCATCGAAATCTTCATAGCCGCTGATGAATATAAATTTGACGTTCGCATACCGTTTCTTCAATCGAGCGGCAAATTCGAGGCCGTTCATGCCCGGCATCCGCACGTCGGTAATGACCAGGTCCGGTTCTATGTCGGTAAGCGCTTCCAAAGCGGATTGTCCGTTCCATGCCTCGCCGATCACCGAGAGCCCCAGTTCCTCCCATGCATAGAGCGAACGAATGCCTTCCCGCTCCATGTCCTCGTCATCCACGATAAACATCTTCAGCATGACAATCCCCCTTTCCGGCAGTATAACAGTATATCAGAAGAAATCCGGAATGGCTCCCGTCATACGAACCGGAGCCATTCCGGAATGATATCGGATTTCCGCTTAATTCCACAGCTTCTTGCGGTCCTCGTACATCCGATTGATCGTCGCCTCCGCCTGGCCGATTCCCATTCCCTCGATTTTCGCAAGGAAAGCGTCATACCCTTGATTGAACTGGTCATCGGACGAAGATACGATCAGCTTGACCATTTCGTTGTAAGCCAGTTGATTGATTTTGGTCATCGCTACAAATTCATCGCTTTCCGGCTTCAGGACAAGTCCCGCCACATCCGAGAAATCCCAGCTGGTGCTCCTTCCTTCCTCGATCCAGTCTGTTCCCGACTCGCCGAATCCCTCGTTGATCCGCTTCTGCTCCTCGTCCCACCATATCGAGAAGTCCAGCTGCGCCCGGGCTGTTTTATAGCGATAGCTCGGATGCTCGTTCATATCGGTGCTGAACGTCAAGTAACCGAAATGACCGTACCCCCGCTTGGCGGCAAACAGTTCGTCCGTCTGCCAGCCGTTGATTTGATACGTCGTAATTTCGAGCGTTTGCTGCCCGTTATCTTCGCCGATATAGAAATCGTACCCTTCTTTATCTTCGCCGTCATAATTAATAATGCCGAGCTGGGCCAGATTGCCGTCATACGTGTTCAGCCAGTTGACGAACTGCATGAACCTTACCGGATCAGCCATCTTCTTGGTGATATAAGTGCCGGCATCGTAGCTCGTGCCATAACCGATATACGTCGTTTTCTCGACGTGGTCGCCCGCCTTCGGCAGGAAATATTTGAAGCGGAAAGGTTTGCCGTTCTGGTTGAAAATGCTGTTCGCCTCGTACATCGTATCGAACCAGTGTCCGATAGAAGAGAATACTTTCTCCGAAGCCATCTTCGCCTGCAGCGCATCCTTGTTTTGGACCGGGGATTCCTTGTCGATCAATCCTTCCTGGTACAACCGATTGAGCCACTGAAGAGCGTGCCGGATGCTTTCATCCTTGAATTTGTAAATCAGCTTGTCATCCTTCGTCCATACATAGTCTCCCAGTACTCTGACGCCTTCGGCGCCGCCGAGCGTAGCCACCATCGTATTGAAGAAGTTCTCGTCCCCAAGCGCCAGCGACATGGGCACATACTGCGGATACGTTTCTTTCACTTCTTTCAATAATGCGTATATATCGTCAAATGTCGTCGGCTTGTACCAGCCTTTCTCTTCCAGAACATTCGTCAGAAACTGAAAGCTGTTGCCCGCTTCCAGCATCCGTTCCGCACCCGGCATAATATACCCCGGCGGGATTTTGTATATTTTCCCGTCTTCGCTGCGGAGCTTATCCAGGTCTTCACCCAGGTTCGCCTTTAGTTGGCCGCCATACTTGTCGATCAGATCATCCAACGGAATGACGTGTCCGCCGTCGATAAATTTCTGCGCAATCGTCGGGTTCGCGATCACCATGACGTCCGGATACTCTCCGCTGGCCAGCAAAATATTGAGCTTCTCATCCACATTGGTCGGCGGCACTTCCAGCTTCAGGCGCACCTTTGTCAAATCGTATACTTGCTTCAAGATCGGCGCGTCGTCAGCGGCTGTCTGGTGATCGGGCCAACCGAGAAGAACGCTGAACTCCGCATCCGGCCACGTCGACATATCGCCTTCGAGCACAGCCGTTCCTTCTGTCCCCGCCGGCTCATTTGCGCCTTCGTTGCTTGCTTCTTCGCTCCCGGAACAGCCGGCGAACAACGAGATGGCGAGTACAGCGGCCAACATGACGACAAGCGGTTTCTGAAATTTCATTTTTTCCATTTGCAGCCCCCTCCTTGTTTGAAAGCGAATTCATTTTAGACCTTGATTGGTCTACCCTTTGATCGATCCCAGCAGCATGCCTTTCACGAAATATTTCTGGACAAACGGATATACGCAGAGAATCGGAACGGTCGCCACCATCGTGATCGCCATCTTGACCGCTTCCGGCGTCACCCTGATCATCCCGCGGCGGGCCATGCTCGCTTTCATCTGATTGATCATCGCCCCCGCTTCGGTTTGATTCAATATTTTCATCAGTACGTATTGAAGCGTCTGCAGGTCGTTGCCGATGGTGAAGAAAAGCGTATCCTGCCACGAATTCCATTGGCCCACCGCTACGAACAAGCCGATTGTCGCCATGACCGGCGTGGACAGCGGCAGCATGATCCGGAAAAAACGTACAGATCGTTTGCGCCGTCGATATACGCCGATTCGATCAACGAGTCGGGAATCGTCTTGAAGTTGGTGCGAATCAGAATCATATGAAAGGCGCTGATCAGCCCCGGTAAAATATAAACCCAGAACGTATTGTAGATATGAATCGCTTTGAACAAAATAAAGGTCGGGATCAAGCCGCCTGACACGAACATGGTCAAGATGAACAGCGTATTCCAAAACTTGTAGCCTACAAGATCCCGCTTCGTCAGCGCATAGGCCAGCATCGCCGTGCATAATACGGATGTTACGGTTCCGATTACGGTGCGGAGCACGCTCATAACCGCGGCGTCAACCAATGCGTCATACCGGAAGATGACCGCGTAGTTGGACAGCGTAAATTTGCGGGGAAAAACGTCAGGTCTCCGCGCATGGAATCGACCGCATCATTCAACGAGTAAGCGAGCACATGCAAAAACGGATACAGCGTCACGATCATCAAGCAAACGAGGGCGCAAGTATTGACCGTATCAAAAGCGATATCTTTCCATCTGTGTCTCATCCGGTTACCTCTCTTCTTACAGAATGTTGTCCTCGCCCAATCTCTTGGCGATATGGTTCACAATAAACAACAGGACCAGAGATACAACCAGGCGGAACAGGCCGACTGCCGTCGCAAAGGAATACATGGCGTTTCCAAGCCCCATTCTGTACACATACGTATCGATGACTTCGGAGTACTCGCGAACCATCGGATTGCCCAGCAAATAGGAAGGATCGAATCCGGCGTTCAAGATGCCGCTGACGCTCAGGATGAGCAATACGACGATCGTCGGACGAATGCAGGGCAGCGTGATATGCCACATTTTGCGCAATCGTCCCGCGCCGTCCACGCTTGCCGCATCGTACAATTCGGTGTCTACGGCAGACATGGCGGCAATGTAGATGATGGCGTCCCAGCCAATGGACTTCCATACATTGATGCCGACGACCAGTATCCAGAACAAATGAGGTTCGGCGAAGAAAAAGATCGGCTCGTCGATGATCCCCAGCTTCATCAGCATCCGGTTCACCAGCCCGGCGGATGGCGACAGGAGCGTCAGAAAAAGGTTGGCGACGACCACATACGAGATGAAATGAGGGAGATACGATACCGTTTGGACCGTACGTTTGAAGAAGACGCCTTTCACTTCATTCAGCAATAGCGCCAGAATAACGGCTCCCAATGTGCCGAATACGATATTCAGCACGCTGATCGCCAATGTGTTGCGGAGCAGCGCAAATAACATTTCATCCTGGAAAACGTCTGGAAATGCTTGAACCCGACCCACGCGCTGCCCATAATCCCTTTTCCCGGATTATAATCCTGGAAAGCCATAATCCAGCCCCATATCGGCGCGTAACAAAATACAATCGCCCAAATGACAAACGGAATACTGAAGCAGAGCAGTATTTTCTGCTTCCTGATCTTCCTCCACAGCCGTCCCCGCTGCAAGGCAGCGGTCAGATCCGGAACGGACCCGCTTTGCGCATCATTCATTTCGATACATCCTCTCCGTATACAAGCCCCGTCGTCATCACTGTTCTTTCCGGTAAGGCTCCATGGACTTCAGTTACCACTCCCGTCTTCAAGTTTTGGTGAAAGCGTATACATCTTATGATGCTATCATACAGCAGGAGGCAATAGGAGAATATCCAAATTACTGGACATTCATATTTGTAAACGATCTTTTTGGGGCTGTCCGGATTACGGACGATTGCGAAAAACGTAGTGGGCACGAATCGCGAGGTTAGGGTAAGAGTTGGAGAGAAACCCGGCTTGGCGTCGCCTTCCGCCGGGAAGCGGCGGAGAGCATGGACCGTGGCAGTCCGATGCCGATTTCGAACCGGGCGGCGAGTCCCGGTTCGATTCGGATCGGGGGCGGCTATGCCGCGACGATGCGGCGCATCATCTGCGGGCCAGCAAATACAGAAAATACGGCGCGCCGATCACCGCGGCGACGATGCCGGCGGGAATTTCGGACGGCTCGAGAATCCAGCGGCCGATCGTATCGGCCACTATGAGCAGAAGCGAGCCGGTCAGCGCGGATGTCGGCAGAAGCAGCCGATGCTGCGGACCGACGAGACGGCGCGCCAGATGGGGGCCGATCAGGCCGATGAAGCCGATGCCGCCGCTTACCGCGACGGATGTGCCGGCCAGGCCCACAGCGGACGCCAGCAGGGCGAGCCGCTCCTTCTCGACGGGCGCGCCCAATCCCGCGGCCGTCTGTTCGCCGAGGTTCAACACGTCGAGCGCGCGCGCCTTGCTGTAAACGTACGGAAGAAGCAGACAGATCCACGGAAGAAGCGCAAGCACGTATTTCCAGTTCGATCCCCATATGCTCCCGGCGAGCCATGTCGCGACGAACTGATATTTTCCGGATTCAGCCGCAGCGTCAGCACGATCATCGCCGCATTGATGCCCGCGGCAACCGCAATGCCGGCGAGCACAAGTCTGGTCGGCGAGATACCTTCATGCCGCTTGTACGCAAATGCATAGACGAGCAGCGCCGCCAGCCCCGACCCGAGCAGGGCGAGCAGCGGGAGCAAAAAGATCGAACCGATCGGCAATGACGGGAATAGCGAGACAACGAGCATGACGAACAGCCCGGCGCCGGCATTGATGCCGAGAATGCCGGGGTCGGCCAGCGCATTGCGGGAAACGCCCTGCAGAATGCAGCCGGACACGGCCAATCCGGCGCCCGCCAAAATGGCGATGACGATGCGCGGCAGCCGGAACTCGAACAATACGAGCGACTGCTTGTCCGTTCCCATGCCGAACAATGTCGTGATGACTTCAACCGGCGTCAACGGCGTATAGCCGACGTTCATGCTGAACACAAATGCGGCGACGACGAGGGCGCCGATGATCGCCATCACCGCAATGCCCCGCCTTATTCTGCGGCGTTGGCCGGTTAACACCTGGTACGTTTCCACTACAATCCTCTCCTCTCTTTACGCGCCAGATAAAGAAAGAACGGCACGCCAAGCAGCGCGATCAGCGCCCCGAGCGGAATTTCGCTGGGAGGATTGATCGTTCTCGCCGCCAGATCGGAGAGAATGACGAGCAGGCTGCCGAGTATCGCCGAGCACGGAATGATCCAGCGGTAATCGACGCCGACAAGGTAGCGTGTAAGGTGGGGAATGATCAGGCCGACAAATCCGACGGCCCCGACGACCGCGACGGCGGAGCCGGCCAGCACAAGCACGACGACCATCCCCGCGAGCTTGACGAGTCCGGTCCGCTGTCCGAGACCTGCCGCGACTTCTTCTCCCAGACTGAGCAGCGTGATCGAACGGGACAGCATGATCGCGGCGAGCAGCGCGCCGGCGACCCACGGCGCCATCAATCCGAGCTGCTCCCATGTCGTCCCCGCCACGCCGCCCGCAAACCAGAACGCCAGGTCCTGGCCGATGTGGAAATATAGCGCGATGCCTTCGCTGAGCGCCGTCATCAGGGCGCTCACCGCGGCTCCGGCGAGCACAAGGCGAAGCGGCGTCAATCCTCCCCGCGCCAGCGAGCCGATGCCGTAAACGAGCCCGGCGCCGATACCCGCGCCGACGAAAGCGTACAAAATAAGCGTCATAAACGACAGTCCGGGAAAAAAGGCGAAGCATATCGCCATCATGAGGCCCGCTCCGGCATTCAGGCCCAAAAGGCCGGAATCCGCCATCGGGTTGCGCGTCATCCCTTGCATCATCGCCCCCGCGACGGCTAAGCTCGCGCCGACCATCGCCCCGCCCAGCACGCGGGGAAGGCGAAGTTCCCGTATGATCTGATGCGCGGTCAAGTCCGGATTGAAACGAAATATCGCTTCCCACACTGTCATCCAATCGATATCCGCCGCGCCGAACATTACGGATACGGCGACGAAAACGACGAGGGCGATGAAGCCGCCGAACAGAATAATGGCGGCGGCCAGCGGCCTGGACCGGATGACCGGCGCGGACGGCTGAGCCGCATCATTCGTCATGTCGGATACAGCTTGCATATCTGTTCTCCTTTACTTCGATGTTACGGTTTTGCATGTTGTTCGTTTCCGGCAATGCCGCAAT
Organism: Paenibacillus cisolokensis; assembly: GCF_018403665.1. Classification (GTDB taxonomy): domain Bacteria; phylum Bacillota; class Bacilli; order Paenibacillales; family Paenibacillaceae; genus Paenibacillus_AH; species Paenibacillus_AH cisolokensis. The sequence continues at coordinate 24,532 of NZ_BOVJ01000019.1, forward strand.
GTAAAGCTAAAATCTTGGATTTCGGGTCTTTCCTCCGTTCGTATGTCGTGATAATGATACTCATTATCGTATATTATATCGATTTGCTTTCCCTGTCTATAACTTTCGGCAAAAAATATATCGTGCGATCGGCTTCCATACGCGAAAAAAAAGAGATCAATCAGTCCTCTGATTCATCTCTTTTCACATCTTCATATCTCTTTTCATATCTCTATTCACTTATCGCTTTCTTTTATTGCTTTTTCATTTATGCTTTTCCGGCAACCGCCCTTATGCCCGCTTTTTGTTTACGACTTGGAACATGACCGCTGCAATAATAATCAGTCCCTTGATGACTTGTTGCGGGTAAGCCGGAACGTTCATAAGGTTCATGATGTTGCCGATCAGGCCCAGGATGAATACGCCCAGCAGCGTGTTGAGCGCTGTGCCGCGCCCGCCGTTCAGAGACGCGCCGCCGATGACCACCGCGGCAATCGCGTCCAGCTCAAGCCCGGAGCCGATGAGCGGCGAACCGACCCCCGTACGGGAAGTAATAATGATGCCGCCGATGACGGACAGGCCGCCGGCAATGCAGTATACCGCCATTTTGTAGAAATCCGTCTTGACCCCGGAGAGCGTCACAGCCGACTCGTTGCTGCCGATCGCTTTGATCATGCGGCCGAACACTGTGCTTCTGAGTACGAACACCGTGATCAGAAACACGATGAACATCACGCATACATGCAGCGGAATGCCAAGGAAATATCCACGGTCAAACAATTCCATCGCCCGGTTGTTCACCATGATCGGCGAGCCTTTGGAGATGATGAACGCGAGACCGTTCGCAATCGTCATCATCGCCAGCGTGGAAATGAACGGCGCAATATTGCGCTTCGCTACGAGATAGCCGGACAGGCAGCCCAGCGCCAGACCGGTCAGAATCGTCAGGATGACTGCAACCGGGAACGAATAGTCGGCCAGCAGCACCGCCGAAATGACACAGCCCAGCGCCGCGAACGCGCCGACCGACAAGTCGATCCCCCCGGTCAGAATGACGAGCAGCATGCCCATGCTGATGATGCCGATCGCCGCAAGCTGGCGAAGCAGGTTGAACATATTTTGCTGTGTAAAAATACGTCGGACAGCATGCTCGCCACCATGACGAGGATGATGAAAATGATCACGGTATTGTACTTGATAAAGAAATCCAGCACTTTTTTTCGGCGCTTTGCTCGTTGCGCACGATGAGCGGCGCAGACGGGGTTGCTTCGGACTGCGCGGCTTGTTCGGCAGATTTCACCTGATTCATGTCATACTCCTCCCACGGCCAAGCTCATGATTCGATCTTCCGATAATTCCTCTCGCGTCAAAGAACCTTTGATTTCGCCCTCATTCATGACGTATACCCGGTCGCACATGCCGATAATCTCCAGAAGTTCAGACGAAATCATCACGATCGCCATCCCTTTGGCCGCAAGCTCGTTGATCAGCTGATAGATTTCGACTTTCGCCCCGACATCTACGCCGCGGGTCGGCTCGTCCAGAATGAGCACTTTCGTGTCGGTATGATACCATTTGGCCAATACGATTTTTTGCTGATTGCCGCCGCTCAAGTTGCCGGCTTCTTTTTTGTAGCTGTCGGTCTTGATGCGCAACCGTTCGATCAGGCTTTCCGCAATTTGACGCTCTTTGCCTTTCATAATCACGTTGCCGAACCGCCGGATCATCTTCGTATTCGTCATCGTCATGTTCTCGCCGATCGGCATCTCCAGCACAAGACCGTCTTCTTTCCGGCTTTCCGGCACCAGGCCGATGCCTTGGCGGATCGCCTCCCGCGGCGAGCGAAGCTTGAGCGGACGGCCGTCCAGCTCGACTTCTCCCCGCTCGATCTTGTCGATACCGAACAGCGCTCTCGCGACTTCGGTTCTGCCGCTTCCGACGAGACCGGCCAGACCGACGACTTCGCCCGCCCGTACCGTGAAGCTGACATCCTTCAGCTTCTCCTTCGTCGACACCTGCTTGACCCGCAACCGCTCCGGCCCAGGCTCAACATTCCGTTCGGGGAACAGCGTCGTCAGCTTGCGGCCGATCATCATGCCGATCAGCTCTTCCTTGGTCACTTCGGACGGCCGTACCGTGCCGGTTACCGCACCGTCCTTGATGACGGTGATCCTGTCGGCGATTTCGAAAATTTCTTCCAGCCGGTGCGAAATATAAACGATGCTGACGCCTTGATCCCTTAGCTTCTTCAACACCAGGAACAGCTGCCTGACATCCTTCGGAGCAAGCACCGCCGTCGGCTCGTCCAGAATGAGCACCTTCGCGTTTTGCGACAGCGACTTGCAGATTTCCACGACCTGCTGGTAGGCGACGCTGAGCTCTCCCACCAACTGCTGCGGATGAATGTCAAAACCGATCCGATTGAGCAGTTCCCTGGCTTTCGCGTTCATGTCGGACCACCGGATCATGCCGTGCTTCCGGATCAGATTCCCGAGAAAAATATTTTCGGCCACCGTCAGATCGGGCGCCAGCGCAAATTCCTGGTAAATGATGCCGATGCCAAGCTGCTTGCCCTGGTTCGGATTTTTGATCTCCACCGGCTTGCCGTTCAGCTTGATCTCGCCGCCGTCCTTCTGGTACACGCCGGAAAGCACCTTCATCAGTGTCGATTTGCCGGCGCCGTTTTCGCCCAGCAAGGCGTGAATTTCCCCGGGCCGCACCTTGAAGGTGACGTTCTCCAGCACCTTTACGCTGCCGAACGACTTCTTGATTTGGTTCATTTCGAGTTGATATTCGGCCGCCATTACGCCATCGCTCCATTCACCTGGACAGGCATCCCCTGCTGAACGGACAAATTGGCCGCATGCGCGATTTTTACCGCTTTCAGCCCGTCGCACGCGCCGACAAGAGGCGCGGAGCCGGATCTGATGCAGTCGACAAAGTGGCGGGCTTCCTTGACATAAGCCTCTGCAAACCGGTCGGTAAAGGATGGCGCGGCCGGAAGCTTGATTTGACGGTCGCTCGTGGCGGTTGCGATGTCGATATAATTCATTTGCCCGATGGAGATCACGCCCTCATCGCCAATAATTTCCGTTCTTGCGTCGTATCCGTATTTAATATTGAGCAAGCCTTCCACTGTCCCGAGCGCGCCTCTCTTGAAACGAAGCGTGGCGGCGATCGTATCGTTCATCATCTGTCCGCCGCACAGACGCAGTTCCTTCTGTGAGGACAGGACGGCTGCCTGCGCGAACACCGTGTCCACCTCGTCGTTCATCAACCAGCGGATGGAATCGTAGTCGTGCGAGCACAGCTCGAACGATATGTCTCCCGACTTTTCCGGATAACAGCCCCAGCCCGGAACCGGGGGCAGACCCGGGTCCCTGCTTGTCGAGCGGATAAAGACCGGCGTTCCGATCGCGCCTTCCCGCACCTTTTGCCACGCAGCCTCGTATCCACGGTCAAACCGCCGCATAAAACCGAGCTGAAACACTTTACCGGTCTCTTCGACCTTGCGGACGATCTCTTGCGCATCTTCAAGCTGCAGCGTCAACGGCTTTTCGCAGAACACATGCTTGCCCGCCTCCAGCGCTTGAACGGCAATCGCTTTATGCGTCAAAACCGGTGTCGTAATGACGACCGCATCCACTTCTTCCGATTGCAGCAGCTCCGCCGTATCGGCATACGCCTTTGCGCCCAGCTCGCCGGCCAGCGCCTTGGCGGCTTGCGCATTCGCATCGCATACCGCCGCCACTTTGCAGTCCGCAACATAGCGGTAAAAGTTCCAGGCATGCAGCCGACCCATTCGGCCTGCGCCAATAACAGCAATTCCGATCTTGTTCACAGTCAGTCCCCCAAAACGACAGTATAGCCAGATTCACTGGCTATATTGTCTTCTTTTATTAGAATTCGGCGTCCGGATTGTAGTACTCGTCCACATTTTCTTTCGTAATCGCCACGGCAGGCGTATACGAGGTTTTCGGGAACGTCGCGCCTTCCTCCAAAATTTGAAGCGCCGCATCCAGACCCGTTTTGATGATCAGCACCGGATCGTTCAACCCCGTTGCGCCATATTTTCCGTCTTTGATCAGTTCAAGCGCTTCCTTCTGCCCATCAGCAGCCGCCGCGATCAAAATTTGGTTTTCCTTGCCGGCTTCGATAATCGCCTTGCGCGCGCCGATCGCCATGCTGTCATTTCGGTAATGAGCAGATTGATATCGGGATGCGCGACAAGAATATCTTCCATGGCGCTCAGGCCGCCTTCCGTAGCCCAGTTGCCCCAGCCCTGCGCGACAATTTCGATTTTGCTGTCGCCGCGATTTCGGAGCTGCGCTTCGATAATTCCCCGAATGACGCCCTGGCGGCGTTCGAGACCGGCCGGATTGCCCTGCTCGCCGCTGATGATGGCGGCTTTAATCTCTTTGCTGCCAAATTGCGCCGCAACCCATTCGCCTACCTTCACGCCGTTTTCCATGTTGTTCGACTGGATGGTGGTCACATAATCCGCTTTCTCGGAAATGGTGCTGTCGACAATGACTACCGGCACCCCTTTGCTGCTGGCCGATTTGGTTGCCGGCACCAGGCCGTCCGGGTCCGCCGGGTCAAGCAGCAGCAGATCGATGCCTTGCACCAGCATGTCGTTCACGTCGTTGATCTGCTTGGTCATATCACCCTGCGCATCGGCGGTAATCAGCTTGATACCCAGTTCTTCCGCATAGCTCTTGGCCGCATTCATCATGGCGACGAAATAAGGCGCGTTCTGATTTTTGATGGAAAAGCCGATCTTGATCTCGCTGCGCTCCTTGTCGATTTTCGTGCCGGCCGCATTCCCTTGCGCCGCTTGGCCGGACGAGCCGGCAGACTCGTTGCCTTCGAAGGAACATCCGGAAAGGATAATGGCCAGAATCAGAATCAATGCGGCTAATTTCGGTTTACGAATCTTGCTCATGCGCTTTTCGCCTCCAATAGTAATCGGGATCGGATCATTCCGACGCGATCGTGATAAAAACCTTGAACGCTTTATCCTTGTTGTCGTCCAAATATTCGAACGCTTGCTGAACCTTATCGATAGTAAACGCTTTCGTTTTTAACGGTTGCAATTGCACCTTGTTGCTGTTAACCAGCGCAAGCGCGTCAGCAAAGTCCTCTTTGGTGTACATCAGGTCGCCGATCAGCTCCAGTTCTCTATCCTGAATGAGATTGACAGGAAGCAGCACGTCGTCGTTGACGACGCCGACAATGACAATCCGGCTGCCCTTCCTGGCGATTTCCACGGACTGGCGAACGGTCGACGGCAGCCCGACGCATTCGTAGATGATGTCCATTCCGTCCGGATGAATGGCATGAATCGCATCCTTCAAGCTGCGCGTCGCGGTGTGGATCGTATGCGGTATGCCCAGTGTCCGCGCCACCTGCAGACGATATTCCAATATATCCGCTACCGCCACGACAGCGCCGGCAGCCTTGGCCGCCTGCGCCAACAGCAGCCCGATCACGCCTCCGCCAATGACCAAAACGCGCTTGCCGGCTGACGTCAACCCTTTCTTGACGGCGTGAACCGCTACCGCCAGCGGCTCCAGCATCGCCGCATCCTCGAACGGCATCTTGTCATCGAGCGGAATCACCTTCTCCCACGGCACGGCAATGTACTCGCCGAAAGCGCCGTCCGTCTGGCAGCCGATCACTTTCAGTTCCTCGCATATGTTGTAGCGGCCTTCGCGGCAATGGAAGCATTGGCCGCACACGAGCGAGGGCTCCACGCAAACCTTGTCCCCCGGCGCCAATCGGCCTTCCGGGACGCCGTTGCCAAGAGCCTCGACCACGCCTGAAAACTCGTGACCGGGCACAACCGGCAGCGTAATGAACGGATGGCTGTCGTGGAAAGCGTGAAGGTCCGTTCCGCATATGCCGGCAACCGCCACTTTGATGAGCGCTTCGCCGGGACCGGGAACCGGCTTTTCCGTCTGAATCAGCTCGAATCTCTGTTTCCCGGCCAATCTGGCTTGAAGCAATATCGTCACCCCCTTTCCCAAGCGGCCTCCTATTATCGAAAGTCGGACGCGATTTGTTCCAGTTTGGCAAACGTCCCACTGTCGATTTCCAGATGAAAGACTTCCGCGATGACTTGCGTCCAGCCATGGATAAAATACATCCAGCCGTCTGCCACATGAAGATTGGCTTTATCCTTCTGCTTCAGCGCCTGATGCATGAACAGCAGATCGCCGCGGTAATTCAGTTCCCACACGACGCTGTGGGATGGAAATACGGCATTGTCGGTCAGCGGGGAGCCCGGCCGGTCTTTCCCCAGCCCTGTTGCGTTGATCACCGCCGAATACGGCTTCAGGCTGCCCAGTATGCGATCGCTTTGCTCCGTTTTAGTCACGACCGTATAGTCAACCGGAACCGAAGTCGATACGTTTTCGATCACCGTTTTCATTTCGAGCAGCCGTTTCTCGTCCCGATCGACAACGTAGACTTTCGAAGGGCGATCGCTTCCTTTGCTGTCATGAACCAGATTGGACGCAATCGCAATGCCGCTGCCGCCCGCTCCAAGAATTAGCGCTTCGCCGCGGTGCTCCGACCAGAATCCGGCCGGGATAAAAGCTTCCATCGCGAGCCGGCTGGTGAGCGGATCCTTCGCATGCCCGACGAGCTTGCCTCCTCGCTTGGAGATGCAGGACAGCTCGCCGAACAGACGCGCGCTTTCATCGAGTTCGTCGAACAAATCGGCTGCGGCCTTGTAAACATTGATTTTATGGGTCGTGACAAGCGCCCCGAGCGACAGCTCATCCTGCTTGATGAACGACACGACCTCGCGGTATACTTCCGGGTCGGCGTTCAGCTCGATATCGATCCCTTTAATGACAGCATTCAAATTCAGCGCTTTCGCCCACAAAGGGAACAGCTTCATAATGGAAGATTGAGATGTCGTGACACCGATAAAATAAAACGTGGGCTCATGCGCTTTGACCAGATTCACTTGACGAATCGCTCCTTTCTCGCAATCGTTCTACTGCCCGCAGCCTGCCGCGGATTGTACGTCGGCAAGCGGCCGATCGTCTTCGGCTCGTTGTCCCTGCTCACGGCTTATCCCCCTTGCTGCTGAAAAACGACAGAATATTTTGCGTCGACTCTGTCGTCATGCGCTGCGCCGCTTCAATCGTCGCCGCCGCATTGTGCGGCGTCAGCACGACGTTGCCGAGCTCGAAGAGCGGCGAATGCTTCACCGGTTCCTCGCTGAACACATCCAGCCCTGCGCCGCGGATCAGCCCTTCCTTCAGCGCTGTATACAGATCCTGTTCGCTCACGACGCCGCCCCGCGACGTATTGACCACGATGGCTTCCCGTTTCATGCGCCGGAATACGTTTTCATTCAGCAGATGCTTCGTCTCTGCCGTCAGCGGCATATGTACGGATACGATATCGCTTTGCCGGATCAGCTCATCAAACGTGACCTTGTCGGCGCCCAGCTCGTCAAAAACAGCTTCACTCACATAAGGGTCGTAAGCGAGAATATTCATATCGAAGCCTTTGGCGCGTCTGGCCACCGCCCGACCGATCGCGCCGAATCCGAGAATGCCGATCGTCTTCCGATACACTTCCATCCCTGTCGTTTTGGACCATCGTCCTGCGACCAGATTGGCGTGATTTTGCGGAATTTTCCGGGCAACCGCCAATATCAGAGCCAGCGTATAGTCGGCGACCGACTCGGTATTGACGCCAGGCGTATTGAAGACTTTAATGCCTTTGCTTTCCGCATAGCCGACCGGAATATTGTCGATGCCGACGCCGTATTTGGCGATCACCTTCAATTTGGACGCCGCATCGATCGCCGCCTCGCTCAGCTTGTCGGTTCCAATGATGAGCGCGTCCGCATCGCTCAACAGCTCCCGCATGCGGTCGTCCGGCAGCGGACCGATTTCGCGGACCGTTTCAAAGCCTGCCTGCTCCCACAGCCGGTCAATATCCTCGTTGTACATGCCATATGATCTAGGGGTAATTAGTACCTTCGGCATAACGAACCCTCTTTAATCCATTTTTGAAGCAGGTCCGGAAGCTCGGCCAGATGATCGATCCAAGCATCCGCATCCTGCAGTTCGGCGTTGCCGCCAATGCCGTAGCGGCAGCCAACCGTCAATATCCTGTTAGCCTTGCCGGCCTCGATATCGGAAACGCGATCTCCGATCATGACCGCCGCCTCTGCTTTCGATTCCTCGAGCAGCATAGCGACCAGATCGACTTTGGATTTTGTCTTCTGCAGCCCGGCGCAATAAAGTTTTTCGAAGACTTCCTCGATGCCGTGTATCTGCGCTGCCGTCGCAACATATTTTGCACCGCCGTTGGAAGCGACGAACAACCGGTAGCCCTGGCTGCGGAGCAGCGGCAATACCTCCCGGACGCCCGGGTACAAGGCGGAATAAATGGGCAAATATTCTGCTTCGACTTCTTCCAGAACAGTCAATGCCGTATCGCGCACCGCTTCCGGAACATCAGGCAAGAGCTTGCGAAAAATTTCCGTCGTCGTCATGCCGATAACGGAAAGAATATCCGCATCCGACCATTCGACATCCATAGCGAGCCGTCTCGCATGCAGTCTTGCCAGCGTCTCCTTGTATGTAAGCTGCGACATTCTGCCGCTGTCCAACAGCGTGCCGTCCATATCGAAAATGAGTGCGATTTGTGCCATAATTATTTGCCCGCTTTGCCGTAACGTGGATTGTCGACCAGCACCGCTTCGCCGTTCTGCTCGACCGAGAGCTTCGCGAAGCCTTCGGTTTCGATATCGCCGTAATTGTGTCCCGCGTCGCCCGGATAGGCGGCGAAGAAGACGAACGGCTCGTCGCCGGTATTGACGGTGCGGTGCGCCCATTCCGGAGCGACATAGGCGACGGAGCCGGGCACCATGTCGATCGACGCGAACGCGCCGTCCTGCGTCTGCATCAGCAGCTGCCCTTTGCCTTTGAGGCAAAAGTAGATTTCGGCCCGATCCAGCACCTCATGATAGTGGCCTTTCGTCATGAAATATTCATTGCCGACCTTTCCGGGATACAGAATCGTCACACAATGCTGGATATGGGCGGCCGTTTCCGGCACGACGACGTTGTAGACCACGTAGATAAGCGGATTTTGCCCGAGCAGCTGCCGTACGGCTTCCTGATCGTAGTACATGTCTTTCATATGGGACAGATTGCGGGTGATCACATGGCCTTCGGGATTCAATTTGCCTGTGGCAAAGTCCAGTTCGGTAACAAACGGCATAAATTTTTCTGTCATCTCTCCAGCACTCCTCAAAATTGGTTTAATTTATCGTAAACGGGCGTCAGCTGACGGTACGTTTCATCAAAAAGTTCAAAGTAGCGGCTGTACGTTTCGCTGCTTGCCGGATCGGGCGAGTGCACGCTTACCCGCTTGACCCACTTTTTCGCTTGATGAAAATCGCTTATCAGGCCGACGCCAACGGCCCCCGCCATTGCGGCTCCCATGGAGGTCGCCTCATCCAGATAGGCAGGCACATAAATGTCAAGCCCGTAAACATCGGCCAAAATTTGCCGCCAGAGCGTGCTTTTCGCTCCTCCTCCCAGGACCCACATATGATCGATCGGCGCGCCTTCCTTGCGGAAGGTGTCCAGCACGATCTTCAGGTTGAGCGCCACGCCTTCCATGACGGCTCTTGCCATATCGCCCCGGTTATGCGTGATCTGGAGACCGACAAAAGCGCCGCGCGCGTGCGGGTTCCACCTGGGCGACCGCTCACCCATCAGGTAAGGCAGAAAGAGAAGCTTATTGGCCGTGATCGGGGATTTCCGGGCCTCCTCATTCATCAGATCGTAAATCGACCTGCCGCCCGGATTCGGAAACAGCAGCCTGGTCGCCCACTGCATGGAGCCGCCGCCGCATTGCATCGTTCCGTTCGGCGAATACAGGTCCGGGTCCAAATGAACCCATGTATACGTTTTCATTTCCGAATCAAAGATCGGCTGCTTGGAGGCTGTCGCAACCCATGAAGATGAACCGATGTAGTTGAACGCCTCGCCCTCGGCCATCACGCCTACGCCGGCCGCCGCGCACACACCGTCTCCGCCGCCGATCACGACCGGCGTTCCTTCCAGCAGTCCGGTCTGTTCGGCCGCCTGCTTATGGACCTTCCCGACCATATCGGTGGATGCGTGCAGCTCGGGGAATAGTCCGGCGTCCAGCCCCCATGCGCTCAATATGTATCCGGACCAGGTTTTAGCGACGAGGTCAAAGCAGTTCGTTCCGCAAGCATCGGTATAGTCCGTGGCCAGAGCGCCCGTCAGACGATAGACGAGATAGTCTTTGGCCTGCAGCATTTTGAAGGCCTTCGCGTAGATCTCAGGCTGGTTTTCCTTCACCCATTTCAATTTCGCTCCCGAATACGAGGAGCTGATGCGATGTCCGGTAATCCCGTACACATCGCGCATGCCCAGCAGCTCCTCCAGCTCCGCGGCTTGCTTCCCGGCCCGCATGTCGGCCCAGATAATGGCGCGCTGCAGCGGTTCGCCGTTCCGGTCGACCAGCAAGCAGCCGAGCATTTGCCCGCTGAAGCTGACGGCCGCAATATCACTTTTGGCAACTCCCGTCTTCTCCATGAGCGACTTCGACGTTTCGCAGACGGCCCGCCACCAATCATGCGAATCTTGCTCCGCCCATCCCGATTGCGGATAGTAGGTTTCATACCCGTGAAAAGCGCTGGCAACCAGCTCCCCGTCCTGCGAATACAGCGTGGCTTTGTTGCCTGTCGTCCCGATATCGTGCGCGATCACGTATTGTGCCATTCAATCCTCTCCCTTGGATAGTATGACGTGAGGCGTACATCATGACATAATGTTATAACTACCAGTTGACGTAAAAAATTTTGGGAGCAACGGAGACAGCTATATTTTTTTATAATCGACTCTTACGGTGAACTTGCTCAAATCTCCCCGGTACCTTGCGATGGAGTATTCGAACGGCTTGTCGTTGCTCAAATAGGCCACCGTGCGCGTCAATTGGATCGCGGAACTGCTCGAAATTTCCAGCAGGCTGGCGTCTTCCTCCGATACCGTCACCGCTTCGATATCGCGTTCGGCGTATTTGATCTCAAAACCGTATTGCTCGCTGAGCGTCTTGTAAAGCGAGTGCTGCTCGAAGTCGGTATCGAACAAACGCGGCGCGATGGAGCAAGGTATATACGTAGTCAGCAAAACATACGGCGTATCTTTAATGTAGCGAAGCCGTTCCAAACGATAGAAATCGTGAACGTCCGGTCCGAATATTTTCTCCAGGGTCGAATTTTTGCTTAGCACGATCTGCTCCAGCACTTTGGTTTTGTAAGACAGCCCCTTCTGGCTCATTTCCTCGCCGAAGCTGCTCAAATTCTCCAAAAAGATTGGCTGATTTTTTTGCTGGCGACAAACGTGCCTTTGCCGTGTTCCCTTCTCAGCAGTCCCTCGACAACCAACTCGTTGATCGCCTGCCTGACCGGTGTTCGGCTTATATTGTACATGTCCATCAAGTCTCGTTCGGAAGGAATCGGTTCGTCCGGTTTTAATTTCCCTTCTTCGATCTGATTTTTGATTATCGCCTTCAACTGATAGTACAGCGGAAGCGGAGCGTCTTTCTCAATCTCTTTGATATCAAACTCCATTCACTTAGACTCCTGTTAAAATTTTTTGGTTTGCCCGTTACGGTTATCAACGTCCATCGTACGACACCTATCTTATAACGACGTAATTACCAGTTGAGAAAATTAAAGCACACGATGACATCGTTGTCAATAGGCATTTACCGAGGTCAAAGCGGCGACGCCCGAGCCGACCCGAAGACGAAACGGAACCCCCGGGCAAGCGGCCATTCCATCCGGCCGCTTGCCCGGCCGCCGATTCGCTTCAGCGCAGCCGCAGGGCGGCTTCGTTCCACAGCAGTTCCTTGCGGAATTGGCGAACATCGGTTCCTTGGCGAATGACGGCGCATTCGATGCCGGCCAGTTCCGCCCAATCCTCCAGCTGCTCCGTCGTCACCTTGTACGACAGCACCGTATGATGCGCGCCGCCGGCGTATATCCATGCTTCGGCCGACTCGGCCAGCGAAGGCTGCGGCTTCCACAGCACACGGGCCACCGGCAGCTTCGGCATCCTCCGGTCCGGCTGCACCGCCTCCACCTCGTTCACGATGAGACGGAACCGGTGTCCGAGATCGATGAGCGATGCGTTGACGGCGGAGCCCGACCGTCCGTCGAATATCATCCGCGCCGGATCGCTCTTGCCGCCGATGCCGAGCGGATGGACTTCGATTCGCGGCTTAGTCGCGGCAATGGTCGGACATACCTCCAGCATATGAGCGCCCAGTATCATTTCGTTACCCGGTTCGAGGTGGTACGTATAGTCCTCCATAAACGACGTCGATTCGTTGCCGGCCATCACTTTCATCACTCGCGTCAGCGCCGCCGTCTTCCAGTCCCCTTCTCCTCCGAAACCGTAACCGGCCGCCATCAGCCGCTGGACCGCAAGTCCCGGCAGCTGCTTCATCCCGTGCAAATCTTCGAATGTCGTCGTAAACGCCTGGAAGCCTCCTTCCTCGAGAAACGACTTCAGGCCAAGCTCGATACGGGCCTGTTCGGCGACGGCGTCCCACAGCGCCGGATTGCCGCGCGTATCGGCGGATATGTCGTACGTTTCGGCGTATTCGTCCAGCAGCCGTCTCACATCCGCTTCGGAAACCGCTTTCATCCGGTCGGCGAGATCGCCGATCCCGTAGCCGTCGACCGCCCAGCCGAATTTCACCTGAGCCTCGACCTTGTCGCCCTCGGTCACCGCGACCTGGCGCATATTGTCGCCGAACCGCGCGACCTTTAACCCGCGGCTGGCGGTATAAGCGACGGCCGTTCGCATCCAGGCGGCTATGCGCTCCCGCACCCGCGCATCCTCCCAGTATCCGACGACCACTTTGCGGGCGATGCCGAGCCTTGCTCCGATAAATCCGTATTCGCGGTCGCCGTGCGCCGATTGATTCAAATTCATGAAGTCCATATCGATGCTGTCCCATGGAATATCCCGGTTAAATTGCGTATGAAGATGCAGCAGCGGCTTGCGCAGCTCCGACAGGCCGGCAATCCACATTTTCGCCGGCGAGAACGTGTGCATCCACGTGATTACGCCTGCGCAGCGTTCGTCGGCATTGGCTTCCAGACAGAGCCGCCGGATGCTCTCCGGCGACGTCAACACCTGCTTGAACGCGACCGCAAACGGCAGCGCATCTTCGGCATCCAATCGTTCCGCTATGTAGCGGGAATGCTTCTCGACCTGCTCCAGCGTCTCCGGTCCGTACAAGTGCTGGCTTCCCGTTACGAACCAAAATGTATACGGCTTCGTATGCAGCATAAGAAAACGCCTCCTTCGGCAACTTAAAATGGCACAACCTCGATTCATCTTGTACGTACAAGTTACCTCTCCATTGTAGCCGGATTCTCCTGCCGATTCAATATGCCTGAAGCCGCCATTCGCGAATTATTTTACCGCCAGCACACGGTATGAACGGTTGCAGAACGAGCAGCGAAACACCATGCCGTCCTCGCCTTGCATCAGCTTGAGCCTGTCGTCGTCTTCCGGCTCTAGAATCGCTCTGCCGTGCTCGTCCGTATCCGCCGTATCGAAAAATCCACCCGGTTGCCGCAATCGCATACGAAGGTCAAAACCATCATGCTTTCTCCTTTCCGCTTTTTCGATAATACTTGACATTGATACATTTTGTATCATAAAGTACTAGTAGCAGGTAAGAGTACACCGGTACTTCCTTTTTCCGGAAGCCCGGTCTGGCGAGGAGTAATACGATGACGATGGGAGAACGTTTAAAGGAACTGCGTCTGAAAAGAAATTTATCACAAGAAGAAGTGGCCAGACAACTCGGCATTACCCGCTCGGCATACAGTCATTACGAAATCAACAACCGGCAGCCCGTTTATGAAACGCTGATCAAACTGTCCGACTTTTTCGGCGTATCGGTCGATTACATGATCGGGGGCGGGCACAGCCGCGGCGCTCCCCAAGTGACGCCGGAAGCAATCGAAATCATCCGTCTGCTCGACGACATGGATCAGGAAAAGCGCCAAAAGTCACTCGACAAAATCAGGGATGCGATCCGGCAAGCCGACTAGAAGCCCCGGCCGACCGCCAGGCGCCCTCGAACCCCCGCTGCGCGCCGGGACTCTGCCCCGCCGCCTACGCCCGGTCAGGCCGCTTTCGCGCATTGGCCGCCGCCCTTTCGACCATGAGCCGGAACGCGTCCCGGAACCGCTCGGACAAGCCTATGGCCGCCGTGAGCAGAGGCGACGGCAAGATGACGGCGAATGGCGAACCGGCGGCCGCCACCGCCTTCCGGCATGGCGCCGCTTCCTCGGGCGGCCGTTGCCACCCTTTCGGCCAAAGCGATCGAACGCAGGCAGGAACCGACGCCGGCATAACGGGCGCCGTAGGCGCGTACAGCGGAAGGGAAGCGGCCGATAAGACTAAGACGCTCCGCCCTGCCTTCTGTTCACCAGCCTCCGCTTCCTTTCACTTCCTTTGCCGGCAGCCTGATCCGGAATACGCTGCCTTCGCCGGGAACGCTGTCGGCCTCGATCGTGCCGCCGTGCGTTTCCACGATTTCTTTGGCGATCGCAAGCCCAAGTCCGCTGCCGCTGCATTTCGCGGAATTTCGCGACTTGTCCTTCTTATAGAAACGATCGAACAGGAACGGCATGTCCTCCGGATCGATCCCCGGTCCCGTATCATGCACGGCGATTTCCAGCCGGTTGTCGCGGGGACGGTAATCGAACACGATATGGATGCGGCCGCCGCTTTCCATATGATCGAGAGCGTTGTAGATCAAATTCGCCATCACCTGGTCCATACGCGCCGTATCGATGCGGATGACCGCATGCTCCGGATTCCACGGCGCGCCGCCGGAGCGGAAGCTGCAGTCCAGCTTGATCCCTCTCGTTCCCGCATCGATTTCGTAATGCTCGCACAGCCGCGCCGCCCAATCCGCCAGCTTCACATCGCCGAACTGGAACGGGATTTGCCCCGCTTCCAGCTTCGACAGCTCGAACAAGTCCTGAATCAGTCCGTTCAGCGCTCCCAGCTTGTTCAGCATCATGCCGATATATTTGTCCTGCTGCTTCGGATCTTTCACCACACCGTCCTTCATCGCTTCCAGATAACCTCGGACAAGCGTCAGCGGCGTCCGCAAATCATGCGAAATATTCGTGATCAGATGTCGTCTCGAACGCTCCATCCGCTCCAGTTCCCGGTTCGTACGCTCCAGCGTTTCGTTGGAACGCCTCAACTCTTCCGTCCGCTGCGCAATCCGCTCTTCCAAGTGGGCGTTCAGCTCGCGAAGCTCGCCGGTTACTTGACCGACGCGCCGCAGCGCGCCGGAAAACCGGCCGGATATAATAAGCGCCTGCATCAGAATGAAAAATAAAGTCCGAACGGCACCAGTTCCGTCGATTGCAGCCATTCGTTGTACATCAGCATGTCATGGACAACCGTAACCGCGAACGCGAGTATGCCGGTCATGGCGAACGCCGCGCTTTCCCGTTTGCGCCAGCAAGCCAGCGCCATAACATACAGCGAATAGACGCAAACGACGAAAATGTACAGTTGATATCCTCCCAGCAGCTTCGTGTAGACGATGGACGGCGTCGACAGCGCAAGCAGCGCCAGCGCTCCGCCGCTTATGAGCGCCGCCCGCATAAAGGCTTTGGAGGCTTCGCCCGGAAACAGCCGGTAAATATAAGCGTATCCTGCGACACCGCTCAGCGCGAACGAGATGTAATCGATCTTCATGCCAATCTCCCAGCCGAGCGGGAGCCATTGCAGCAAAATCGCTTCGCCGGTCACGCTGATCCGCGCGGCTACGAACAGGCACAGCAATCCGAAATATAAAGTAAACCCTTCCTGTCTGCGCAGCGCGTACAAGCCGATATGATAAAAGCCGATAATGAGCAGGCTGCCCAAAACGATCATCGTAATGGCCGTTTTTTTCATCTGAGCGGCGATTAGCGTCTGGCTCGTCCCGACAGTCAGATTTTGGCGAATACCGCCCTTGCGGTGCTCGTAGTTGGAAACCTGCAACACCAATTCCACCGTTCGGGCGCCGCGCTGCAGGATGACGATGCGAGGCGTTTGTTCCGCTCGCGATTGCGACGCTTCGATAGCCACCCTTCCGGCCGACGCCAGCTCGCGCCCGTTCGCCCACAGCTTGTATGCGGTCAGAATATTCGGGATATGAAGCGCGAACGGCTCGTCCCCATCCGGCAGCCGGATGTTCAGCCGGTATGTCGCGTAGCCCTGGCCGCCCTTCATTCCGCTTTCTTCCGGATAGTAATTCCATGTCCCCGGCACCTGCACGGGCAAGCCGGCAACCCGCTGCCAATCCGTATCCGGAGGAAGCAGACGGCCGCCGTAGAACATCCATTCTCCCGCCAACGGCACCGTTCCGTCGCGTTCAAAGTTCCAGCCGCTCAGATCCAGCGTTCCCCCTTCGGCCCGGGGCGCGGCGGCGCCGGCCGGCGCTGCGTATCCGGCGAAGCATAACCCGATCATAACGGAGCAGACGGCTGCCCACACGATCCTGCGCACCGGTATCCCTCCACGTGCTCATTGATTCAACATTCGCGCTTCGTTATAATAGTCGAGAAAGCAAGGAGGATGGAAGATGAACGGTTGCAAAATTCTGGTTGTCGACGACGAACCGGAAATGACGGAACTCATCAGTCTATATCTCCAACGTGAAGGATATCACGTCCATACGGCAGACAACGGTTCAGACGCCCTGGCCATGGCAAGCGCCGTCCGTCCGGATCTGATCCTGTTGGATATTCTGCTCAAAGGGATCGACGGCATCGAAGTCTGTCAGCAACTTCGCCGTTACTCGGACGTTCCCATCCTGTTTCTCAGCTGCAAAAGCGACGATACCGACATTATACACGGTTTGTCGGTCGGAGGCGACGATTATATTACGAAGCCGTTCAGCCCGAGTCAGCTTGTGGCGCGGGTTAAGGCCCATTTGCGCCGAAGCGCGAGGCTTTCCGGCATGCAGCCGGATGAAGAAGAAACGATTCGGTTCGACGGGCTGGTCATCGATCTGGCGGGCCGGACAGTCGAAGTGAACGGCAAACCGGTCGCCCTGTCGGCCAAGGAATTCGACCTGCTCGCTTTTCTGGCCAAAACCCCGAACCGCGTATTCGAATTGGATCTGCTTTACCGGGAAGTCTGGGGAACTGACAGTATGGGCGATACTCGGACGTTGATGGTTCATATCAGCAATCTGCGCAAAAAAATCGAAAACAACCCGGCAAATCCGAAGTGGATCGTCAATGTGCGGGGTGTCGGATACAAATTTAACGCCAAGGAAGGAATCGCATCGCATGTACATCGCTAAAGACTGGAACGACTACGAATTGCTCGACACCGGAGGAGGGGAAAAGCTGGAACGGTGGGGCAGCTACATTTTGCGCCGCCCCGATCCGCAAATCATCTGGCCGATCGAACGCGAGACGGAACGCTGGAAACAGGCTGACGGCCATTACCACCGCAGCTCCTCGGGAGGAGGCAGGTGGCAGTTCCGGACCGCCTTGCCCGAGCGCTGGACCATCTCTTACGGCGACTTGAAATTTTACATCAAGCCGACCAACTTCAAGCATACCGGCCTGTTCCCGGAACAGGCCGTTAATTGGCAATGGATGATGGACAAGATCCGGAACGCAGGCAGGCCGATCCGCCTGCTCAATCTGTTCGCCTACACCGGCGGCGCTACCGTTGCGGCCGCCGCCGCAGGCGCGGAAGTATGCCATGTCGACGCCGCCAAAGGAATGGTGCAGTGGGCGAAAGACAACGTCCGGCTGTCCGGGCTCGAATCCCGCCCCGTCCGCTTCATTACGGACGATGTATTCAAGTTCGTACAACGGGAACAGCGCCGCGGCAACAAATACGACGCGCTCATTATGGACCCTCCCTCGTACGGACGCGGCCCGGGCGGCGAAATGTGGAAGCTGGAGCAGAGCCTGTACCCGTTTTTGCAATCGTGCATGTCCATTATATCGGACCGTCCGCTGTTCGTGCTCATCAATTCGTATACGACCGGCCTGTCGCCGATCGTCCTGCACAATATGCTGCACCTTACGATGCAGCGGAGATTCGGCGGCAGCATTACCGCGGGCGAAATCGGCTTGCCGGTGACAGCCTCCGGCCTGACGCTTCCGTGCGGCATTCTCGGGCGTTGGGAAGCAAAGCGATGACGATGCGGCCGGAAATTCCTATTCTATACGAGGACAACCATTTGCTGGCGGTCGTCAAGCCTCCCGGCATTCCGTCGCAAGGGGACGATTCCGGCGATCCCGACATGCTTACCCTGCTTCGCGAAGACCTGAAACGTCGCTACAACAAGCCGGGCAACGTGTATCTCGGACTCGTCCACCGTCTCGACCGCCCGGCCGGCGGCGCCATGCTGTTCGCGAAAACGTCGAAAGCCGCTTCGCGGCTCTCCGACGCCGTACGGACACGGGCGTTCGGCAAATCGTACATCGCCGTTGTCCACGGCTCGCCAAAGCCGGCATCCGCCAGGCTGACCCATTATTTGCTCAAGGATGCGGCGCGCAACCGGGTAACGGCGCTCCCGGGGCCGGCGCCCGGCGCCAAGGAAGCCGTCCTGACTTACCGGACGGCCGGTCAGGCGAACGGCTTGACGCTCGTCGCCGTCACGCTCCATACCGGACGGCCGCATCAAATCCGCGCGCAGATGGCCGCCATCGGCTGCCCGCTTGCCGGCGACGTCAAGTACGGCGGCAGCAAGCCGGAGGATGGCCGGACGATAGCGCTATGGTCGGCCATGGTCGCCGTCGCCCACCCGGTCACCAAGCAGTGGATGACGTTTCGCTCCCTTCCTCCCGCCCATGCGGCTCCATGGCGCCTATGGCCGGAAGAGCAGCTCGCGGCAGCGGCGGCAATGGCCGAAACGGAGGCGGCGGAATAACCGCGGAATATAAAAAAGAACGGCCAGGAAAGTGATAGCGCAGTAAATCGCCGCCTGGGCCGCCTGAGCTGCCTGGACAGCGCATGGACAGAGCATGGACAGCGCATGGACAGAGCATGGACAGAGCATGGACAGAGCATGGACAGAGCATGGATAGAGCATGGACAGCGCATGGATAGGCAAAGCAATGCTGCAAAAGTGCAG